>JASJHI010000149.1:0-23917 GCA_033791105.1 Acidimicrobiia bacterium | reverse complement strand
GGTGGGCGAAGGCAAGGGCCGCAGTTACTTCATCAACATCAAGGGCCCAGAGTTGCTCAACAAGTACGTCGGTGAGACCGAGCGCCAGATCCGACTCGTCTTCCAGCGGGCGCGCGAGAAGAGCGACGAGGGCTGGCCCGTCATCGTGTTCTTCGACGAGATGGACTCGATGTTCCGCACACGCGGCTCGGGAATCAGCTCCGACATGGAGTCCACGATCGTGCCGCAGCTGCTCGCCGAGATCGACGGCGTGGAAGGTTTGCGCAACGTCATCGTGATCGGCGCCACCAATCGCGAGGACCTGATCGATCCGGCGATCCTTCGCCCCGGCCGACTCGACGTCAAGATCAAGATCGAGCGACCGACGGCGGACGCGGCGCGTGCGATTTTCTCCCGCTACCTCACCGACGACATCCCGATCGACCCTGCGCGGTCGATCGAGGAGATGATCGCCGACACCGTCGAGGAGATGTACCGCGAGGACGAGGCCAATCGGTTCCTCGAGTTCACCTATCAGAACGGCGACAAGGAAGTGCTCTTCTTCAAGGACTTTTCCTCCGGGGCGATGATCGAGAACGTCGTGCGCAGGGCCAAGAAGCTGGCGATCAAGCGGGTGATCGGTGGTGGCACCAAGGGCGTCTGCACACAGGATCTGCTCGATTCGATCAAGCAGGAGTACAAGGAACACGAAGACCTCCCCAATACCACCAACCCGGATGACTGGGCGAAGATCTCGGGCAAGAAGGGCGAACGGATCGTGTTCATTCGCACGCTCGTCGCCGAGGCCGTCGACGACGCCGATGCCGGCGGTCGGGCGATCGAACGGGTGTAGACCGGCCAGTATCTGTAGCGCCGGGCCAGATAGGTTGCGTGGATGGCGCTGCCGAAGGTCTGCGGGATCGAGACCGAGTACGGCATCGTGGTGCGCGGCGGCGACAACAACCCGGTTTCGTCGTCGTCCACACTGATCAACGCCTATGTCGCATCGACCAACCGAGAGCGCGGTCGGATCGGCTGGGATTTCGAGGACGAGCAACCGGCCAACGACGCCCGCGGCTTCTCCCTCGACGACACTCTGGCGCCCGAGGTCGAGACAACACTCGTCAACGCCGTGCTCACCAATGGCGCTCGCTACTACGTCGACCATGCGCATCCGGAGATCTCGATGCCCGAGGTGACGACAGCCCGCGAAGCGGTCGTGTGGGATCGCGCAGCGGAAGAGATCGTGCGCGTCTCGATGGAGCGTGCCGACTCAATGCTCGACGACGGCTCGGAGATCGTCGTACACAAGAACAATTCCGACGGCAAGGGCAACAGCTACGGCTGCCACGAGAACTACCTCATCGCCCGAGCCGTTCCGTTCGGACGTCTGGCGAGCCAGATCACCCCACACTTCGTGACCCGGCAGATCTTCTGCGGCGCCGGCAAGGTCGGGTGCGAACTCCCGGGGCGCCCGCACGACGACATCGAATACCAGTTGAGTCAACGCGCCGACTTCTTCGAGGAGGAGGTCGGGCTCGAGACGACACTCAAGCGGCCGATCGTCAACACCCGCGACGAGCCGCACGCCGACCCCCAGAAGTACCGTCGCCTGCACGTCATCGTCGGCGACGCCAACATGAGCGAGGTCGCCACCTACCTGAAGATCGGCACGACTGCGATCGTGCTCTCGATGATCGAGGACGATGCGCTCGGGGACGACCTCGAACTCGGCAATCCGGTGCCCGCCATTCGCCAGGTGAGCCACGACACGACACTGCGTCGGACCGTGCTGCTGCGCGACGGGCGCCGGGCCACCGCTCTCGAAGTCCAATGGGGCCTCCTCGAACGGGCGCGCAAATACGAGCGCTCACACGGACTCGAATGCGTCGACGAGGTGGTTGGCGCGGATGTGTTGGCGAGGTGGGAGCAGGTGCTGACCGGACTCGAGCGCGATCCGGCATCGGTGGCCCCCTGGGTCGACTGGGTCGCGAAGCAGCGACTCGTCGAGGGGTACGCCGAACGTCACGATGTCCGTAGAGGCTCGGCGCGGCTGAAGGCGATCGATCTGCAGTACCACGATCTGCGCGCCGAGCGTTGCCTGGCACTGCGCGCGGGCCTCGACGTGCTCGTGCCGCCCGCCGAGGTGATGCTGGCGATGACCGAACCACCGACCACGACGCGGGCCTACTTCCGCGGGCGTTGCCTGTCGAAGTACCCCGACGACATCGTCGCCGCAAATTGGGATTCGCTCGTGTTCGACGTCGGGCGAGACCCGTTGCGTCGCGTGCCGATGATGGAACCACTGCGCGGCACCGCCGAACACGTTGCTACCTTGATCGACACGAGCGAGACGGCCGGAGAACTGCTCGACCGTCTCGGCGAACCATCCACCGGAGGCACAGCCTGATGGCAGAACGCACACAGAAGCCGAAGAGCACCACGGCCCGCACCGAGACCGAGGTTGCCGACGCCGCCCCAGCGGTGACCGAAACCGGGGACAAGCTCAAGGCCGAACTCGACGACTTGCTCGACGAGATCGACGAGGTGCTCGAGACCAACGCCGAGGACTTCGTGAAGTCCTACGTGCAAAAGGGCGGTCAGTAGCCCGTGTCGATGCCGTTCTTCACCCCGGGCGACGACCCCGGGGCGAACTTCCCCGACCTCCTGCGCCGGGTCGGGCTGGCCACGGACACGACCGCCGCAGGGAACGCCACTTTCGACGTCCCCCATGCCACCACGTGTGTGGCGCTGCGCTACGCCGACGGCGTGGTGATGGCCGGCGATCGGCGCGCGACCTCAGGGAACCTCATCTCCCACCGCACGATGGAAAAGGTCGTCCAGGCCGATCGCCACAGTGGTGTTGCCATCGCGGGCGCAGCGGGCCCGGCGATGGAGATGGTGCGCCTCTTCCAGCTCCAGCTCGAGCACTACGAGAAGGTCGAGGGATCCTCGATCAGTCTCGAGGGCAAGGCCAACCAGCTGTCGATGATGGTGCGCAGCAATCTCCCCGCAGCGATGCAGGGCATGGTCGTCGTGCCGATCTTCGCAGGCTACGACGAGCGCCGCGGCGTCGGCCGACTCTGGGACTACGACCCGACGGGTGGTCGCTACGAGGAACGGGACTACGTCGCGACCGGGTCGGGCAGCTTGCATGCCGGCACCGTCATCAAGGTCGGTTATCGATCTGACTTCGACCGCAGCGCGGCGATCGAGCTCGTCGCCCGGGCGCTCTGGGAGGCGGCCGATGCCGACTCCGCCACCGGTGGCCCCGACCCGCTCCGCGGCATTTACCCGACCGTCGCGACCATCGACGTCGAGGGCTGGATGCAAGTCGACGATGACGACCTCGCGGTTCGCTACGAGACGATCGCGGCGGAGGTACGTGCACGATGAGCATGCCGTTCTACGTCGCCCCAGAACAGATGATGAAGGATCGCGCCGACTTCGCGCGCAAGGGCATCGCCCGGGGGCGCGCGCTCGTTGCCGTGCGGTATGTCGATGGCATCACGATCGTCGCCGAGAACTCCTCCAAGACCCTTCGCAAGATCAGTGAGATCTACGACCGCATCGCGTTCGCCGGTGTCGGCAAGTACAACGAGTTCGACCAATTGCGCGTCGCTGGTGTGCGTGCGGCCGACCTGAAGGGTTACCAGTACTCGCGCGACGACGTCGACGCCCGCGGTCTGGCCAACAACTACGCGCAGATGCTCGGCAACATCTTCACCCACGAGATGAAGCCGATGGAGGTCGAGATCCTCGTCGCCGAGGTGGGCGTCGAGCCCGCGGCCGATCAGATGTTCCACATTCTGTACGACGGCACGGTGGTCGATCGTCGCGACTACGCCGCGATCGGCGGAGATGCCGATGCGGCCACTGCGCTACTCGCCGACGCTTGGGAGGAGTCGCTCGACCTCGCCGCAGCGGTCGCTGTCGGCGTGGCCGCGCTCAGCGGGCCCGATCGCACGATCGACGCGAACGAACTCGAGGTGGCCGATCTGTCGCGCACGAACGGTCGTCGTTGCTTCCGGCGTCTCGACGACGTCGAGCGCAACGCCGTCTTCTCCTGACGCCGCTCGCCTACGATCGGCGATGTGATCGACCTCAACGCCGATCTCGGCGAGTCCTACGGGACCTGGCGGATGGGCGACGACGAGGCGATGCTCCAGATCGTGACGAGCGCCAACGTCGCCTGCGGGTACCACGCCGGCGACCCGAGCACACTGCGCACCGTCTGCCGAGCGGCCGCCGAGCGGCAGGTTGCGGTCGGGGCGCACGTCGCCTACCCGGACCTCGCCGGCTTCGGACGACGCGCGCGGGACGTCGCTCCCGAGGAGTTGCGCGACCAGGTGCTGTACCACCGGGGCGCGCTCGACGGGATCGCGAGGGTGGAGGGGCCCGGCATCACCTATGTCAAGCCACATGGCGCGCTCTATCACGCCGTGGCCGACGATCCGGCGAAAGCGCGCGCTGTCGTCGCGGCAGCGCTCGAGTACGACCCTTCGCTGGCGATGCTCGGCCCGCCGGCGTCGCAACTGCTCGCCGCCGCGGCCGATGCCGGGCTTGCGGGGATCAGCGAAGCCTTCGTCGACCGCGCCTACGAATCGTCCGGTCGACTCGTGCCGCGTGGTCGGGACGGCAGCGTGCTCACCGATGTCGACGAGATCGCGCTGCGCGCAGTGCGCATGGCCGTCGATCGCGAGGTCCGCGCAGTGGACGGCAGCATCGTGGAGGTACGGGCTCAATCGTTGTGCGTCCACGGCGATACGCCGGGGGCGGTCGACATCGCCCGCGCCGTGCGGGCGGCACTCGACATCGCAGGGCTCGACGTCCGACGGTTCACGGACTGAGTATGCGGGTCAGGCCCTACGGCCCAGAGGCGTGGCTGATCGACGAGGTCGATGATCCGGTCGCCTGGGCCCGGGGTGTGCGCACGATGGGCGTGGTCGGCATCGACGAGGTGGTCGCGGCCGAACACACCGTGCTCGTCCGGTGTGAACGTTCCCGTCTCGGCGCAGTCGCCGAGTTGCTGTCCGACATCGTGCCGGAGCCTGTCGAGATCGCCGCCGAGCCGGTCGTGATCCCGGTGCGCTACGCCGGTCCTGATCTCGCCGATGTGGCAGAGCGCACCGGACTCTCCGTACCGCAGGTCATCGAGCGGCACACCGCCGTCGAGTACGTTGCTCGGTTCTGCGGATTCGCGCCGGGGTTCGCTTACCTCGGCGGCCTCGATCCGCGGCTCGAACTGCCTCGCCGAGCGACGCCACGCACGCGCGTGCCGATGGGTTCGGTGGCGATCGCGGCGCACTATTCGGCGGTGTATCCAGCGCCATCTCCGGGTGGCTGGCATCTGCTCGGCACCACCGATGAAGTGCTCTGGGATCCAGCAGCGGACCCCCCGTCCCGCATCGTGCCTGGGACGACCGTGCGGTTCACGGACACCGCAGTCTGATGCGACAGACGAAAGATCCTGGATGAGCGGGCTCGACATCGTCGAGGTCGGTTTCGGCACGACGCTCCAGGATCACGGCCGGTTCGGGTATGCCGATCTCGGTGTCCCACGGGCGGGAGCGGTCGACCGACGGGCGCACGATCTCGCCAACCGCCTCGTCGGCAACCATCGTGACGCGGCGACGATCGAGACGATGCGCGGCCTCGTGATCGAGGCACGGTCCGCTGCTGTCGTCGCGTCGAGTGGTGACGGGGCCCTCCGGACACTTCGAGCCGGCGATCGAATGCGCGTCGATGCGCCACTCGGGGAGATGTGGGCCTACCTCGCGGTCCGCGGCGGGTTCGACGTCGCGAAGGTCCTCGGTTCACGCTCGCGCGACACATTGTCGGGCCTTGGGCCGCCCGACCCCGTAGCCGGCGATCGGCTGTCGATCGGGCCCGACCCCGGCACCGAGATGCCCGCCGACCTCGCGCCCCACGATCCGCCGGGTACCGACATCCACATCTGGGATGGGCCGCAGCACTCGTGGTTCGGCCCGACCAACGTCCTCATCGGCGACTGGTCGGTGACGTCCGAGGTCAGCCGGGTCGGAGTACGGCTCGAGCCGGCTACTGACGCGCAGCGCGAGGGCGCCGAGATGGCGGGAGGACCGAGCGTCGAGGGGCGCATCGACGCGCAGCGCATTCGTGCAATGTCGAGTGAAGGCTTGCTCGAGGGGGCGGTGCAGATCACGCCTTCGGGCCAACCGATCGTGATGCTGTCCAACCATCCCACGACCGGTGGGTATCCGGTTGCCGCGGTGGTCGATCGGTACGACATCTCCGACGTCGCGCAGGCGCGGCCGGGTGCCGTGCTCCGCTTCCGGCCGGCATGACGTTGCGCGCCCCAGTCCTGCCGCCGCGCACGAAGTAGGTTGCCGACATGGACCGCCGTATCTACGGCATCGAGAACGAGTATGGCGTCACCTGCACCCTGCGCGGGCAGCGGCGGCTGAGTCCTGACGAGGTCGCGCGGTACCTGTTCCGACGTGTCGTGTCGTGGGGTCGCAGCTCGAACGTCTTCCTCCAGAACGGGGCGCGCCTGTATCTCGACGTCGGCTCCCACCCGGAGTACGCGACGCCCGAGTGCGACTCTCTGTACGAGGTGGTCGTCCACGACAAAGCCGGCGAGCGGATCCTCGAACAACTCGTCGAATCCGCCGAACAGCGACTCGCCGAGGAGTCGATCCGGGGCACGATCTACCTCTTCAAGAACAACACCGACTCGGCCGGTAACTCGTACGGTTGCCACGAGAACTATCTGACGGCCCGCGAGGACGACCTCGCGCACTATGCGGAGGTGCTCATCCCGTTCTTCGTCAGCCGCCAGATCTACACCGGCGCCGGCAAGGTTCTCCAGACCGCCCGCGGTGCGACGTACTCGATCGCACAGCGCGCCGAACACATCTGGGAGGGCGTGTCGTCGGCGACGACGCGCAGCCGTCCGATCATCAACACCCGCGACGAACCTCACGCCGACGCGGAGCGCTACCGGCGGCTGCATGTGATCGTCGGCGACTCGAACATGAGTGAATACACGTCGTTCGTGAAGATCGGAGCCGCAGCGTGCATGCTGCGGATGCTCGAGGACGATGCGGTCGTGCTGCGCGACATGACGCTCGAGAATCCGATTCGGGCGATTCGTGAGATCAGCCACGACATCACCTGTCGTCGAACCGTTCGGCTTGCCAACGGCCGCGAGGTCAGTGCCCTCGACATCCAGCGCGAATACCTCGATCGTGCGCTTCGTTATGGGGACAAGGTGGGTTTCCCGCCACTCGAACAGCGGGCGCTCGAGATGTGGGAACACTGTGTCTCGACGATCGAGAACGACCCGATGAAGCTCGACCGCGAGGTTGACTGGGTGATCAAGTACAAATTGCTCGAGGCCTACCGCGAGCGCCAGGACCTCCCGCTGGGGCATGCCCGGGTGCAGCTGCTGGATCTCCAGTACCACGACGTGTCGCGGGCGCGTAGTCCCTTCTATCGCCTGCAGGATCGTGGCATGGTCGAGCGCATCTGCACCGATGCCGACATCGAGACAGCGATCGACGTGCCGCCACAGACGACGCGGGCGCGCCTGCGGGGCGACTTCGTGCGCAGGGCGAAGGAACGTAAGCGCGACTACACCGTCGACTGGGTCCACCTGAAGCTCCACGACCAGGCACAGCGCACCGTTCTCTGCAAGGACCCGTTCCGCAGCCGCGACGAGCGCGTCGAGCGGCTCATCGAGACGCTCTGATCGAGCAGGTGGTCGCCCAGGCCCATGTCTCGAGGGGGCGCCGTCTCGATGATCGGATGCCCAGTTACCGTGTCGATCTGTGACGGAGGAGTTCGACGAACCCGAGCTGCGCGAGCCGCCGCGGCAACCGGTCGAGGTCGCGGCCACACAGATCCTCGACTCGGCCCGGCCGTCCGCTGCCGGCACGCCGCCTGCCAGTGGCCACGTCGATGGCACGCACGCGGCTCCGGGTGTCGGGGCCGGGGTCCCGCCGATCGACACCACATCGGACGTCGACACAGCGATCGATCCCGAGCCCGTGGGTGGTCGTCGCACGTCCGGCGCACGAGTCTTCATCGACTGGATCGTGGTCATCGCGATCGCCCTGCTCGTCGCGTTCCTCGTCCGTGGTTTCGTTCTCGCACACTTCGTCGTCGACGGTTCGTCGATGTCGCCCACCCTCGAGTCGGGCGATCGCGTGTTCGTCAACAAGCTCTCGTACCGGCTGCACGATCCGAACCGCGGCGATGTCGTCGTGCTCCATCAGATCTCTGGCGCGTCCGAGCGTGACCTGATCAAACGGGTGATCGCTGTGGACGGCGAGGAGATCGAGATGCGGTCGTGTCAGGTGTTCGTCGACGGCGCCGCGCTCGACGAGCCATATCTCGCCCCTGCCACTCTGAATGGCAACTGCGGTGGTGACTTCGCGCCGGTGCTCGTGCCGTCCGACAGCGTCTTCGTGATGGGCGACAACCGTGGTGGCTCCCAAGACAGCCGGCAACTCGGCCCGATCGACGACAGCGATCTCATCGGCCGCGCATTCGTGGTCTTCTGGCCGGTCGGCCATTGGCAGTGGCTCTGACGCGCCGACACTCCCATCGCTGTCGACAGGACGTGATGATCGCTGTCACAGGGCGTGCGGTACGAGACTTCGCGTGCGATCGAGGCACGTTGACAATTCGGATCTGACTCGGCCGGCGACATCCGGTCGGGCGAGAGCGGCGGTCGCCGACCTGACCGTGCGGTCGACGAGGTCGTTGCAGATCGCAATGGACATCGGCCGGGCTGTGTATCCACCCGATGGCTCCTCGGTGAACTCCACGTATGCCAGCAAGCCATCGCTCGTTCGGGGGCTGGCGTACCGCCCGACGGACGGCGGGCCCATCTCGGAGACGAAGTTCCCGAGGCTCCACCAGACGGGCGTGCCCCGGACCATCTCGAACGGCTGGACGACGTGCGGGCCGTGGAGGAAGACGGCGTCGACGTCGGCCAGCGCGACCAATTGCGTCACGAGGGCTCGATCGTCGGCCGCCGGGAACCTGGCCAGCTCCTTGGACAGGTGCAGGCTGACGAGGACGATCTCTGCGCCGGACGCTCTGGCTCGACCGACCGCGGCGGCGATGACGGCCGGGCTGCGCGTGTAGTTCAAGAGCCAACCAGCACCGGGTCGGACCGTATTGGAGTACGTCGTGTACGCGAGGTGCGCGACGTCGACACCGCGAACGGTGAAGACCCGGTCGACCGATTCGGCGGGATTGCGGGCGGTTCCCACGGCTGAGATGCCGTTCGCAAGCAACGCCTCGATCGTGGACGCGATTCCTGCGGCACCCGTGTCGTACGCGTGGTTCGAGGCCGTCGAGCAACGGTCGAACCCGACGCTCCGCAAGCCGGACGCGATCTCGTACGGGGCGAGCAACCGGTTGCCGCCGTACGGCGATCTCCCCGCGTACCCGTACGTGCCACCAGGTGTTCCAATGGGGATCTCCATGTTGCAAATGGCGAGGTCGGCGGTCTCGATCACCGGTTGCAGCTCCGCGAACATCGGCTCGAAGTCGAAACGCCTTCCGGTCCTCGCGCCCGCCGCAGCAGCCGACGCACGAACACGCGACTCGGTCAGGATGTCGCCGCCCGCCAGCACCGTCACGCGTCGCGTCGGCGGATCGATCCGAATGGCGGGCTGTCCCGCGCTGGCGTGAGATTCGATCCGGCCGACGTCTCCCGCAGCACGGGCCGCGAGTCCGCACATCGACACGAGAAGCAGCCCGGCGAGCACTCCTCGGCCGAACGAGATTCTCCTCAGCGGTGCGATCGTCAGATCGTAGGGCGCTCAGGCCTCGACGATCAGCATCTGCTGCGGGCCGAAATCGTGACAATGCTGCGCTCTGGCCGCACAACGTCCTCAACGCGGTCAGCCGTACTCGGTGGTGAAGACGTCGTTCATGACGTCGACATGGTCGCTGTAGACGGCGTCCAGACCCATTCGCAATCCGTCTTGGAGTTCGTGCTCGAACTGCATGTCCCAGCCGAAGGCGACCCGCTCGAAACGATGGAAGAGGACGACGAGCCCACCATTCCAATCGGTGCGGTGCATGTTGATGCCGTCGATCCCGTCGCTCGCGAGGCGCGCGGCGCGACGCTCCGGGCCCTCATCCAATCGTCTGAGCCTGGTCGAATTGAGCAGCCTCGCTCCGTCCGCCCGGGTCCGCAGTGCTGCCAGCACGTCGACACTCGGGTGGCACAGCCACAGCCGTGACAACATCGACTGGTCCTGCTCGGCGACCACGCCGATGGCAGCATCTGCCGCTGCAGGGACCTTCAGGTCGAGTGAGAGGTGGTACTGGGTGCCGCACTGCGCCAGCATGTCCTCCAGGGCTGGAATATGGCTCGGCAGCGAGGCCCGCGGCACCTCTCCGATGGGCTTGCGGCGAAGCCGATGTCCGACGACGCCACCGTGGTCGAGCACGGGAACCCCATCGGCGGTCAGCCAGACGTCGCTCTCGAGGCCCGAGGCGCCCAGCTTGAGGGCCAGGTCGAACGAATCGAGCGTGTTGTCGGGCGCGTGTGCCGCGGCGCCGCGATGACCGAACGCGATCGGCGGATCCAGCCGCGATGGGAGACGTTGTTGCATTCCGGCGAATGATTGCAGGCCCGTAGACTGCGGATGGTGTTCAATCTGCAGGGGAGCGAGGTCATCATCATCCTCCTGCTGGCGCTGGTCGTCCTCGGGCCCGAGAAGCTGCCCGATGCGGTCCGCAAGTTCAATCAGACCTACGGCGACCTGAAGAAGATGGGAACCGGATTCCATTCCGAGCTGAAGAACGCCATCGACGAGCCGATGCGCGAGATGCGCGAGACGACCGATCGCCTTCGCGACGCAGCCGACCCGTCGAAGGTCGGCGACCGCACACCTGCGGAATCGCTCCCATTGACGATCGCGCCAGTCGAATCCGGGACGGACACGCCTCAAGATCCGTCCAGCGCGGTCGGCGCAGGAAACGAAATCGTTGACGGGCCTGCCGAAAACGACGTCGCGGAGACCCCCGACCCCTCCGATCCGGGATCGGACACCATCGCGACGCCGGGGGATCCGCCGACTCCGGTGTCGCCTCCCAGCGGCCTGGGCGAGGAGCGGCGTGACGACGCGCCCATGTCGGCGGCCGGCGACGACGAGTCCGCCACGGCGTGAGTGGCGGGATGACCGAGGACGAAACGGAGTCGCTCGACGACTCGATGACGCTGTCCGAGCATCTGTCGGAACTGCGCGTCCGAATCATCCGGTCGGCGCTGGCAGTGACGATCGGCATGGTGTTGGTCGTCGCGATGTACGACCAGGTGCTCGACTTCTTGTTGGTGCCCTATCGCGATTTGTGCGCAGATCGCGGGTTGAGCTTCTGCGATCCGGAGCTGTCCACCTTCACGCCGACGGAGGGCATCTCGACCAGGCTGCGCGTCGGGATGTACGGCGGCATCATCCTTGCCCTCCCGGTCCTGCTCTGGCAACTCTGGCGCTTCATCGTTCCAGCACTGCACGCCAGGGAACGCCGGCTGGCGATCCCGTTCGTCCTCTCGTCCGTGCTCCTGTTCACCGCCGGTGGAGTCCTCGCGTACCTGACGGTCGGGCGTGCGCTCGAATTCTTGATCTCGTGGGCCGGCGACGACGTCGCCCAGATCTTCTCCGTCAGCAGCTACGTCAGCCTGATCACGTTGATGATCTTCGCGTTCGGTGTCGGATTTCTCCTGCCGGTCCTCCTCGTCTTTCTCCAGATCGCCAACATCGTCCGACCTGGGCAGCTCCTCGCGGCTTGGCGGTACGCGATCGTCGGGATCTTCGTGTTGGCCGCGGTCATCACGCCATCGGGTGACCCCATCACCCTGATGATGTTGGCACTGCCGATGCTGACGCTCTACTTCATCGCGGTGCTGATCGGCTGGCTCATCCTGCGCCGGCGTCCCGCGAAGACCTGACCCGGACTGGCAGAATGCTGTCGTGAGCGTCGATCGGTCCGAGTTGACCGCCCGCTTCCCATTCGAGATCGACCCATTTCAGCGGGAGGCGTTCGACGCGCTCGACGATGGGCGACACGTGATCGTCGCCGCGCCGACCGGCAGTGGGAAGACCGTCGTCGCCGAATACGGCATCGAGGATGCACGTCGCGGCGGCCGCCGGGCGTTCTACACGGCGCCGGTCAAGGCCCTCTCGAACCAGAAGTACCGCGATCTCGTCGACATCTACGGCGACGCCGCAGTCGGGCTACTCACTGGCGATAATTCCATCAACCCATCGGCCGGGATCGTTGTCATGACGACCGAGGTGCTCCGCAACATGATCTATGGACGATCGCGGCAACTCGACGAGCTCGGAGTCGTCGTGCTCGACGAAGTCCACTTCCTCCAGGATGCCTATCGGGGACCGGTGTGGGAGGAGGTCATCATCCATCTGCCGGCCGGCATCCGCCTCGTGTGCCTGTCGGCGACCGTGAGCAACGCGAATGAACTGGCGAACTGGGTCACCACGGTGCGGGGACCGACGGTGGCCGTGATCGAGACGCGGCGGCCAGTCGAGTTGAGCAATCACTACCTGGTCGATGACCGCACCGCGGATCGACTTCGCTTCATGCCGACCTTCATCGACGGGCATGTGAACCGCGATGCGCTCAAGTTGGACGAAGCCGGCGCTCGCGGTCGCCAGGGCCGAGACGGCGGGGGACGGAGACGCCGCGGCGCCGACGGCCGCATCGACGAGCGACGTCGGCTGGCGACACCCGGGCGAGTCGAGACAGTGGAGCTCTTGCGCGATCGTCGGATTCTTCCCGCGATCTACTTCATCTTCAGCCGCGCGCAGTGTGACGAAGCGGCCAAGTCGTGCGTTGCCGCGGGACTCGAGCTGACGACGGCGGACGAGCGGAACGAGATCCGTCGGCTGATCGAGACGCGTCTCGGAGGTCTTGACCGGGCCGATCTCGACGTCCTCGGGTTCGACCGGTTCGCGGAGCAGCTCGAGGCGGGAATCGCCGCCCACCACGCCGGGATGGTGCCGCCGATGAAGGAGGTCGTCGAGCTGTGCTTCGTGGCCGGCCTGGTGAAGGTGGTGTTCGCGACCGAGACCCTCGCCGTGGGTATCAATATGCCGGCGCGATCGGTAGTGATCGAGAAGCTCACGAAGTTCACGGGCGAGCATCATGAGCGTCTGACGCCCGGGCAGTACACCCAGCTCACCGGACGTGCCGGGCGGCGCGGTATCGACGAGCGCGGTGACGCGGTCGTGCTCTGGACCCCGTGGGTGCGGTTCGATGACGTGGCCGAGCTCGCCTCGAGTACCTCGTTCCAACTGCGCTCGGTGTTCCGCCCGACCTACAACATGGCGGCCAATCTGATCCGCCGGTACGACCGCGACGAGGCCCACCATCTACTCAACCTTTCGTTCGCGCAGTACCAGGCCGATCGTGATGTCGTCAGGCTGGAGCGGCGGCTGGAACGGCTGCGCGCCGATCTCGGTGAACTCGAAGAGGAGGCGAGAAGCCCATACGGCGACATCGCCGAGTATCGCCGTCTGCGCGACATCGACGGAGACGAGCGTCGCAGTGCCCGTACGACGCGGGAGGGTGAGATGCGCGGTGCGATGGCACGACTTCGTCCCGGTGCGGTCATCGACGTCTCATCCGGCAAGTACAGCGGACCCGTCGTGGTGGTCGCCACGGCGCACCGCAAGGCGGGCGTCCGACTCACCCTCGTCACGAAGGGCGCCAAGAGTTTTCACGTCCATGCCGACGACCTCGATCGCCTTCCCGAGCAGATCGGAACGGTGAAGTTGCCGCAGCACTTCGGTCCCGCGCAGCGGGAGTTTCGTGAGCGCGCCGCACGTTCGCTGAGGAAGACGAATCTGCGCCGCTCCAAGAGCGGGCACGGTCCGTCGCCGTCTTCGCGGGCAACGCTCGACGCACACCCCGTGGCCCGTGACCCGGATGTGCGCGAGCGCCTGGTCGCGGCATCGCGTGCCGATCGTGTGCGCCGCCAGATCGTCGACGCCGAACGCCGGGTGAAGGGGAAGAACCACTCGCTGTCGAACGATTTCGACCGAGTCGTGGCATTGCTCGACCACTACGGCCATGTCGATCTCGAGTCGTGGGTCCTCACGGATGCGGGGGAGTTGCTCGCGAGGTTGTTTCACGAGTCGGATCTGCTCGTCGCGGAGGTGCTCCGCGATGGCGTCCTCGATGGTGTGGGACCGTCGGATCTGGCGGCGCTGGTCTCGTGTCTCGTGTACGAGCACCGCAGCAGCGACGCGCCGCCGGCGCCTTGGTTCTCGTCGGGTGAGGTGCGCCAGCGGTGGCGTCGAATGTCCGCGATCAGCGCAGATCTCTCGGCGCGCGAACGCACCGCTGGCCTCGCCGAGCACCGTGGCCCCGACCCGACGTTCGCTGCCGTGGCGTTCGCCTGGGTGGCCGGCGAAGGATTCGCCGAGGTGGTCGTCGACGAGGAACTCACCGGGGGCGACTTCGTCCGGACAATCAAGCAACTGATCGACGTACTGCGCCAGATAGCGCTGGTCGCCCCCGACTCTGCGACGCGGCGCGTGGCAGCGGCAGCCGCCGACGCGGCGTTCCGTGGCGTCGTGGCGGACAGCTCGCTCCCGGTCCTCGAACCGCCCAACGCAGTTGATCCATGACGGTCGAGCGCGGTGCACCATGGGGCGCGCGAACTGTCCGTCCGCCCGGGCTCCGCACGGTCGAGGGCGATCGTGAGCTGGCGCTCGCGTTCGACGACGGCTCCGAGGTCCCGACAGGTGCCCGTTCCGGTGACATGTTGCGGACCCTCGGCGTTCAGGCTCGCGCTCGGCCCGAGGACGGCCTGGTCGATGGCGCTGTCGGCGGGTTGGGCGGGCCCGATGTCCTCGCCGTGCCGATCGACCTCGTTCGGGTGCAGCTGGACGGTGTGGCGGCGGGCCTCGTCGTCGCACATCTCGTGATCCGTGCTGCGCACAGGCGCGGCGGACTGCTCCGTGGTCCGGTCGTGTTGGTGATGAACGCAGAGTTCATCGGTGACTGGGACGTCGCGCCGCGCGGTCATCCGAATGACGGTCGGATCGAGGTCGTGTCGTTCGCGCCTGGGATGCCGCTCCGGCAGCGGCTTGCCGCACGCCGGAAGCTGTGTTCGGCGAGCCACATGCCGCACCCCGACATCAGCAGCCGATCGGTCGCGGAGGCGTCATGGGCGTTCGATCGCCCGATGACGGTCATCGCGGACGGTCATCGACTGGGCACGGCCCGCAGCGTCGAGATCACGGTGTTGCCGGACGCCGCCACGCTTCACGTCTGACCGTCGTCCGCGCCACGGCGCCTGCGCGCGCCTCTCCTGGCCGGGTGGGCCGTAGGGGGAGTGCCTATCGCGCCTGGTCACCGGGTGCGCATGATGCCGGGGCCGAGTCGGCGGCGGCCGTAGAGTGGTCGATCGTGGCCGTCTACGTTCCGGAGAACTTCACCGAGGGCGAAGCCGACATCCTGCGGCGCTACTTCACGAACCTCGACGGACCGGTGTTCGCGCTCGTCAACCTCCCAGAGGTGGTCAAGGGTGCGCTGTTCGCCCGCTACAGCCGGAGTCCGAAGTCGCTGCGTCGACTGTTCCTCGACGAGTTCGTCGGCGATCTCGACATCTCCGGCGACCAGACGATCGACGCCACCGTCGGTCTCGATCGCGCCGAGGAACTGTATGAGCGGGTGTTCTTCGAGTACGGCGATGACTCGGTCGCGCAGCTCGGGGGTGTCCATCTCGCTTGTGAGCAGGCGTCGAACATCCTCACGAAGGTGCTCGAGTGGGGACGGCTGATGAGCTATCTCGAACAGAGCACGCGGTACATCGCCTACGACGCCCGCCTCGGCGGTCGGTACCGCTACTACCGCGATCCTGAGATCCTCGCCGGGCCGCTCGGCACTCGCTACGTCGGCGATCTCGACCGCATCTTCGACACCTACAGTCACTGCGCCGAGGCCGTCACGGACCACGTCAGGGCGACCGTCGCCCATGACCCCGGCGACAGTGAGTTCGTCTATCGGACCGCCACGAGGGCGAAGGCTCTCGACGCGGTGCGGGGGGTGCTGCCGGCCGCGGCCTCGTCGAACGTCGGAATCTACGGCACCGGGCAGGCCTTCGAGGCACTGTTGCTCCGGATGCGTTCGAGTGCCTTGCCCGAAGCTCGGGAGTACGCCGATCTGATGCTCCACGAGTTACGCAAGGTCATCCCGAGCTTCCTTCGTCGTGTCGACCTGCCCGATCGCGGCGGCATCTGGAGCGATTATCTCTCGGAGCGGCGATCCGAGACCGCGACGGTCGTCCAGGGGTTGTTCGGCGACACTCCGGTCGAGCCGTAGGCGGTGGTCGAACTCGTCGACTTCGATCCAGATGCGGAGGACAAGATCCTCGCCGCGATCTGCTACTCGCAATCGTCGCTGCCGGAGCGCCAGTTGCTCGATCGGGTGCGCAGGCTCGGAGCCGACGAGCGCGCATCGCTCATGTGCGCGTACGTCGGCGAGCGTGAGAACCGACGCCACAAGCCGGGTCGCGCGTTCGAGCGCTCGTTCTATCGGTTCGATGTGCTCAGCGACTACGGCGCCTTCCGGGACATGCAGCGCCATCGGATGCTCACGATCGAATGGCAACGTCTCACCCCGAACCACGGCTACTCACGACCAGAACTCGTCGTCGAGGCCGGCGTCGGAGCGCGCTTCGACGAGGCGATGGAGCGATCGGCTGCGCTGTACGACGCCCTCGCGGTCGAACATCCCGAACAGGCCGCCTATGCGGTCTCGATGGCGTACAGGATGCGGTATTCGATGCAGTTCAATGCCCGCGAGGCGATGCACATGCTCGAGCTGCGTTCATCCCCGCAGGGACATCCGTCGTACCGGCGCGTCGCGCTGGAGATGCACCGCCTGATCGCCGAGCAGGCAGGCCATCGCGCACTCGCGTCGGCGATGAGCCACATGACCACGGATGCCCCAGAACTCGAGCGCCTCGAGTCCGAGCGTCGCGCCGAAGCTCGGCGCCGATCCTGACGCGCCACGCCGGCGATCACGCTCGGCGCTACAGGATGTGACCGGTGTCACATCCTGTAGTACTCACGACGGCTCCGACCGGGGCATATGCTCCCGCCGCGACCCGATTTCTGCGGGCGGGACCGACGAACGAAGTGATGAATGGCTGACGACGACACCAACGACGAACAAGAGCAGGGTACCGATGCCGGCGCGGCCGCCGAGCCCGAGCCCGACGAGGTCGACGATGACACCGGCACAGCGGTAGCGGACGACGACACGGAAGTGAACGCGGACGGCGATGACGACGGGGACGATGATGACGACGATGCGTCGCCCCGAACGACCCGCAAGAAGAGCGAGGACGACGAAGAAGACGACGACGACCAACCCGACGACGACGACGTGGAGGCAGACCTCGACAAGATCCTGAAGGATCGGATGGTCACGAGCGACGACGAGGCCGACGACGAGGACGAGGAACCCGACCCGCGGGGTGAGGGCGGAGAACGTCTCCAGCCCAAGCAGCAGGACGAACAACTCTGCTCGTCGTGCTACCTCCTCGTTCGCTCCAACGCGCCGAACTGTCCTGTCGGCGACGACGACTGCCCGATTTTCTCCTGACGGCCGCTTGGGGGCGCATGAGCAGGATCTTCGGTTGTGGCCTCCTGTCGAACAGCTTCCGGCGCCTCCGCAAGGAGATCGACGATCAGATCAGCGCCGACCGCGAGCGGGCTGCATCGAGGCGCGTCAAACGCCCACCCGTCGGTGAGCCCGCGGCGGGGCACGATCGGGTCGATTCCGCAATCGAGCGGGCCGGAGAACACGACCCGGTCGCGGTTCCTTCCGCAACCGAGCTCGCGCTGCCCGATTACGACC
This sequence comes from Acidimicrobiia bacterium, assembly GCA_033791105.1. Taxonomy (GTDB): domain Bacteria; phylum Actinomycetota; class Acidimicrobiia; order Acidimicrobiales; family Ilumatobacteraceae; genus JASJHI01. Next base: position 6,040 of record JASJHI010000149.1, on the reverse strand, counting down.
ACCTGCCCGCGTCGCAGATCGTCGCTCTGCTGGGCGACCTCGGTGTCGACGAGCTGGCCGAAATCGCGGCGTACGAACGGGCGAATCGCGGTCGGCGCACCGTGCTCGGCAAGGTCGCACAACTCGGCCGATGATCGATCCCACCATCCGGCCCCTCGACTGCGCGAACGACGTCGAGGTCGAGCAGGTACATGATCTCGAGCGGGAGGCGCGGAGCACCTTGACCGACCGGCGAGGCGGACCGCGCTGGCTCGAGGACAATCCGGCGATCGGGAGTGGCTGGGCGGATGAATGCAGCGCCTCGATCGTTCGAGTCGCGTACATCGACGAGGTCATCGTCGGCTACATCCGGGCACGGATCGGCGACGACCGGATCGTGCGCGTGTTCGACGTGTACATCACGCCCGAAGCGCGAGAGGTCGGATTCGGCGACGAACTCCTCCACGAGGTGATCGCGACGGGCCGACGTCTCGACGCGCGAGCGATCGAAGGCTTCGCGCTTCCGGGCGATCGACACACGAAGAACTTGTACGAGCGGGCCGGCATCGTCGCCCGACTCATCACGACCTACCGGCCGCTCTGAACCCCTGTCGCAGGCGTCAGCGCGCCTTCCAGTTCGGCGGCCGCTTCTCGATGAATGCCTCGAGACCTTCTTTGGTGTCCTCGGAGTGGATGATCGACGAGAATGCCTCGCCGGTCATCCGAATCAAGGTCGCGTCATCTTCCTGGGCAGCGGCGAGAACGATCTTGCGGCTGGCCCACACGGCCAATGGCGCGGCCTCGGTGATCTTCTCGGCCAGTCGCAGCGCCTCGTTGGTCGCTTCGCCCGGCTCGACGAGCCGCGACACGAGGCCCAGGGTGTACGCCCGCTCGGCGTCGATCGGTTCACCGGTGAGGATCATCTCCATCGCCGCTGCCTGACCGATCGCTCGAGGAAGACGGAACAGTCCGCCCGCACCCGCGATGAGGTTGCGTTTGACCTCGGCCAGGCCGAACGAGGAGCGGGTCGTGGCGACGACGAGGTCGGACGCGAGCACGATCTCGCAGCCCCCAGCAGTGGCGAGTCCGTCGACTGCGACGATGACGGGCTTGCGTCGCTCGCGGTAGACGTAGCCGGCGAAGTTGCCGCGTTCGGTCGTCAATCGCTCGTTGCCGGAGTTGATCGCTTTGAGATCGGCGCCTGCGCAGAAGACGGGTCGCGACTGGCCCTCGGTGTTGCCCTGCAGAACCCCGACCCAGATGTCGTCATCGTCCTCCATCCGGTCGATCGCCGCCTCGAGGGCTTCGGCAACGGCGCCGTTGACAGCGTTACGCGCCTCGGGGCGATTCAGGGTGATGAGTGCGATGCGCTCACGCGCTTCGTAGGTGACGATGTCGGACATGGCGCGTGATCGTATGTCCGAGCGCAGTAACGGGGCGAACCGGCAAGGGGGCGCCGGTGAGACTCAGGGCTTCGGATCGGGGTGCTCGGCGCCCGCACGGTTGCTCCGTGCGCCGCGGCCCTTCTGGTCCTTGCGTTGTTGTGGGCGCAGCGGCTTGGGACGTGGTGCGCCGGGGGGCACTTCGATGCCCAGCAACTCGGCGATCTGGGGGAGGAGTGGCCCGAGGCGTTGGGCGGTCTTCTTGAGGTCGTCGCTGATGCGGGTCGGCGGAACGGTCGGTACGACGAGTGTACGGACGGGCGAGAAGGCCGCTGCCTCCATCACGGCGGCCCAGCGATCGCCGGAGTCGTCGGGCTGGAGGCTCTTGATGGCGGCCTCGCTGAGCTCGCGGGCGAGCGGCGGCGGGAACATCACGCCGGCCTTCGGGGGTTGCGACGACAGCCGCAGCGCACGGATGACGCGGCCGACACCGAGCGCTGCCTGGACGTCCTCCAGCCAGAGGCGCTGTTCTTCGTCCTGCTTGTCGCGCAGTGCCACCTTGAGGTCCTCGCACAGCGCCGCTGCCGTCTCGTCGCGGGCCACAGTTGGATCGGAGCCTGCCGCGACGACACTGCGTAGGTCGCGCAGATCGAGGTGCTCCATCTGTCGTTGCGCCGCCTCTGCCCGATCCAACCATTCGGCGACGCGCAGCCGCGGGAGCAGGTCTTCGGCGAGCTTGAGGACACTCGCCTCAGGCATCTCGGGACGACCGTCGGCCTTCAGCTTGGTGTTCTCCTCGGCCAGCCGCTTGCGCACGGCGGGCATTCCCTGCACGGTCAGCTCGGCGATCGGACGTTGCTCCTCGGGGATCTCAGCGAGGAGCTCGTTCCTGCGGGCCTTGCCCGGCCGTAGGCGCTTGGGCTTGGGCCGCTGTGGCACCTCGGGCGGTGGATCGAAACGTGGCCGCTGATTGCGCTCCCGATCGCCAGAGCGCTCCGAACGGCCGTCACCGCGTTTGTCGCCGCGACCGTCACCGCGTTTGTCGCCGCGACCGTCACCCCGCTTGTCACCGCGTTTGTCGCCCCGCTTGTCACCGCGACCGTCGCCCCGCTTGTCGCGGGGGCGGTCGCGCGTCGCGCGTGTCTCGATGACAGCCTCGAACGGCTTGTCGCTCGGCAGGAATTCGAGCAGCTCGCGGTCGGGCTTGTCGCGGTCCTTGATCACCGACAAGATCTCGATGCCGTCGAGCATCTGCTCGATCTCGACCTTCAGCTCCGTGCCCACAGCGGCATCGCTCGGCACGATCGCTGCATCGACGACGCCCTTGGGGTTCTTGGCCCCCGCGGCCCGCCAGGTGTAGGAGCCGTCAGCGAGCGCGCTTGTCAACTCGATGTCGATCCTGCGAGGCATTGGAGCAACAGTATCGGCTCGGAACCGGCAATCTTCATTGCGTTGCTCGCGCACGCGGCAAGTGTCGTTACCGTGCGGAGCGATGCCCATCTACGCCCTCGGTGATCTCGAACCCTCGATCAACAGCGAGGCATTCGTGCATCCCGATGCCGTGATCATCGGGGCGGTCGACGTCGGTGCACGCTCGTCGGTCTGGCCGGGTGCGGTCCTGCGCGGTGACGGTGGATTCATCCGCATCGGCGATCGCACGAGCGTGCAGGACAACGCCGTCTTGCACACCACACCGGAACACCCGACAATCGTCGGCAACGGGTGCGTGCTCGGCCATCAGATCCACCTCGAGGGCTGCACGATCGAGGACGAGGTGTTGATCGGCAATGCGGCGATGGTGTTGCACAGGGCGGTTGTTCACTCGGGTGCCGTCGTGGCCGCGAACAGTGTGGTGCTCAACGACACCGACGTGCCATCCGGCGCGCTTGCGGTTGGGACGCCCGCGACGATCAAGCCTGGCAAGGCCCGACTCGAGGACATCCGCGACGGCGTCGCGTCCTATCTGCTCCGGATGGAGATGTATCAGTCCTCGCTGCGCCGGATCGAATGAACGGGGGCTCGGCCAGACCCACCAGCGGCGGCTCCAGGAGGCCGTTCGTGACCGCTTTCATCCTCAACGTGCCGTCACAGGACGTCGAGGTGGCCTCCGACCGACTCTGGCAGCTCGGCGTTCGGGCGGTCGAGGAGCGTCGGGTCGATGATCGGTCGGGCGCTGTGAGCGGGGCCGGATCGATCGATCCAGGTGACCGCGTCGAGTTGTGGACGTCGTTGGGGGCCGACCCGATCCCGACGTCGATCGAGCAGCTCGGACTCAAAGACGATTGGACATGGCGGACGGAGTACGTCGACGCCATCTCGGCCGAGACCTGGAGGGCATCTGCCGCACCGATGATCGTCGCAGATCGCGTCGTGGTCGTCCCGGCATGGCAGGAACCGCCCGCGGTTGCATCCAACCTCGTCCCGATCTTCATCGAGCCGGCGGGCGCGTTCGGCTTCGGTGACCACCCGACGACCTCATTGTCGCTGGGGGCCGTCGTCGCCGCGCTCCTGGCACACAACGGTGCCGAGTCGCGGCCACCATCGGTGCTCGACGTCGGGTGTGGAACGGGCCTCCTCGCGATCGCGGCGTCTTTGCTCGGCGCTCGCCCCGTGCGCGCGATCGATGTGTCGATGGCGGCGGTCGAGTCGACGCGCGACAACTCCCGTCGCAACGGCGTCGATGGTGACGTGTTGGTCGATGACAGGCGGTGTGAGGATCTGGACGGCACGTACGACATCGTCGTCGCGAACATCCTGGCACCAGCGCTCGTCTCGCTCGCACCGACGCTGGTACGGCTCACTGCGCAGCGCGGTCGGCTGATCGTGAGCGGCATTCTCGCCGCGCGGCACGGCCACGTGCTCGATGCGTTGTCGCCGATGGTGGTCGAAGAGGTCACCGAGGATGCGACCTGGGTCGCGCTCACACTGTGCCACCCGACGGTCAGCGCGTGAGGAGCTGGTCGATCCTGTCGGTGGTGGGCAGCGAGGGGACCGCGCCGAGTGTCGTGGTCGCGAGTGCGCCTGCGGCGACCGCTCGCTGAATCGCCGGTCGCAGTTCCGGACCGGCCGCGATTGCGGCCGCCAGGCAGCCGCAGAAGGCATCGCCGGCTCCCGTGGTGTCGATCGCGTCGACGGGGATGGCAGCGACGGACCATGACTCGATCTGGCCGGCTGAGCGTGTTGTGACCGCGACGCCACGGCTGCCCCGGGTCACGATGACCGTCTGCACACCTGCATCGAGCAACTCGTGGATGCCGCCCATTCGCTCGGCCTCGTGTTCGTTTGGAATCAGGATGTCGGTGAGTCGGACCAGCTCCGCAGGCAGCGCTGCTGCAGGCGCCGGGTTGAGTATGGTCGTCGAGCCTCGTTGGCGTGCGGCTGCGAATGCCTGCGTCACCGCGTCGATGGCCACCTCGAGTTGGGCGAGTACGACAGTTCCCGCAGGGATTGCCCGCCCGGACGTCTCGGCGTTGGCCCCCGGTACCGCGACGATCGAGTTCTCGCCGCGCTCGTCGACCATGATGAGCGCTCGACCGCTCGGGAGGGCATCGCTGCAGGCGACGTAGGCCGTATCGATGCCGTTGTCATTGGCGACGGCGAGCAACGAGGTCCCGGCTGCGTCGCTGCCGACGGTCGCGACGAGTGCTGTGTCGGCACCGTCGCGGCTCGCGGCAATCGCCTGGTTGAGCCCCTTGCCGCCGGCAAACTCCGCATACGAGGTGCCGATGATCGTCTCCCCGGGCCGTGGGATTCGTGGCGTCGCGGCAACCAGATCGAGATTTGCACTCCCGACGACGATGACGTCGTGCATCGCCGATGGTGGCTCAGCCGGCTGAGCGCGCCCGCACACCGATCGGCGCGATGAGCCGGTACCCGGCGGCGTGGCGTTCATCCTCCGACTCGCCACCCCAGAATCCGTACTCATGATGATGGCGGGCAAAGTCGACACAGTCCGTGTTGACGCTGCACTCGCCGCAGATCCGGCGAGCTGCACCCTCACGTCGCTCACGAGCCTGCGGTCGCTCGGCGGGCGGGGGGAAAAACAGGTGCGTCAGCCCCTTGCAGGCACCCGAATCCATCCAATCCTCGTCACTGTCGATCCGATCGATCCGGAACTCGATTGCGGACATGTACCAACCCCCGGTGAATGCGCGTGATGACCGTTAAACCCCTGGTCAGCGCCCCGAAGGGCCGCTGAGATTGGTCATCGTAGCGGAAATCAATCCATGGGTCAATTGTAGTGTTCAAGCACTTTTGGTGGTCATGTGATCGGCCACGATTCGACGGACACCGTCCGCGAAAGTGATGACGTCCTCGCCGGTCGTGTCCCACGATGTCATCCAGCGCACCTGATGCCGTGACACGTCCCAATCCCAGAAGAAACACCAGTCGCGCAGGGGTTCGATGGCGGTCGGGGGCAAGATCGGGAACAGGCTGTTCACGGCGGGTTCAGCGCCGAGCTGGACGCCGTCCAGGCTGCTCGTCCGGCGATGCAGCTCGGTCGCCATCGAGTTGGCGTGCGCGGCGAGATCGATCCACAGGTCGTCATGGAGAACGGCGTTGAACTGGGCGGCGAGAAAGCGCATCTTCGACGGCAGTTGTGTCACCTGCTTGCGCACGTACTCGGATCCGATGGCGGCCGATCGATCGAAGAAGACGACGGCTTCAGCCCCGAGGAG
>JASJHI010000148.1:0-2635 GCA_033791105.1 Acidimicrobiia bacterium | reverse complement strand
GAACATTCCAACCGACCGCATCATCGACGGATTGGACCAAACATCGCTGCTGCTGAACGGAGACTCATATAGCCGCCGCGACTACAACTTCGTCTACACGGGACCGATTCTTGCGGCGACCATCAAGGGTCGGTGGAAGCGCGTCTGGATCGGCGATCATCCCGGACTCGTAGGAGCTGCGTTCTACGATTTGTACACGGATCCTCGGGAGATGTTCCCGAAACTCATACCGCTGCTCCACACCAGTTCCGCGTTCAGCAAGATGCGCAAGCGACACGAAATCTGGAAGCAGGAGTATCCAGATAGCACTTCAGCACGTGGTGTGCCTTTCACCGGACTCGCGAATCCAAGGCCAGAAACCGTTGCTCTCTCGAAGCCGCCCGCCGATCTCGAGGACCTTCCGTTCGACCCACTGCAATACCTCGATTACGACTTGCCGTGGGACGGGCTTGATTCCGACGGCTGATCTCCTCGGACCACGCACGGGTGCTGTCGAGCACCGTGCCAGCTAGCAGGTAGATCTTTGTAGGGATGCCCGGGCGTCGTAGCCACGGTCACGGTGATTGCCTGGAATGCCGCTCGAATGCAGATGCGCGGACGACGAGTTGGGCCCGGCGCCGTCATGTCGCCGGTTCCATGGCACACACTTCGCTCGGCCCGCCACGGCCGCGACGCGCTGCACTACCGGCGAAGTCGCACACCCTCGACGCCGCGGACGCCACCCGACAATCACGCCCGCCACACGACTGCCGATCCGCTCCAGTACGACTGCGGGCGGACAGGCGCTCCAGAACATGCGCAGAACCGACCGGCCCTGCAGAGCGGACCGTCGTGACAACCCAAGACGGATATGACTATAATAGTGGTCATGTCCGCAACCTTGCCGCTCGCCCAAGTCAAGTCGAAGTTCTCCGAGATGATCGACCGCGTCGAGCACACCCACGACCGAATCGTCGTCACCCGCAACGGTCGGCCCGCAGCCGTCATGATCAGCCCCGACGACCTGGCGTCACTCGAAGACACCCTCGAACTGCTCTCGGATCCCGACGCAATGCGCGAACTCACCGAAGCGAAGCGTGCGGCCGACACTGGCGACTACATCACCGGCAACGAACTGCGCGCCCGCTTCGCCTCCAAGTGACCGAGCACGACGAGCCCTACGAACTGCGCGTCACCGGCCCAGCGCAACGACACCTCGGGCGACTCACAGAAGGCACCGCAGCTGCGATCGTCGAGTTCATGCTGGGCGCCCTCGTCGAAAACCCTCACCGCGTCGGCGGGCGTCTGCAGCGCGAACTCGCCGGGCTCCACTCTGCGCGACGAGGGGCGTATCGGGTGATCTACGAGATCGATGACGATCAGCACGCCGTCATCGTCCTGCGAATCGATCACCGCTCGCGCGTCTACAGATCTCGCTGATCGCCACTCATATCGCTCACCACCGACACTGGGGGAAACCGCTCAATCAGGCACATCTTTCCGAGCGGACCCGATCGATATCGCGCGAGCGGCACGCGCGGACCGCCAGCCGATCATCGTGCCGGATCTGAGCGGCGGAAGGCCACAGCTGGCCGAACATTCTGATCGCCTCCGAGTCGGTGGCGCGAAACACGTACCAGCGGTCCGCCTCGGCCACACTCAGCCAACCGACAGAGCGCCGACCGACGCGTCGCGATGCGAGACACCGCGGGTGGTCTCGCGGTTCGCCCGTTCTTCGTACACCGAATAGACCTATCTCACCGAAGAGCGCCTCGGACCACGCAGTTGGGGCAGGCGGGTCGCCGGAACCCGCACGCCCAACCCCCAACACGAACTAGCTGCGTCCCCGATCGCCGGTTCGGTGTCGATGCCGGTGGGCGGCAGTGTCTCACTGCAACACGAGCTTGACTCTGTTCAGTCTCGGGCTGCGTAGTCGACGCTCGTGAATGGCCAGTCGCTCCGCAGCCACTCCGACACCGCCGTCGCGAGTCGTGCGTCCATCTCGGCGCGCGAGGCCCGCACCCAGGACGCCACGGCGACGTCGTGGTCGGCTGCTTCGCTCGGGTAGATGTACACGCACCCGATCACCTCATCGCCGTCGAGCACCGAGTAGGTGAAACCGGTCCGGCGAGCGAAGTCGTCGGCATGTCGTTGGAGGTCCGTGAGGTTTTGTTCCAGTGACATCGGTCTGGGCCACGAGCCGGCAGGGAAGCCCGGTGTGTCGTGAATGTGGTCGATGCTCGTCATCCACGCCTCGTGGTCGCGTTCGTTGTGCGGGGGACCCAACGGCTCGAGCCGGAACCCCTCGCCATTGACGTGCTGGGGCACCACGAAGTCCTCGGGGACGAAGCTCTCGCTCATCGCCCGAACGGTAACCCCAATGACACACTTGCTCGGACCGGTCCACCATCCGGCGATCACGGACACACGAGGGCACAGTTGCATTGAGCGACCGTGCGTGGCCCTCGCGGCCCATCCGATCCAAGACCGAGAACCTCGGAGCCCGCTGACCAGGGAAAATGCGGCTGAAGGGGCGGCGCCGCGCCTGGTCATCGACCCCAGAATCACCTCGCGATGGCTCAATGCAACAGTGCCCGCCGAGATGCACGACGGGTTACGAGCCGGCCAGCGCCGTACCTTCCGAAGCCTCCATGGT
>JASJHI010000147.1:0-8522 GCA_033791105.1 Acidimicrobiia bacterium | reverse complement strand
ACTGCGCCGTTTTCGGCGCTGGCGTTTAAGATTGCTACCGACCCTTTTGTCGGTACGTTGACCTTTTTTCGGGTGTACTCCGGTACCTTAAAAAGCGGTGACACGCTATACAACCCGGTGAAATCGAAGAAAGAGCGGGTTGGGCGCATGGTGCAGATGCATGCCAATGATCGCAAAGAGATCAAAGAAGTGCGGGCGGGCGATATTGCTGCGGCCATTGGTCTTAAAGACGTGACCACCGGTGAAACCCTGTGCGCACAGAATAAAATTATTACCCTGGAACGCATGGAGTTTCCCGAGCCGGTTATCTCGGTTGCGGTGGAGCCGCGTTCTGTGCCCGATCAGGAGAAGATGGGTGTGGCCTTGGGTAAGCTGGCTCAAGAAGATCCATCCTTTCGTGTTGAGACGGCAGAAGAGTCTGGCCAGACCATTATCTCCGGCATGGGTGAGTTGCACCTCGAAGTGCTCGTCGACCGGATGCAGCGCGAATTCGCGGTCGAGGCCACCGTCGGCAAGCCGCAGGTCGCCTATCGCGAGACGATCACCCAGGAAGTCACGAATGTGGAGTACCGCCACATCAAGCAGTCGGGTGGCTCGGGGCAGTTCGCGATCGTCAAGATCAACATGGCGCCCAACCCGGGGGGCGGCTACGAGTTCGAGGACAAGATCAGCGGTGGCCGGATTCCGCGCGAGTACATCAATCCGACCAACCAGGGCCTCCAGTCATCACTCGACAACGGCGTGCTCGCGGGCTACCCGACCGTCGATGTGAAGGTGCAGCTCGTCGATGGGCAGTACCACGACGTCGACTCGTCCGAGATGGCGTTCAAGATTGCCGGTCAAGCAGCGTTCCGAAAGGCCGCCAGCATGGCCAAGCCGGTGCTGATGGAGCCGATCATGGCGGTCGAGGTCGTCACGCCCGAGGAGTACATGGGCGACGTGATGGGCGATCTGTCGAGCCGGCGCGGGCGCGTCGGCGGCATGGAGGCTCGCGGCAACACCCAGGTCGTCAATGCCCAGGTGCCGCTGTCGGAGATGTTCGGATACAGTACTGACCTCCGTTCGCGCACCCAGGGGCGCGCGACCTACACGATGCAGTTCGCCGAGTATCAAGAGGTGCCGTCGAGCATCGCCGAAGAAATCGTGAAGCGGGTCCGTGGCGAGTAATCGTCCGAACCGGCTTCGAACCAGTCCCGGGTCACCTGACCCGAGTTCCTTGACAACCCATAGAGACACAACGAAATCGACATTGGAGTATTGCCGTGAGTAAAGAGAAGTTTGAGCGTACGAAGCCGCATGTGAATATTGGTACGATGGGTCATATTGACCATGGTAAGACGACGTTGACGGCGGCGATTTCGAAGACGTTGTCTGAGCGTGGGTTGGCTGAGTTTTCGGCGTTTGATTCGATTGATAAGGCGCCGGAGGAGAAGCAGCGGGGGATTACGATCTCGATTGCTCATATCGAGTATGAGTCTGAGAATCGGCATTACGCGCATGTGGACATGCCGGGTCATGCGGATTACATCAAGAATATGATTACGGGTGCGGCGCAGGTGGATGGCGCGATTTTGGTTGTGGCTGCGACGGATGGTCCGATGCCGCAGACGCGTGAGCATGTGTTGTTGGCTCGTCAGGTGGGTGTGCCGTACATTGTTGTGGCGTTGAACAAGGCTGACATGGTTGATGATGAGGAGTTGATCGAGTTGGTGGAGCTCGAGGTGCGTGAGTTGTTGACTGAGTATGAGTTTCCTGGTGATGATGCGCCGATTGTGCAGGTGTCGGCGTTGAAGGCGTTGGAGGGGGATGCTGATGCGCAGGAGCAGGTGATGGCGTTGGTGAGGGCTGCTGATGAGTTCATTCCTGAGCCGGTGCGTGAGTTGGAGAAGCCGTTCTTGATGCCGATCGAGGATGTGTTCACGATTACGGGTCGTGGGACGGTTGTCACTGGCAAGGTTGAGCAGGGTGTGGTCAACACTGGTGATGAGATTGAGATCGTTGGTTTGCGTGAGACGCAGAAGACGACGTGTACGGGTGTTGAGATGTTCCGGAAGTTGTTGGATCAGGGGCAGGCTGGGGACAATATTGGAGCGTTGTTGCGTGGGACTGATAAGGAGGATGTGGAGCGTGGTCAGGTGTTGTGTGCACCGGGTTCGATTACGCCGCACACCGATTTTGAGGGTCAGGTGTATATTTTGACGAAGGATGAGGGTGGTCGTCATAAGCCGTTTTTCAATAATTATCGTCCGCAGTTCTTTTTTCGTACGACTGATGTGACTGGGACGATTCAGTTGCCGGAGGGTACGGAGATGGTGATGCCTGGTGACAATGTTGAGATGACGGTTCAGTTGGGGAAGGCGATCGCGATGGATGAGGGGTTGCGGTTCGCGATTCGTGAGGGTGGCCGCACTGTGGGTGCGGGCCGCGTCACCAAGATCAACAAGTAACGGACGTCAGCCGACAGGAAGGAGCCACGCAGTGGCAAAGAGTGACAAGCGGGTCAAGGTGACCCTCGAATGCACACAGTGCAAGCGGCGCAACTACATCACGATGAAGTCGAAGATCAACGATCGTGAGCGCCTGGAGATGAAGAAGTACTGCGCGTTCGAGCGCCAGCACACGCTTCACAAGGAGACACGCTGAACAGACCTGGCGCGGCGGGCGGCTTCCGGGCCGCCACCGAGCCATCGGGATGCGCTGGTACGCTGGCTCCTCCCAACCGAGGGCAGTAGCTCAGCTGGTAGAGCATCGGTCTCCAAAACCGACGGTCGGGGGTTCGAGTCCCTCCTGCCCTGCCCCTCACTGAACGAGTAGACATGTCACTGGACGATCTGAATCGCGAGCAGAAGCGTCAGCTTCGCAAGATGGGTGCCCTCGACGAGCAGGGCAAGGCCACGCGCGCGTCTCGACAGCCTCAGAAGAAGTCTGAGCGCACCGGGATACGTCAGTACCTGCGTGAGGTCCGTGACGAGCTTCGCAAGGTCGCGTGGCCGACCAGGCCGGAAGTCCGGCGCTACTCGATCATCGTCATCATCACGGTCGTCGTCTACACGGCGCTCGTCGGTGGACTCGACTACGTGTTCGGCAACTTCTCGGAATGGTTCTACGGCTCATGAGCGACGACAACAGCAACGACGGCACCCTCGATACCCTCGGTGCGGCCCTCCAGGACGCGATGGTCGCGACCGACGATGCGGACGCCTCACTCAGCGAGGCCGCAGACCAGGTGGCGGCGGCACCCGATCCGGCACCGGAGCCTGCCCCCGCCGACCTGCTCCCGGTCGGCGACGCTGTCCTGACCGCCGACGATCCGGATGCCTCCGAGGACGCCGAGACCGGCGATTCGTCTGCTCCTGATGCCGACTCCGACGCGTCTGACGACCTCGAGACAGATGAGCCGTCGGGCCCCACCGCATCCGCCGATGAATCTGCTGTGTCCGACGATGCGGCGTCCGACGACGCGGCGTCCGACGCCGCAACGCCGACCGATGCGGAGGCCGAGGGCGACGCGGTCGACGAACCGCCACCGTACGACGATCCCCTGCTGCGCCCGGGGCAGTGGTACGTGGTCCATACGCAATCCGGATACGAGAAGAAGGTCACGGCCAACCTCAACGCCCGCATCCAGTCGATGAACATGGAGGACACGATCTTCGAGGTTGTCATCCCCATGGAAGAGGTCGACGAGGTCAAGAACGGCAAGAAGCAGACGGTGATGCGCAAGGTGTTCCCCGGCTATCTGCTCGTCCGCTGCAAGATGAACGACGAGTCGTGGTACTGCGTGCGCAACACGCCCGGCATCACCGGTTTCGTCGGACAGAGCCGGCACGGCCAGAAGCCCACTCCACTCTCGCGCCGCGAGGTCAAGACGTTCCTGTCGCCGAAAACCGAAGGCATCGAGGCCGCACCGCGGCGCAAGGCCAAGCTCGACTACGAGGAAGGCGAGAGCGTGCGCGTCAAGGAAGGCCCGTTCGCCGATTTCACCGGCGAGATCGCAGAGATCAACGCCGATCACCTCAAACTCAAGGTGCTTGTCAACATCTTCGGCCGCGAAACGCTGGTCGAGATGGACTTCAGTCAGGTCGCCAAGCTCTGACCGACCGGTCAAACCCCACCCGAATCGATTCCGTAGCTGACCCAGCAGCTCGACTCCCCTAGAAAGACACTCCCCATGGCGAAGAAGAAGGTCGTAACGATCGTCAAGATCCAGATCGAGGCAGGCAAGGCCAGTCCCGCGCCGCCGGTCGGCACCGCGCTCGGCCCACACGGCATCGCGATCATGGACTTCGTCAAGGCCTACAACGCCCAGACCGAAGCCCAGGCCGGCACCGTCGTGCCCACCGAGATCACGATCTACGAGGACCGCACCTTCGATTTCATCCTCAAGACGCCGCCGACGGCCGTCTTGATCCGTGAGAAGGCCGGTCTCGACAAGGCCGCCGACAACCCGGGCGCCGAGACGGTCGGCTCGATTACCGACGCCGACGTCGAAGAGATCGCAACCATCAAGATGCCCGATCTCAACGCCTACGACATGGAGGCGGCCAAACAGCAGGTGCGCGGCACCGCTCGCTCGATGGGGATCGAGGTCAGCTAGCGCTGACCGCCGCCTGCGGCGGCAGCGTGGCGGCGTTGCCGCCACGTCGATCCTTTCTCGGCGCTCGCGCCGACCGGCGCTCTGCGCCGGGCCGCACAAGTAGCACATACGATCTCGACCAACACCAACGCCACGACCGGGAAGACCTCGCTCGGCGGGCTACTACACGAGGGAGACAGACAATGTCAGGCAAGAAGTACAAGGACGCGCTGAAGAAGTTCGATCGCGAACAGTTCTACGCCCCGACCGATGCGGTCGCGATGGCGAAGACCACCGCCACCGCGAAGTTCGACGAGAGCGTCGACGTTTCCATCGGTCTCGGAGTCGATCCGCGTAAGGCCGATCAGATGGTGCGAGGCACCGTCGCGCTGCCCGAGGGCACCGGCAAGGACGTCCGAGTGGCCGTCTTCGCCACTGGTGACGCAGCAGACGCCGCCCGCGAGGCCGGTGCCGACATCGTCGGCGCGGACGATCTCGCCGCCGAGGTCGAGGCCGGCAAGATGGACTTCGATCTGGTGATCGCGGCGCCCGACATGATGCCGCTCGTCGGTCGTCTCGGCCGCACGCTCGGACCCCGCGGCCTCATGCCGAACCCGAAGACCGGCACGGTCACTCCCGATGTCGGCAAGGCTGTCGGCGAGTTCAAGGGTGGCAAGGTCGAATACCGCACCGACCGGTACGGCAACGTCCACGTGCAGATCGGCAGAGCGAGCTTCGAGCCCGACGCGCTCGAGAAGAACTTCTTCGCCGTGATCGACGAGATTCAGCGCGCCAAGCCGGCCTCCGCGAAGGGCCGCTACATCAAGAAGATCACCGTCTCTTCGACGATGGGCCCCGGCGTCCGCGTCGACACCAGCCGCCTCAAGTCCGACGCCTGACGGGTTGCGCGCCGTTCCGAAGGCGACGTCGCGGGGTTCCTGCAACCTTTCGGGACACCGCGATGCTCCTCTCGGCGCTCGCCGGGATCCTCGCTGACGCATGACGACGAGATCGCTCGACCATCTACTCGCAGAGATCGCTGCGTGCACGGTGTGTGCACCGAACCTCGAGCACGGGCCGAGACCGATCGTGCAAGCGGGCAAGGAGGCGCGCATCGTCATCATCGGCCAGGCGCCGGGTCGGCGCGTGCACGAATCAGGGGTGCCGTGGGACGACCCGAGCGGCCGCACTCTGCGCCGCTGGCTCAATCTCAGCAACGAACAGTTCTACGACCCCGACATCGTGGCCCTCGTGCCGATGGGCTTCTGCTACCCGGGATCCGGGCCATCCGGGGACAACCCGCCACGGCCCGAGTGTGCACCTCTCTGGCACGAGCGACTGCTCAGCGAACTACCCGACAGTCGCCTCGACATCATCATCGGGACCTACGCCCAGAAGCGCTACATCGCGGACCGCAAGAAGACGCTCACCGCAACGGTCGCGAACTGGGCCGCGTACCTTCCGGGCAGAGTCGTGCTCCCTCACCCCTCGCCCCGAAACCAGCACTGGCTCACGAAGAACCCGTGGTTCGAAAGCGAGACGCTCCCCGCCGTTCGACAACGCATCGCCGAGGTCTTGCAACCGCCACCGGCCGACACCTGACCCGCGCAGGACCTGATGCTCCCGCGGGTGGAACCGGCCGCTCACTCGCCTAGCCTGATCCGCCGTTACACAATCAATCGGTCGCTCGCCGAAGACCGTTGGTCCACACAGTGGGTAATGAGGTTCCGCCAGACGGAGCGTCGCCAACCGAGGTGCATGCCTACGAGAACCCGGGTTCGTCCCGTGCGCTCCTCGTCGGTGTTCGCATCATTGCGAGCACCCCGAGTCGAGCGAGAGGAGGTACTGCACACATGACAGAGAACGCACCGCGACCCGACAAGGTCGCGATCGTCGAGGAGATCACCGCCAAGCTGAACGACAGCGTGGCCGTGTTCGTGTCGGAATACCGCGGCATGTCGGTCGGCGCACTCGCCGATCTACGCACCCCGCTGCGCGAGGTCGACGCCGAACACAAGGTCTACAAGAACACGCTGGCTCGCCTCGCGGCATCCGCCGCCGGAGCCGACGCGCTCATCGAGCACCTGACCGGTCCGACCGCGCTCACTTTCGTCACCGGCGACTCGGTCGGCGCGGCGAAGGCGCTCGTCGACCAAGCCAAGGCCAATCCAGCGCTCATCGTCAAGGGTGGACTGCTGGGCGACAGCCCGTTGACCGCCGACGACGTGAAGGCGCTCGCCAGCCTGCCCTCGCGAGAGGAGCTGCTCGCGCAGCTGGCCGGGGCGCTCCAGGCGCCACTGGTCAAGACCGCTGGTCTGCTCCAGGCGCTGCCACGCAACTTCGCGTACGGCCTGAGCGCCCTCATCGAACAGCAGGAAGCGGTCTGACCGCGGCCTCCCGCCGATCAACCCGACAATTCACCACAACGCACGCAAGATCGCGCTGAGCGCGACATCAGCTCCACACTTCGGAGCAACTGAAGGAGAAGAATGAACATGGCAACCAAAGACGAGATTCTCGACGCCATCAGCAGCATGACCGTCATCGAGCTCAAGGAGCTCCTCGACGCGTTCGAAGAGAAGTTCGACGTGACCGCCGCCGCGCCGGTCGCCGTCGCCGCTGTGGGTGCGCCCGCAGGTGGTGGCGACGCTGCCGCTGAGGAGGAGCAGGACGAGTTCGACGTGATCCTCGCGGGCGCCGGCGGCCAGAAGATTCAGGTCGTCAAGGCCGTCAAGGACCTGCTCGGCGTTGGCCTCAAGGACGCCAAGGACATGGTCGATGGCGCGCCGAAGCCGATCCTCGAGAAGGTCAGCAAGGCCGACGCCGAGGCTGCGAAGACCAAGCTCGAAGACGTCGGCGCAGACGTCGAACTGAAGTGATCGCGGCGCCGTGAGGCGCCCGAGATCGATGTGCTGGAGCCCGGTGGCGATGCCGCCGGGCTCCATCGCGTGCGGACGAAGTCGAGATTGCCGGATTCCTGGCAACGTGACGCGCGGCTGCGAGCCGGGCGCGTACTCGGGTACATGAGCCCAAACCCTTGACATTGCCCCGCGATTTCTTTACTTTGTCCGGCAATTCAGTTGGAGCGAGGTGACACCTGTCCGACGCATTCGCGTCGTTGACGGTTGACGTTGGTCGCCCAAGATGGATAGGATCGTTCGTCGCCGTGCGTTTCCTGTCCCTCCCCCGATACTTGGGTCTGGTCCATCGCGCCCGGCTGCTCCTCGCACCCGCCCTCGACCTCCAGGAGTGATCCGTGGCGACTCGTCCCGTGTCCCGTGAACGCTATTCGTTCGGCAACCTTCGTGAGCCGCTCGAGCTCCCCGACCTGATCGCGGTTCAGCGCGAGAGTTTCGAGTGGTTCCTCGACGAGGGCCTCGCGAACACCTTCCGCGACATCAGCCCGATCACCGACTTCTCGGAGTCGCTGCAGCTCGAGCTCGAATTCGACCCGTTCGACGAGGACCTGCGCCCGCCACCGAAGTTCACGGTGGAGGAGTGCAAGGAAAAGGACATGACCTATTCCGCGCCGGTGTTCGTGCGCGCCAGGTTCATGAACCGCAACACCGGTGAGATCAAAGAGCAGACGGTGTTCATGGGTGACTTCCCGATCATGACCGACAAGGGAACGTTCATCGTGAACGGCACCGAGCGCGTCGTTGTCAGCCAGCTCGTCCGCAGCCCCGGCGTCATCTTCGAGCCCGGTGAGCGCTACCGGCTTCGCAACCTCACCAAGCACCAGCTCGTCAAGGGCACGATCCACCCGTACCGCGGCGAGTGGATGGAGTTCGACGTCGAGCACAAGCCCGGCAAAGACGTCACCGCCGGTACCCGCGTCGCACGCAAGCGCCGCCTCGGCATCTTCACGCTGCTGCGCGCGCTCGGCTACGACGAGGAGAACGCCCCAGGGTTCCTCGATCGCTTCGTGTCGCATTTCGACTTCCTC
>JASJHI010000146.1:0-3507 GCA_033791105.1 Acidimicrobiia bacterium | reverse complement strand
GTCGGCGTGAGAATCCGGATCGGCGGACGCTGCCAATTCGCAAGCAGGAACTCGTTGCCACTCCAGGTCGAGATCACGAGATCGGACGCTCCGGGCGAGGGCAACAACAGCCGGGCACTGGCGGCGGGTTCGTCAGGGATCAGGTTGTGGAGGTCGTGTCCGTCGAACACGACCCGGACAGCATGGCGTGTCGGATGCACCGTGTCGACGACGGTCACGACCCGGAACGTGGGTGGCTCGCGGCGAATCCTTCGAGCACCTTTGCCGACCGGCGAATCACTCATCGGATGCCTCCCTCTCACCCTTGGGTTGCGACGGCGGGGCAAGCGACGTGCCCGACCTGAAGGCAGTGTTGGCCCGTCGAAACGGTCGCTTTGCTACATTGGGGGGGTTCTATTCGTCCGGGTCGAACGTCGCGGTCGTTGCGTCATCGGCCACTGCCTGGCCAGCCTCTTCGTAGAGGTTGCGAGCCACGTCAACGCCCGCTGCGCACAGCTCGTCGATTTGGTCGGGGAACCGGGCGATCGCAGCAATACGTGTTGACGGCAGGAATTCCCGGATGCGACGAACACACTCCAGATTCTCTTCGTGGCTGCTCATCGACGCGATCAACAACTCAACGTTGGGATGCAGCAAACCCGTTCCCAGTAGTCGCAGTCGAGAGGGTCACCTCGAGCCCCATTCCTCCCCTCTTGCTGATGGAATGCCACCCGCTCGGCGTCTCGATTTACCCCCACGGCAACCGGACCCCGTCGCTCAACAATCTCATCGAAGGCTGCCGTACCAACTCTCCCCAGGCCGAAGACGATGACCCGGGCATCACCGCAGTCGAGTATGGAGGCTTCCTCGATCGGGGGTTGGCGCTCGAAGGCACTCAATCGGTGAGACCAAAGATCGTAGAACTGTCAACGACGTGAATCGGCGATCGACGCTACGACGAACGACCCGCGACCGCAAGGGCAACAGTCGACACCCATGCCTGATCGACGAACCCCTCGGCGAGTGCCGCCGCACTCACGATCAGTCCGAATTTGCTGAACGTGGACAGCGTCAGGGAAGCGCGAAGCGAGGTGCGCGCCCCCAACCGGAAACGCGTCAATAGCCAGGAGAAGCCGAACGTCTTACCTGGTAGCAAGAAAACGATCAGGATCCCGATTCCCCACGCCGCAGCCGACGGCGTTCCGCTGAGCCCGATCGAGAGGAAGAACCCGACAAGGAACAGGTCCTTGAAACTCAACACGCGGTCCGAGAGCTCGCCGGCACGAGGATGACCCGACACCAGCAGACCGGCCACGAGTGCTCCCAGATCGGGCTTGAGGCCAACCCGATCGAACGCACCTGGTCCAACTCCGACTGCGAGGGTGACTCCGAGAAGCACGAGGATCTCGCCATGACCGCTGTGGTCGAGAATCCAGCCTGCGATGGGCCGCAGGAGGATGAACGCTGGACTGACGAGAATCGCCCACGGTGACGGCCACTCACCCTCGGCAGCTACCAGGAACGCGACGGCAAACACATCTTGGAGGATCAATGCTCCAAGGGCCAGCCGCCCAGCGAGTGAATCCGATTCGTCCGTGCGCTCCAGTGCTTGCACAGCGAAGACGCGCTCGAGAACGAGAGCGCACACCCCACCAACGCAGCCGTAGCGGAATCGAGATCACGTGCGAGTGGCTCCCGTTTCCACCGGAGTTCCTCGCCGATCACACACGAGCTGACGCCGATCCGGAGCGTACGAGCGTCGTCACGCTCGCTCCCCGAGGAGGAACGATCGGATGTCGTCGGCACGGAAAGCAGCGATCGCCGCGTAGAGAGCCGTACCTGCGTTGCCGAGAATCACGAACACCGCTAGCCACACGACGGCGACCCAGGGAGAACCCTCTCGCAGGAACACCCACCCGGCGAAGAGGGCGACTCCAACGTAGAGGTCGATGAGCGTCATGCGGCCCCACGGATGGTCGAGCAGCCACGAACCTTCGCCGCTGAAGTCGCCGGTCACCATTGAGATGCCGATCGCTGCGACCATCACAATCGTGAGGCCCACGGTAATGAGGCGGATGGCGGTCATGCCGATTCTCCTAGTCATCGTGGTTCGTTCGCTTCACTCGACGGTTCCGGATGAATCGAGGACTTCGCCGAAACGCTGCTCGAGAACCCGTTCCAGCCGCCGCTCGCCTTCGCCCATAGCGAACCACCACACGCCGATCACGAGGGCGGCGAACGTGATTCCGAACAAGGCGACGGCGTACAGGATTGCGGCACCGTTCGGAGCTTCCATCAAGGCGCCCCACCCGAGGATTAGGCCGAACACGTAGGCGAATCCGCCGAGCAGGGTGTAGAAGATCGTCACGAACGAGAACCAGGTGAAGCCGCCTGCGACGGGAATGGTCACGATCTTCGGGGCACCGAGTTCGAAGAGGTAGGCAGCCTCCATTTCGGCCGCCACGTGGATGCGTTCGCCGACCCGATCGTTGAGATAGCGCTCGAGATACGCGGCATACCACCGGGCGAAGATGAGGTAGGACGAGTCGAACGCCGTTTGCACGGCACCCATCAGCGCCACGATCGGCACGACGAGGAACGCCGCCTCGGCTCCGAACCACCCCACCACAAGCAGCGTCACGATAAGCACGGTTGTCACATTGACGTCGAGGAAGAACCGACGGTGGTACATCGCCGTCATCCCCCGCATCCGGGAGAGTTGCGCTGCGGCGATGCGGGTCCGGTCGTCCATGGGTCAAGCCTAGGCGTTGGTACATCCGTTTTGCCGACGCGGCAGTTTGCGTCCGGTGACAACATGCCATTCGATCGGGGCACCTGCGCCGCCCAAACGCGGTCTCCCGGTGGGCAACGCCCTGCGGGAGAATCGCACGATCATGCCGGCCGTCGCTGCTGGCATGAGTGTGTTACGGCGTCGGGAGAACCACCCTCAATTCGACAGCCTGGGCGATTGGGCCCTTCTGGGCAGCGATGTAGTCGATCACCGAATTCCGCAGGTAGAACTGCGTGTCGGCCACGATCTGATCGAGGGGCCAGATCGTCACACCGGCGTTGTTGAAGGTGCACGATCTGACGGCCAGGTAGTTCACCGACGGCAGGTTGTAGTAGGTAGTGGCGTCGGTGAAGTTCACCGATGTGCCATTGAACGTGAGGGATGCCACGTTGTTACCGTCCGGCTCGTTGCCAGGTCGCCGGTGTAAGTGACCACGTTGTCACCGTCGGTGGTCAGTATGCAGGTCGTGTAGTGCGAGTACCCGCCGCGGGGACTGCCCTATTTGTACCACCGGCAATTGCGGTAGCCGCGCTCGAGCACCTCCTTGACCTGCGGGCCATTCATCGACATCACCAGCAGCGAGTTCTCATACGGCATCAAGATGCACAGGTCGTTGACGGTGAGCGTCGCCGAAGCACTCCTCGACGTGTCGAGTTTCGGTACCCGTGCGACGGTTTTGATTCCGACCCACGCTCCTAGGGATAACCCTGCCAGCAGCATACCCGGCGTGAACTCAC
>JASJHI010000145.1:0-5939 GCA_033791105.1 Acidimicrobiia bacterium | reverse complement strand
ACATCTCGTCATCGGACATGTCATCGTCCGACATCTCGTCATCCGACATCTCCTCTTCGTCGGACATCTCGTCCTCGGCCATTTCCTCCTCCGACATCTCCTCGTCGTCGGACATCTCGTCCTCGGCGGCCGCCGCCGCTTCGGTTGCGGGCGGCGACGTGTCAGCGCTGTCGCTGTCGTCGCTGCCACAGGCGGCAAATGCCAATGCGCCGACGATCGCGACGGCAAGGGGGGTACGGGTACGCATGGTCTTTCCTCCGGGGGGTGTTCAACGCTGCCCGACTCTCGGGCTCGGCGCAAGCTACGACCCTTCCCCGGCCGCTTCGGCGCTGCTCAGCGACGATTTCCCGACCCGTTCGCCCCTGTTGTCCGGCTGTTTCGATTCGCGTCGCGCATTCGTAGATCGCCGGCCCCGTCGACGGGTCAGGTCAGCGAATCGAGGACGGCCTCGCCGCAGCGGCGACCCGAGAACAGCGCACCCTGGATCGACGAAGTGTCGCGGTGGTCACCGCACACGAACAGCCCGTCGCCGAGCGCCACCCGCTGCTTCGGTGAGAAGCCGGGGGGTTGGCGAGGCTGGCCGTGCTCGATGACATCGGTGCGCAGATGCGTCCAGCCTTCAACCGATGCACCCCAGATCCTCCCGAGCTGGTCGCGCACGCGGGCCTCGACCGCAACGTCCGCGATTCCCGGACAGGCCGCGGCGATGAGCGAACGTCCGGACGGTGCGTAGTCCGGGGCGACGTCGCTCAGCACGGCCACGTTGGTGGCCGGTCCGGCACCTGTGCCGTCGAGCACGATGTAGCCGGCGTCGATCGGTGACCGGTCGGCGCCGAACCAGACGCACGTCGCCGGGTTCGACTCGACCGGCGGCAACCCGAGCAGTGCGCTCGCGGCCGGTCCCTCGGTGGCGACGACGACCCGATCGGCTCGGAGTTCTTGGCCCGTCGCCAGCACCACCCCGCCGGGCGAGACCTCGGCGACCGGCGATGACAGGCGAACCACACCTTCGGGCAGGGCATCACCGAGCTGATCGGACAGCGAACCCATGCCCTTCGCCGGGACCCCGGCGTCACCGACGATCAGGCTGCGCAGCACCACGTCGAACATGCGACGGCTGGTCGACAGGCTCGGGTCGAGTTGGATGCCGCCGACGAGTGGGCGGAACAGCAGATCGATCATCCGGTTGCCGAACCCCTGGTCGCGCAGCGCCGATTCGGTCGAGCGATCGTCCTGTCGGAGGAGATCGACCGGGTCGGCCCGGCGCAGCCGCTCGCGCTGGCGCAGGATCCGAAGCTTGTCGCCGACCGAACCGATCGGCGCGACGACGGTCGGCAGGGCGGCACGCGGGCGCCGTAGCGGATCTCCCATCACCGAGAGCTTGGTGCCGTTCCAGACCAACGCTCCCGGCTCGAAGCAGCGGACGTCGAGCGCATCGAGATCGACCTGGCGCTCGAGTTCGGGGTAGGCGGTCAGCAGCACCTGGAAGCCCCGGTCGAGTCGATACCCGTCGACGACATCGGTCCGTACCCGGCCCCCGACCCCATCGGACGCCTCGAGCAGCACTACGGAGCGGCCCGCTCGCGTCAGTGTCCCCGCCGCGGCGAGACCGGCCAGACCCGCGCCGACGATGACCACGTCGGGATCGCTCGTCGTTCGGACGTCACTGCCGCTCACCCGGGCATGCTCGCATCTCGCTCGACGGCACGCACGTTCCATCCGCTGTCCGCACCGGTACCGTCCCGTCTTCGATGGCGAGAAGCGTGAAAGATCGGGTGGTCGCGACCACGACCGGGCTCTTCTCTCACGGCCCGCGCCCGTTGGAACACACACTCGACCATCTCGGCGATCCAGGTCTGCTCGGACCCGACTCGGTGTCGTGGGCGGTGATCGGCGACAGCACCGCCTTCGTCGGCGGCATCAGGGCGCTGCTCATCCAGACCGCACATCCCGAGGTCGTCGCCGGTGTCGACCAACACTCGACCTACCGCTCCGATCCGCTCGGACGTCTGACCCGCACATCGCTGTATGTCACCGAAACCACCTACGGCTCGTGCCCCGAGGTCGAAGCGGCGGTGGCGACCGTGCGCCAGGCACACGTCCCCGTGCGCGGCCGATCCGAACGCGACCGTGCCTACAGCGCGGCGACGCCGCGGATGGCCGCGTGGGTGCACAACGTGCTGACCGACTCGTTCCTCGTCGCCTACCAGACGTACGGCCCCCGCCGGCTCAGCGATGACGAGGCCGACCGTTTCGTCGAGGAGCAGTCCCGCATCGGCCGACTGCTCGACGCCGATCCACTGCCGACCACCGCACCCGAACTCGCCGCATGGATCGACGAGCATCCCGACGTCGCCTCGTCGGACGCACAGCAGCGCTCGTTGGAGTTCCTTCGTCGGCCGCCGCTCAGCGCACCGGTGCGCGCCGGGTACCGACTTCTCGCCGACGCGGCGATCGCCACGCTGCCACCTCGCATCGCCGAGATCTCCGACCTGCACACACACCGACAGGCCGAGCGGATCGGCCGCGCCACCGTGGGCAGTCTGCGGTGGGCGCTCGGCTCGTCACCGTCGTGGCACACCTCGCTCATCCGCTCGGGTGCGCCGGTCCCCACCGGGCTGTTCCGCCAGCCACTGTCACCTGAGGCGCAGGCCATCGTCGATGCACCGGCGCTGATTGCATCCAACGGCGGCCAGTCGTCCGCAGAACAGATGGACGGCTGAGTACGAAGCAGGAGAATCGACGGATGGCGCAACGCGGCGAGAAGGAACTGGCACTGGTCGGTGGCCGCGGCGCCATCGCAGCGAATGGCAAGCCCGTCGAGTCGGTGTGGGACTTCCCTCGTCCGCCATCTGCCGAGCGTGTCGACTGGCGGATTCGGGTGATCCATCGCGGCTCCGTGATCGTCGATGCGCCCTCCGCCGTGCGCGTCCTCGAGACCAGCCAGGCACCCGCGTACTACGTCGACGAGCACCATGTGAATACCGAGCTCTTGCGGCCGTCACAGCGCACGACCTACTGCGAGTGGAAGGGCAGCGCCACATACGCCGACGTCGTGATCGACCGCGATACGACCACGGACGCCTGTTGGACATACGCCGACCCCTCGTCGCGGTTCGCCGAGATCACCAACTACTGGGCGTTCTACGCGCGGGTGATGGACGAGTGTTGGGTCGACGATGAACGCGTCGACGGCAACGAGGGCGGCTTCTACGGCGGCTGGATCACGGCCAACGTGACCGGCCCGTTCAAGGGCGGCACCGGCACGATGTTCTGGTAACTGCGAGGCGCCCGGCTACACATCCGTCGAATCCGTCGTCGGGTCTCGTCACCTCACCCGCCTCACCAACAACCGATCAGGCCTCTGCGAGGCCCGGCCAGTCGCTGTCCATCTCTCGCCGATACGGAGGATCAGCACCCAGCCGCGTGGCGACGATCGCCGCCGCCGCGTGACCGATCTCCACGGCCGGCGAGAGGTTGTCGACCGTCACGTGCTCGCGCCCGAGGCCGGCAGCGTGCCACCAGGCGATCATGCCTGCGCCGAACGTGTCGCCGGCGCCGATCGTGTCGACCAGTGCTCTCCCGAGCGGGCGGACCGGCACCTCGACCGAGCCCGTTGGGTCGGCGACCAGAGTCGGATCGGCACCAGCGGTCACCACGACCGACCTCGCTCCCGACTCGAGCACCGACGCGACGGCCTCGGTCAGGTCCGCTCCCGGGTACAGATACTCGAGGTCCTCGTCGCTCGCCTTGACGATGTCGGCCCGGGCAAGGACCGCCCGGAGCCGTTTGAGGTATCCCGCGCGGTCACCGATCACGGCCGGTCGGCAGTTCACGTCGACGAACAACAACACGTCGTCGGCGAGGCGCTCGACCGCGGCGCAGATCGCGTCCGCCATCGGGTCGAGCACGAGACCCAGACCGCCCGTGAAGAAGACCGTTCGGTCGTCGGGCGACACGACGTCGAGGGCCTCCAGGACGGACTCGGAGTCGAGCGTCGGCGCCGACGTGCCGTCGAGATAGAAGCGATACGTCGCCCCGTGCGACGACCCGATCTCTGCTGCGGCGAGAGTGGTCGGCAAGTTGGTCCGTGGCGACGCGTCGGTGTTCACGCCGTCTGCGTTCAGTTGCTCGATCAGACGCTCACCGAAGCGATCGGTCGACAAGCACCCGACGAATCGCGTGTCGACGTCCAGCCTGGCCGCGGCACGAGCGGTGTTGTAGGGCGCGCCGCCGAGTGCGGCCTTGACCGAGTGATCCGCCGAGATGACCAGATCGATCAGCGCCTCACCCGCGACGATCAGCACTCAGCCGCCCTTGGAAACAGGATCGGGAGCGTCGACGCATCCATCAATCAGCTCGCCCCGCCGGCGATCTCGATGTTCACACCGGTCGGGCACAGCACCTGCGTCGGGCGCGTTCCAGCGCGAGAGCAGGGTGTCGAATCTCGTGGGCCTCCTCCACGCGCAGAGTCTTGCACCGCGTCGGCAGAATTCACGTCTCGTGGACTGCGCAGGCGTCGCACGTGTCCCGCCGAACCCTCCCTCGAGTCCCGCTACCGTCGACATCATGATTCGTCGGCGCCAACGCTCGGAGGTAGTGGTGTCCACGCAACCCGGCGGTGTGGCGGTGCAGGGTTCGAGCAGCTCGGTCAGGCTGTTCGCCGAGCGCGTGGGCGCGATCGCGCGGACGACCGACATTCGCCAGCTCCGCAATCTCGCCGGCACCGTCGCGAGTTCGATCGACCAGTTGACGACCACGGACGAGGAAGGTTCGGTCTACTTCGAGTTGTCGCCCCGTGCGATCGAGGTGCTCCGCAGCCGCGGCGCGATCCCCGCCGAGGGTGGCCTCTTCCGGAGCTTGTTGGCGAGTGGGAGTGAGCTGGCAGGTGCCATCGACTGGAAGCGGATCGAGCCGGGCCCACAGCTCCTGCAGTTGCAGACCGCGGCCGTGGGGCTCGCGCTGCAGGCATCGATCGAGGAGTTGGCCGCCGCGGTCGAACGTGTCGAGGACAAGGTCGACCACCTGACCGACCGTGTGCGCTCCGTGCAGGTCGGGGAGATCTTCGCCCACCACCGATTGATCGCCGAGCACATCGACGCGCTCGACGCCGGACAACGCATCAGCGACACCGATTGGTCGAGCATCGACCACCTGCGCGCCGAGATCGCCCGGAACGTCGACGCGACCCGCGTACTCCTGCGGGCGCCGATCTCGCGGGGCGAGCCGGGCTGGTCGGCGTCCAGTCGCGCCGCCGCTGCGCAACGGCTCCTCGACGAGGACTTCGTCGAGACCCTCGGGCTGCTGGCGGTCTGCGAACACAACCTGGCCTCGTGGCATCGGCTGCGGATCGACCGGGTCGAGCACAGGGAACCGGAGCATCTGGAGCGGACGCTCAATCTCGTCGAGAGCGACCTGGCCCTGCATCGCGCTGAGGATCAGGAGTTGGCCGACGACCTCGGGAGCTTCATCGATCGCCTGGCCGAGCCGAATGGATTGGAGGGCCTCGAACTCTGGAAGCGCCGACAACTGGCCACCAACAGCAAGACGCTGCGTGAGCACGTCGAACGGTTCACCGAGGAACGAGTGCTCGACGTCGACGCCTCCGATCGCCCGGAACTACCGACACTGAAGGAGAGCCTGGTGGAGGCCAAGGACCGCGGCATCGTGGTCGCCGATCGGGTCTGGCGCTCGGTGCGGACGCGGGCCGCTCGATCGGAGCGGTCCGACACCCCAGAACTCGAGACCGACACCGACGGCGACTGAGTAGTGGCCGGCCTCTGCGTCGGCGGAACTGCTGGCCTGGTCATTCTCTCGACAGCCGCCGCCGACCACGGCACGCGCGGGCTCTCGGCGCAGGTCGGAGCATGCCGTCGACATTGGCCTCCGCCCCTCTATCGGTGGTGAGCCGTCCTGATGCACTTCACTGGAACAGGCGG
>JASJHI010000144.1:0-4700 GCA_033791105.1 Acidimicrobiia bacterium | reverse complement strand
TTCGTCCGGATCGGCCGGCAAGAATCCGTTGGGGCCGAGTTCTGTGGCCGACAGCCCGGAGTCGCGCATCTCACTCATCACCCGGTCGGCTTCCATCAGATGGCCCCACCCCGGTGATCCGTCGACACCCCACGTGATTGGTCCTCCGGCAATCCGGTCCATCAAGTTGCTCATCGTTCTTCAGCCTCCACTCAGCCGGGATTCGGTCGGTGTCTCCCGCTCGATCTACCCGCGTAGATCAGTGCTATTCTACGGCTCTGTCGAATCGAGACGCACGCCCCAGATCTCGTCGCCTGTAACAAAAGGACGTACCACGATGGACACCATTCGGCTGACGACCGCCCAAGCGATCGTGAAGTGGTTGATCAATCAGCGCACGGTGATCGACGGACAATCAGGCGACACCGAGGTTCCGATGTTCGCCGGGGTCTTCGGCATCTTCGGGCACGGCAACGTCACCTGTCTGGGACACGCGCTCGAAAGTGAGCAGGACAGGCTGCCGACATGGCGCGGCCACAACGAACAGAGCATGGCGCTGGCGGCGATTGCGTACGCCAAGGCAAAGAAACGGCGCCAGATCATGGTCGCGTCGTCGTCGGTCGGACCCGGCAGCACCAACATGGTCACTGCGGCGGGTGTGGCCCATGCCAACCGGCTCCCCGTCCTGCTGTTCAGTGGCGACACGTTCCAACATCGCAAGGTCGACCCTGTGCTGCAGCAGGTCGAACAGTTCCACAACCCGACCGAGACGGTCTCCGACACGTTCAAGCCGGTCACGCGGTACTGGGATCGCATCACACGACCCGAGCAGATCATCCGGTCGCTTCCCCAGGCGCTCGCCGTGATGCTCGATCCCGCCGATTGTGGGCCCGCTTTCATTGCGTTGCCGCAGGACGTTCAGGCCGAGGCGTACAACTATCCCGTCGCGTTCTTCGAACCACGAACACATTTCATTCGCCGTCCCGGCCCCGACCCGCGTGAGATCCAGGCTGCCGCTGCGGTGCTGCGCGATGCACACAAGCCACTGATCATCACGGGTGGTGGAGTCGTCTACTCGGGCGCGATCGCCGAGCTGACCGCGTTCGCCGAGAAGCGCGGTATCCCCGTTGTGGAGACCGTGGCCGGCAAGTCCACACTTGTCAGCTCACATCCCAACAACGCCGGCGCCATTGGCGTCAGCGGTGACAGCGCGTCGAACACGATCGCCGAAGAAGCAGACGTCGTGCTTGCGATCGGGACGCGCCTCCAGGACTTCACGACCGGTTCGTGGGCGCTGTTCAAGAATCCCAACGCTCGGTTCGTCTCGATCAACGCGGCGCGATGGGACGCCGTGAAACAGCACGCCACCTCGGTCATCGGCGACGCGCAGGTATCGCTCGAACTGCTCGACGCCGAACTCGGTGACTACGTCGCGCCCGGGGAGTGGCTCGGGTTCGCGCAAGCTC
The DNA here is from genome assembly GCA_033791105.1 of Acidimicrobiia bacterium. GTDB lineage: Bacteria > Actinomycetota > Acidimicrobiia > Acidimicrobiales > Ilumatobacteraceae > JASJHI01. Next base: position 3,255 of record JASJHI010000144.1, on the reverse strand, counting down.
AGGTCGCAGCGTGGAACGCGCACCTCGACACGTTCAAGCGCCCTGAGGATGTCGACGAGAACGGCAACACCAAACCGCCCGCCTACAACCAGGTCATCCAGGTGATCAACGAGATCTGCGACGACGACGACTACATCCTGTCCGCCGCGGGCGGTCTGCCGGGTGAGCTGCTTGCCGGGTGGCGCAGCAAACAGGTCGGCACGTTCGACGCCGAGTTCGGTTACTCGTGTATGGGTTACGAGATCGCCGGTGGCCTCGGCGCCAAGATGGCGTTCCCCGACCGCGACGTCATCTCGTGGGTCGGCGACGGCTCGTACCTGATGATGAACAGTGACATCTACGCCAGTGTGCTCACGGGCCACAAAGTGATCTACATGGTGATGGACAACGGCGGATTCGCGGTGATCAACCGTCTCCAGACAAACCAGGGCGGAGCCGAGTTCAACAACCTGCTGAGCACGACTCGTCACACGAACTACCAGCACGTCGACTTCGTCAGGCATGCCGAGTCGATGGGTGCCGTCGCCGAACTCGTCGAGACCCTCGCCGATCTCCCCGCGGCGTATGCCCGCGCGAAGGCCGCCGACCGCACCTACGTCATCGTGATGAACGTGTCGGCATACGACTGGGTCGGTGGCGGCACCTGGTGGGAGGTCGGCGTGCCGGAGGTGAGCGACCGCGACCAGGTCATCGCCGCCCGCGGCGAATGGGAAGCGGAGTCCAAGCATCAGCGCGACGGGCTCTGACCCGATGTCCGACCTGCACGACAGTGGAGAACTCAGCGGCCGAGTTGCCGCGATCACCGGTGGCACGTCGCTCATCGGCCAGGCGATCGTCTCGAAACTCGTCGACGCGGGCGCCCGGGTCGTCGTCGCCAACAACGATGATCCGGTTGCCGCCGACATCGAGCGCGCCCACGGTCAATCGGTCCGCGTCGTCGACGCCGATGTGCGCAACGACAGCGACCTCGATCACGTCATCGAGACGGCAGTGCAGGAATTCGGGGGCCTCGACATCGTCGTGTGCGGCGCGGCGGTCTTCGACTGTGACCTGCTCGACACGACCCGCGACGACTGGCACCGTTCGTTCGATGTCAACGTCATCGGTTCGGCGGTACTGATCGGTAAGGCCACGCCACATCTGATCGAGCGCGGCGGCGGATCGATCGTGCTCATCTCGTCGATCTCCGCCAAACAATCCCAGCCGGGCCGCATCGTGTACCCCGTCACCAAGACCGCAGTGCACGGCCTGACTCGCAACAGCAGCCAAGTGCTGGCGCCGCACAAGATCCGGGTGAACAGCGTGTCGCCGGGGTGGACCTGGAGCGTCAACATCGATCGCCGGTACGGCTCGCGTGAACGCGCCGACGAACTTGCCGCCGAGTTTCAACCGCTCGGTCGGCTGGCCGATCCGGACGAAGTGGCCGAGGCGGTGCTGTTCATGTGCTCGGACCGCTCGTCATTCGTCACCGGGTCGGACCTGGCCGTCGACGGAGGGTATTCGGCGGTCGGCCCGGAAGCATTGGGTCAGGCGTTCGAGAAGATCCCGACAATCCCCACCCCGGCAGGCTGAGCAGCACCGTGGAACCGACACAACTCCAAGGTGAGGTCGTTGTCACGTGGCCCGCATTCGACATCGACGATCCGCTGTCCGGCCGCCTCCTCACCGCCGCCGGGCTCACGGTCCGGCTCGAACCAAAGTTGGGTCCGCGCACGCCCAGCGAACTCCGAGAGATCCTCGGAGATGCCGTTGGAGTCATTGCGAGTACTGACCCGTTCGACAAGTCCGTCTTCGAATCGAGCCCACACCTCCGTGTGATCGCGCGGACCGGAGTTGGCGTCGACTCGATCGACGTCCCTGCCGCCTCGGCAGCAGGGGTCGTGATCACCACGACGCCCGGTGCGAACGAAGAGACCGTCGCGGACCACACCCTGGCGCTCATGTTGTCGTTGGTACGCAGGATCGGAGAGCACGATCAATCCGTGCGTGAACGGCGATGGGACCGGGCCGGCGCGCTGACACCCGGTGACATGGTCGGCGCCACCGTTGGTCTCGTCGGATCGGGCGTGATCGGACGCGCGGTCATCCGTCGTGTTCGAGCGTTCGGCTCGCGGGTGCTCGTGTGCGATCCGGCCCTCACGACGCCCGACGCCGGAACCGAACTCTTCGCGCTCGACGATCTGCTTGCCTCATCGGACGTGATCTCGATCCACGTCCCCTTGCTGGATGGAACCCGCGGCTTGATCGGCGCCCGCGAACTGGCGCTGATGAAGCCGACCGCGGTGCTCGTCAACGCCTCACGTGGCCACATCGTCGACGAGAACGCCCTCGTCGATGCCCTCCAACGTGGCGAAATCGCGGCGGCTGCGCTCGATGTCTTCGCCGAGGAGCCACCGTTCGGTTCCACGCTGCTCGATCTCCCGAACGTCGTACTCACGCCGCACGTCGGTGGTCTCAGTGCGAGATCGATCGCCGAGATGACACGGCGAGCAACGGCATCGGTCCTCGAGGTGCTCGGCCAGTAGCGGTCACAAGAATCAGGTGCGGTCGAAGCCCGACGAGCGCGTCGAGCAGCCAGCGTCGCGTATCGAACCACTCGCTCCTGTTCTCGCTACTCACGGGAGTTCGGGCTCCGAGGTGAGCGTCGCCGACTGCCATCGAGGCGCGCGTTGTCGCATCCAATCGAGGAGCGCCTCACCTTCAGCGGGCATGCGTCCGAAGCCTGTGAGGCAGTCGATGGCGACCTGCGCGAGCGACGTGAAGACCAGTCCGCTCTGCTCCCACGTGCGCTCATAGACAATTGGATCGTAGGGAAGGGCTGTCACGACATTCCCCCCGGTTCTCGTCGGACGGAGCCGCACTGTCTCGGCCAGCCGCTCGGGATCGTCGGTGTAGACCACGGCGATCTCGGGTGCGGTGACCGTGACGAGTCGACTGGATGCAAACGAGCCGGTGACGGCCCACCGCTTCAGCTTCGACGACGAGAGGTCGCGGAGAAACTGCTCGGGGCCGGCGGGCGCAATCCAACTCGTCGTTTCGTTGTCGGCGAGGAGGCTGTACGTGCGCGTGATTTGCCGGATCATCGCCTCCCAGTCGACCCGCTCGATCGGCTTGCGTGGCTGTCGCTCGATCAGCAAGTCCTCGCCGAGCCCAGTGAGGAGTCGCGAGACGTAGCCGGCGTCCATGTCGAGCGCCCCGGCGAGCTCGCCGAGTCCGTACGGAGGTACCACCTCGGCCAGGGTGCGTTCGAGCGCC
>JASJHI010000143.1:0-9723 GCA_033791105.1 Acidimicrobiia bacterium | reverse complement strand
CCCGGTGCTCACTCCCGAAATGCGTGCGCCGGATCCCGCTCTGCGGTAAGATCGGTACATGTTTCGGGGGGAGTGGGGTTGGTTGGGAGGGATCAGCGGGGGGCGGAGGGGTAGTCGGCGGAGTTGCGGAGCATGTGGGCGGCGCCGTCGGGATGGTTGAGGGCCGCGGCCTGGCCGTACAGCTGCTCCTTTTGCCACCCGAGCCCTGCGCGATTCTCGGCCAGGTGGGCGAGACTCGCGGCGCGTTCGATCGCCGCCTCCAGGACCCGGTCGTTCGGCACCGCCGCCTCCACGAAACCGGCGGCGACCGCGGCGGGCGCGGTCCAGCGTTTGGCGAGAATGACGGTCTCGTGGAACGCCGGCGCCGGGATCTTGTGCCGGAACAACGCAACCTCCGGCGCCGGAATCGTCAACCCGATCTCCAGCTCGTTGGCGCACAGGTAACCGCGGTCCTCACGCATGATCCGCACGTCGTTGCACAGCGCGATCATCAATCCGGCGCCGAAGGCGTGGCCGTTGACGGCGGCGACGGTGGGTATCGGCAGCGTGATCAGCCGCCCGGCCAGCGCCATGAACTCCTCGCCGAACACGCCGCGATCGCCACCGGGATGCTCGCCGCCGGCCGCGATCCAGTCGAGGTCGAGGCCGTTGGAGAAGAACTTCTGGTGCGCTGACGCCGTGACGAGCGCTGCCGGTCCGTCGCTCGCCTCCACCTCGTCGATCGCTGCCGCAAAGGCGCGGGTGAAGGTCGTGTTCCAGCGGTTCTCGCCCTCGGTCATCGTGAGGACGAAAACGTCGTCGTTGCGTTCGAGCTCGATCATCCGGCGATCGTAGGGACTCTTCGGCCGCGGGGTACGGTCGATCCGTCCGAGTGACCGAAGGGACGATCGAGATGCGCATTTCTGTGTCGGTGGGCAGCGCCTACTACGGCGGTGAGAACTGGGGGGATCTGGTCGGCTACGTGCAGGCGGCTGATCGGCTCGGCCTCGACACCGTGTGGTCGGCTGAAGCGTGGGGGATGGATGCGGTCGCGTCGCTCGGGTATCTCGCGGCCGTGACAGAGAACATCCGTCTCGGCAGCGGGATCATGCAGATCAGCGCCCGCACGCCTGCCGCGACGGCCTTGACGGCGCTGTCGTTGGCCCAGATCAGCGACGACCGCTTCACGCTCGGGCTCGGCGTCAGCGGGCCGCAGGTGGTGGAGGGGCTGCACGGGGAGGGGTTTGCACATCCGCTCGCCCGGCTGCGCGAATACGTCGACATCGTCAGAATGGGCCTGCGGGGCGAACGCTTCGTCTACGACGGCGACCACTACGTGCTGCCACGGCCGGGCGGCGAAGGCAAGGCGCTGAAGCCCTCGATTCCGCCGCGGCCGGATCTTCCCATCTACCTCGCGACACTCGGACCGAAGTCACTCGAGCTGACCGGCGAGGTCGCCGACGGCTGGGTCGGGACGTCCTTCATCGCCGAGCATGCCGACGTCTTCCTCGACCCGATCCGAGCCGGCGCTGAACGGGCCGGACGATCGCTCGACGACATCGACCTACAGGCGAGCGCGCAGATCATCGTGTCCGACGACGTCGACGCGCTGATCGACCGGGCGCGTCCGGGAATGGCGTTCACCCTCGGCGGGATGGGATCGGCGACGACCAACTTCTACAACGCCGCATACTCGCGTGCCGGCTACGGTGAGATCGCTGCCGAGGTGCAGCGACTGTGGGTCGCGGGCGACAAGGCGGCCGCGGTCGCCGCGGTGCCCGACGAACTCGTTCTGTCGGCCTACCTCATCGGAACGGAGTCGATGGTGCGCGATCGGCTCGCGGCGTACCGGCGGGTCGGCATCGACCATCTTCGGTTGGCGCCGTACGGTCGTACCGCGGCTGACCAGATCGAGCATCTCGAGTCGGTCGTCGACCTCGTGCGCTCTGTCGATGGCTGAGATCGCGGAGGGCCCCGAGGGCGGCGACGCTCCGCGGGCGCGCCGCTCTCGTGTCGTCATCGTCGGGGGTGGCTTCGGCGGTCTGTCCGCGGCGAAGGCCCTCGCACGTGCGCCGGTGGACGTGGTGCTCGTCGATCGTCGCAATCACCATCTGTTCCAGCCGTTGCTGTACCAAGTGGCCACGGCGGGCCTGAATCCAGGTGACATCGCCACCCCGATCCGCGCCATCTTGCGCGACCAGGAGAATGCCTCGGTGATGCTCGGTGAGGTCGTGACCATCGATCCCGCCGGCAAGGAGATCCGACTCGCGGACGGTGCTGCGATCACCTACGACCACCTCGTGCTCGCCGCCGGTTCGACGCACTCGTACTTCGGCCACGACGAGTGGGAGCGACACGCGCCCGGGTTGAAGACCGTCGAGGACGCACTCGAGATCCGGCGCCGAGTACTGATCGCGTTCGAACTGGCGGAGGTGTCCGACGATCCCGTCGAACGCGACCGCCTGCTCACCTTCGTCGTCATCGGTGGTGGCCCGACGGGCGTCGAGACGGCGGGTGCGATCGCCGAGATCGCGATGAAGACGATGTCGCAGGACTTTCGCTCGATCGATCCCACGACGGCCAGAGTGCTGTTGATCGAGGGAGCCGATCGGATCCTGACGACGTACCCGGCAACCCTGTCGGCCAAGGCACTTCGACAGCTGGAGGGCTTGGGCGTCGAGGTGCGATTGGACACGATGGTGTCCGACATCGATGAGGCAGGCGCCACGACCGACGGAGGCTTCATTCCGGCTGCGACGGTGGTCTGGGCCGCGGGCGTGACCGCCTCGCCGTTGGGATCGTCGCTGGATGTCGAGGTCGATCGGGCTGGTCGCGTGGTGGTCGACGAAGCGCTCGCCGTACCCGGCCATCCATCGATCCTGGTGATCGGTGATCTGGCCAACGCCGTCTCTCGTGGTGAAGTGGTACCCGGCGTCGCACAAGGGGCGATCCAGGGAGGGAGGCATGCGGCGGCCGTGATCGAGGCCGACCTCGCCGGTCGCTCGCGTCCCGGCTTCCGATACCGGGACAAGGGCGAGTTGGCCACGATCGGCCGCTCGTCCGGGGTCGGCGTGATCAGCGGCCTCCGGCTCTCCGGCTGGATTGCCTGGACGGCATGGGGGCTGGTGCATGTCGTGTTCCTGATCGGTTTCCGCAGCCGAATGTTGGTCATGATCGGCTGGGGTTGGAGCTACCTCACCTTCCAGCGCGGCGCCCGCTTGATCACCACCGGCTGGAGGCCACGGACCGATGAGCCCCAGGAAGCTCCATCGGCGGACGACGAGGCGCAGGCCGCAGTGCCTCTTGGCGAGTGAACAACTGATCGACCATCGTCACGTCGACGGCGCGGTCGGAGGCGCGACACGTGCGGCAGGCCACCGACGAGAGGCGGCCGCGTAGGCTCCCGCGGATGCGCACGGTGGTCGCGAACGGAGTCGTACTCGACACGCTGACGATGTCGATGGTCGGAGAGCGCGATGTCGTCATCGAGGACGGCTCGATCGTCGCGGTCGTGGATCGGTTCGCGGGCGATGCCGATTTCGTCGTCGATGCCCGCAATCGGTACGTCGTGCCCGGTCTGATCGACGGACACGTCCACTTCCGATTGGCAACCATGGACTTCCGGAAGCTGGCATCGATGACCGAGGTGGAGTTCGGCATCCGCATGGCCACGCTCGCCCGGCAGACGGTCGAACGGGGATTCACCACGGTGCGGGACCTTGGCGGCGACGTCACCGGACTGCTGCGCGCGATCGCATCGGGGATCGCCACCGGACCGCGGATCGTTCGGGCGGGGCGAATGCTCACCCAGACCGGCGGCCACGGTGACGTCGAAGGCGGCGAGCGGGAGGTGCCCGATTGCGCGTGCAGCATGCGTTCGACCGTGTTCGGCATCGTTGCCGACGGACCCGATGCGGTCCGCACCGCCGCACGCCACAACCTGCGCGACGGAAGCGACTTCCTCAAGGTGCACGTGTCGGGCGGCGTTGCTTCACCCTCCGATCCGCTCGAGTCGCTCCAATACACGCATGAGGAACTCGCGGTGGCGGTCACCGAAGCGCGCCATCGCAACACCTACGTCGCCGCGCACGCCTACACGCCGGAGTCGATCGCCCAGGCTGTCGGTGCCGGTGTGTTCACCATCGAGCACGGCAACCTGATCGACGAGCCGACCGCCGCGCTGATGGCCTCCGAGGACAGCGTGCTGGTGCCGACGCTCTCGACGTACCACGCGATGCAGACGCTCGGCGCCGACCTCGGCCTGCCGCAGAAGAATCGCGACAAGAACTCGATCGTCTACGAGGCGGGGCTCACTTCGCTCGAACTCGCGCGGCGAGCGGGCGTGTCGATGGCGTATGGCACCGATCTGATCGGTGAGACCCAGACCATGCAGAACGGCGAACTGGCGATCCGCAGTGAGGTGCTGCCCGCCACGGAGATCCTCCACTCGATGTGGATCACCACCGCCCGCCTGTGCGGTCTCGAAGGGCGGATCGGCGTGATCGCGCCTGGCGCGTACGGTGACCTGTTGGTGTCGCGCGTCGACCCATTGCTCGATCTTGCCGCTTTCGCCGAGCCCGAGAACTCGATCAGCCATGTGATCCAATCGGGTCGCCCAGTCGTCGACCGATGACAGGTTGACCACCGGCGGCGGACCGCAGGCGATTCGTCACGGACAAGGAGTGCAGCCCATGCCACGCATCGATCCCATCCCCCGGGACGAACTCCCGCAGTACGAGCCGACGTTCCAGCTCGTCGAGGCGGCGATGGGGTTCGTGCCGTCGAGCATGTGCACGATGGCCAAGATTCCCGAGTTGTTCGAGGCGTTCAGCCGACTCGCCGGAACCGTGACGATGATCGGAGAGGTCGATCCCGGGCTGATCCAGATGGTCGCTCACGTCGCGAGCACCGCATCGGGCTGCCGCTATTGCCAGGCTCACACAGCGGCCCACGCCGCGCACATCGGCGTGGACGACGAGAAGATCGAGCATGTCTGGGAGTTCGAGACCAACGCCCTCTACACCGAGCCCGAGCGCGCCGCGCTGCGGGTGGCCCGCGACGCGGCCCAGGTACCGAACGCGGTCACCGACGAGGACTTCGCCGACCTGCGGGATCACTTCACCGAACGGCAGCTGATCCAGATCGTTGCCACGATCTCGATGTTCGGTTACCTCAACCGGTGGAACGACACGCTGGCGACCACCCTCGAACCGGAGCCGCTCGGCTATGCCGCCGACCACCTCACGGCCAATGGGTGGACCGCCGGCAAGCACGCGCCGTCATGACGACCACGATCATGGTCCGTCTCGCTTCAACCGGGTGCGGTCCGGTAATGATCGGGCCCCCACACCCCATCCGCCGATGACAGAGAGTGATGACAGCATGAGCAACGTGATACCGATCGAGAGCTACGAGGCGTGCTGGTCGTCGATCGACGAACTCCTCGACGAATTGACCGGCGACCAATGGGAGACATCGTCGCTGTGTGAGGGGTGGACGGTGCGCGACGTCGTCACCCACCTCGGAGCGGTCGAGCACATGATGTCGGCTGAAGTGCCCGGCTCGTTCACCGACGGCATCCCCTTCGACAAGGTCGTGCGGTGGATGGAGGACGTGAAGGACCTCGACGACGCAGCCCTCATCGAGCGCTACAGGGCGGTCATCGCAGCTCGTCGTGCCGAACTCGCCACGTACGGTCCCGAGGTGATCGACGTGCCGTCGATGACGCCGGTCGGCCCGAAGACCTACGGACGTTTCCTCGCGATCCGCGTGTTCGACTTCTGGGTCCACGAACAGGACATGCGTGTCCCGCTCGGTCTCCCCGGCCATGAGGGCGGCCCGGCCGCGGAACTCGCGCTCGACGAGATCGAGCTCTCGCTGCCGTACATCGTCGGCAAGAAGATCGGCCTCCCCGACGGGATGGGAATCACGATCGACCTGACCGGTCCGGTCGAGCGGACGATGCACGTGAAAGTCGACGGCCGGGCGGGCAATGTCGACTCGCTGGATGATCCCGATGTCGTGCTCCGCGCCGATTCACTCACTTTCGCGCTCCTCGCGTGCGGACGTATCGACCCACAGCGAGCCATCGACGAGGGTCGCATCACGTGGGCCGGCGACGACACCTGGGGTGAGGCCGCGGCGAGCAATCTCGCGTTCACGATGTAGGGCCCGCGGCGCCGAGGATCGCCCTCGCGAGCCTGTGGGTATGGGACGTCCCGACCGATCCTCGAAGAGTTCGCGGGCTGATCAGAGGTTGGCCGCGAACCAGCAATGCACGGGCGCGCACGCGTCGAGGCGTTCGATGCAGAAGTCGACGAAGTCGGCCGTGTGAACCTCGGGGGGTGTCGGTTCGGACCACCGTGCTTGAATCATCTTGTGTCGCAGCAGGCCGCCTCGGGGATGGTCATCCCCGTACGGCTTGGGCACCCGCTTGTAGCCCTCGCCGGCGCGAATCCTGCTGCCAATGGTTTGCCGACCGCCTCGACGAACGTTTTCGTCGGTGCGACCACCGACGCCTGATAGGTGGCGCGGTTGGCGTCGAACCACGCCTTGTCGCGATCACCGAGTTCGCGGAGAAAGTCCAGCCCCTCGATCGGGAATCCGTCGAACTCGTTCACGCGGCACGACTCACTCGAGGCCGGGCAACAAATCGACGTCGGCCGGCCCGCCGTTCGGTGGTGCTCCCGGAATGTTGAAACACTCGTAGCCGAATGCTCCGGCGAACTCGTCGGGCGTCATGGTCAGGAACCAGCTGTCCGGGCCGATCTGGCTGCGGTGGGCGACCATCGACGCCTTCTTCACATCGACGAGCGAGGTGACATCGAGGCGGTAGTGGATCGCCTCCAACGGCGTGCCGATCGTCTCCATGTCGATCTCGGGGACGTCGAGGTCGCCGGCGTCGAGACGCTCGCTCTGTTCGGCATCCTCCATCATGCCCGCCATGCTGGTGCGGTCGATGGTCGACTCGAACACGTTCGCGAGGCCGACCCGCTCGGCGGCGGCCAGACCGACTGTGTGCACGCGGATGTGGTCGGGATGGCCGTAGCCGCCGTGTTCGTCGTAGATCGTGAGCGTGTCCGCATCCACCTCGGTGAGGATCGCCGCCAATCGAGCGGTCGCCTCGTCATGGTCGGACTGCCAGAAGCATCCTGGATTGTCGTTGGTCGGCTCGCCCTCCATCCCGGAGTCTTCGTATCCGAGCCATCTCGGCGGCTCGGCGCCGAGGATCCGGGCGGCCTCGGCGAGTTCGGTCATCCGCCGTTCCCACAGTGGCTCGCCATCGCCGAGGACACCGGGCTCGGGTTCGCCGAGTTCGCCCCGCGTCGCGCTCACGAGGATGACTCGATGACCCGCCGCTGCAGCGCGCGCCATCAGGCCGCCGGTGGCGATCGCCTCGTCGTCGGGATGGGCATGGAAACAAACAAGTGTGGACATCAGCAGCTCACGTCGCCTTGTCGGCGAATCCGGCTTCCTTGTGGCTGCCGTCGCAGAGGGGCTTATTGGCCGAGTGGCCGCAGCGGCACAGCGTGACGCGAGCCCGTGTCTCGAGTTCGGTGCCGTCCGCGGTGGTGACGGTGATGTCGCCGGTCACCCACAGTGGGCCGTCGTCGATCGCGGCGATCTCCGTCCGTCGGCTGACCTCGATGTCGGCGTCATCGTCGTCGAAGCGGTAGGTGAGCGCGCCGGACGGGCACTTCTCCACCTCGTTGATGACCGCCAGGCGCACCATCGAGTCCTCCGTGTCGCGCGTCTGCTTCCAGATGTTCGTGACCCGGTTTCCGCAGAACCCGGCATGGACACAGATGCCGCGGTCGTCGCGGACCGTGATGCCGGTGCCACCCAGCGTGCGTGCCCGGTCGTCGTAGGTGGAGGCGTCAGCGGTGTCGGCTCCCTCGAAGCCCTGGCGGGCGTGGGTGCCGTCGCAGAATGGCTTCGCCGAAGATTCGCCGCACCTGCACAGCGCGTACACCTCGCTGTCGGTCAATCCGTCGGATGTCTTCCACGCCAGTGGTTCGCCATGTTCGGAATGCACCGCCGTCTTGCGGACGACCGGCACCGCGCCGGTGACCAGCAGCGGGCCACCGGGCCGTGAAGTGATGGATGGCTGCGGTCGCGTGGAGGGCTCGTCGCTCATCCGGAGATCATTGCGGATCGACGCCGCCGGCGAAAGCCACCCATGCGTGTCACGAACTCGTCCGTCTGCTCAACGCTCCACTCGACCGCGGGCCAGGCCCGGAGATCGCGGCACCCCGCGCGGTGCGATTCGACCGCCCGAGTCGCGGGCTGTGCTCGACGAACGCGTCGGGGAGCACGAAGTCGCGCGGCCGGACGCCTGACGGCGGCACGTTCACCAACTCGTGTTCGATACCGCGCTGGGCGAGCGTGAAGCGGACACGAGTGACGAACGGGCAGATCCAGTGTCCGTACAGCGCAACGGTGGTGGTCATGTTCGGCCTCTCAGCCGACCAGCGATTCGCAACCGGTGCCGGCGAGCAGATCGTCGACGCGCGTCCGATCGGGGTCGTCGAGCGCGGCGTACGCCTCGCGCACCCAGCCGAGGCACTTGGCTTGGTAGCCGAACGGCGCCTGGCGGTACTCACCACCGTCGATCTCGCACACGACCTCGTCGTCACCAGCCGCCAGCGCGGCTGCGTTGGCCAGCATGAACGGGGTGTACGTCCTGCCGATCTCATGGAGCAGCTGAGCGGTCGTGCCGGGCAGCTCGGCGAACCAACCGTCGTCACCGTCGACTTCCCACCACGACAGGTCGTCGACGCGTTCCACCCAGTTGACCGCCCGGGGTGCGCGCTCGACCGCGATCGCCGTCGGGGTCGGATCCCACCAGAGCAGTGGTTTGAGCTGGCCGTACAGTGCGAAATCGCCACGCCCAGGCCGGTCGCCCATCAGGAAGTCGTGCGTGCCGAGGTGTCGCTGGAGCAGATCGAGCAGCCGTTCGTACGAGCCTTCGATGATCGGTAGGTTCGTGTCGGTCGACCCGACCAAGGCTCGGCGGCCGACCTGACGTTCGATGATGAAGTCGTGCGCCGCGGCCAGCTCTTCGTCGCTCGCTTGGAGGTTGCGGTCGATCGGCAGCAGGCGACCCGACTTCTCGATGTCGGGGGCATACGTCCAGCGGTAGTGGTACATCAGCTTGGTGACCCACTCATCGGCGAAGTCCTCGATCAGAAAGTCGATGAACGCGAGCGCCGGATCGGCCGGCACGATGCTGCGATCCGAGTATTCGCGCTCGAGGCGGGCGATCTGCGGGCTCGAGTCGACCATCGCATCGCCGTAACCGCCGTCCTCGTCAGGGAAGACGAGAACGGGGATGATGGGCACGGGCACGTCGGGTAGATCGTCCCAGCGCGAGTTGCGCAGCACCCACCGGAATGGAATCCGGCGGTAGCGCAGCACCGCCCTCATCTTGAGGCTGTACGGCGAGCTGTGCGCACCGCCGATCGTGATTCGATGGGTGGTGTCCGGCTTGGTGGAGGCCATCCGCCACAATTTCACGTGTACCGCTGAGGCGGCGAACCGAATCGGGCCGTCTCGATCGAATGGCTCGATCGAATGGCTCGATCGGTCAGGGCTCGATCCGTACGGTCACGAGGTGGTCGACGCTGTCGTCGATGATCGACGGCCGCGTGGCCACCCACTCGCGGCACGTCGTTGCGAGATCGGGGTGACGAGGCTCGAGTGCGCCCGCCGCGATTTCGAGGCATGCGACCGTCGCCGCGGCGC
>JASJHI010000142.1:0-3791 GCA_033791105.1 Acidimicrobiia bacterium | reverse complement strand
TCGATGCCTGTGATCTCGTACGAATCCTCGCTGCGACCGCCGAGTTACGGGAAGCCCTTGGCAGTATCGAGCCTGAAGCCTGTCTCGACCTTCAGAAGTGACTCACGAATCGGATCTGGTACGCCGTCTGATATGACGACCGCCGCTCGTACAGTTTCCGCCGCCGCCGTGACTCGGACCGGTCAGCCGGGGACTCGTGTCAGTAGACCTTCGTCATGAGACGCGAGACAGCGATCAGGGACTGCTCCACGTTGGCGGTCCTCATCGGGCACAGCGGCACACAGATCGGGCGGCCACGCTGAGCCGCTCGCCGTGTGTGAAATGGGCGCTTCGTCGACACGAGGGCCGATGGCAGATCATTCGCCAGGTCGGCACCCCACCAGTTGACCCGAGACGGCGTCCGCCACCGCGTCGAGACACTCGTCATGTGCGTCGAACTCACCAGCGCCTGACGATGGTACTGACAACGCTCGATGCGTCGCTCGGACCCCACGGGCTGCTGACGTCAGATAGGCCGCGGCGCGTACATGATGACCGCGACGCCGGCGAGACAGGCGGAGGCACCGATGAGGTCGTAGCGATCCGGCCGGAATCCGTCAGCGATGACGCCCCACAGCAGTGAACCGGCAACGAACACACCACCGTACGCGGCGAGGACCCGCCCGAAGTTGGGGTCCGGTTGAAAGGTAGCAACGAACCCGTAGCCAGCCAGGGCGACCATCCCGACACCGGCCCAGGCGATGCCGCGATGTTCGCGGATGCCTTGCCAGACGAGCCAGGCCCCACCGATCTCCAAGACGGCGGCCACGACGAACAGCAGCATCGAGCGGGCGTTGTCAGGCATCGGCCGACGGTAGCCCCGCACGCAACGTTCGCACCGCCAGCCACAGAAGATGCGCCACCAATGCCGACGTCATGATCGACACATGCGGTCGAGCAACTACCTCAGCCGAACGATCCTCCATCCTGGCGGGCCGCAACCGTTCCATTCACCGGCAGAGCCCCCAGCCCTGCGATGACAAACCCGAAACTGAAGAGCACCTGAGCTGCGTATCGGTGATCTTGGGACAGGTCGGTAGGTCGTCGGTCAATCGGCTGAGCGCGCCACGCAACTAGCGAGAATGGGAGGCGGACCGCGCGACGGCTTCGCCAACGAGACCAACGGCCAACCCGCAGAGCGAGCAGGAAGGTGGCTGCACCGGCTCCGATGGCCAGCGCTGTCTTGAAGCCGTCGCGGCGACGTTGCCAACAGCAGCGACCCGGTCGGATTCGGTGGACGCCCGATGTCCCAGTCGGCTGCCCCGGCGGAGTCCTGATGGCTGATCGGTCCGGTAGTCGGCGGCCCTGCCAGCACCTCGCCACCAGCGAGTCAGATGCTCAAGTGAGTCAGGTGTATTGCTTGGCCCAGCCGCCGGTGTAGAAGCTCGTCTCCGGCGGTGAGGTAACACCCGCGTCGCCCATCAGCGACTTCAGTCGCGGGTCGTCAAGAAACTGCCGCAGTGTGTCGAACGACTCGGCCTGGTGGTACACGACGGCGAGTGACGGATCAGCGACGGATCGGTTTGCTGCGTGGCCCACGATCCCTTTCGACCGACGCAGGTCGTCGGCGGCGTCGTATCCGTCGAGCCAGGCATCGAAGTCGGCGACCGTATGCGACACGATCACGGCGGGGAGCTCCTGCTCCCACACGATCGCCTCGCGTACCGGCGTCATCCAAGTGAACTCCGGGGCTCCCGTGACGCCGACATCCTGCATCACGGCCTTGAGCTCGTCGGACTCGGTGAACGCTCGGGCACGGTCGATGTCACTGACGGCGAGGTAGATGCTCAGCAAGTTCGGGTTGTCGGCCGCCCGGTTGATGTGGTGACCGAGCGTGCCGGCGTCCCGTCGAATCTGTTCGTGGGCGTCGAACCCTGCCTTCCAAGTGTCGAAGTCGGCAACTGGATGCGTGATGATCACGGCCGCGGGCGGCAACTGCTGCTCTGAATCGGGCATTGGACCCCTCCGGCGCCGCCGTCCCGGATTCTCCGGGCCCCCTGACGCCGTGACCACTCTTCACCGCGTATCGACCATCGTCAAGGTCCATGACCCACCACCGCATGACCCGCTTCGTGAACGGCTGTTTGGAAGCTTGGTTCGTTACTCGCCGCACGTCCATCGTACGGGCGTGCGCCGTCGACGGACCCGGTACGCCGGACACCCCTCGCGGTTGCCGTTGCGACCTAGACCTCTCCGATCGACTGGCACCTGGGCGGATGCACCCCAATGTGCATCTTTCGGCCCCGTGACCTTGGACCACGGTGCGAGGTCAAGGGTGGTCTGCGTGGACGTCACCCCGTCGTACGACGAGGACCGCCCCAACTGGCTCGTCGCCAACGAGCACCTCGACACGCTGTCTCGGAGTATCCGGAGATGTCGATCACTCGTGACGTCGTCGATACTTCCGAAGAACGAGAACGCACCCTCTCCCGACGACGCGGTCGGGCTTTCGTTTCGGGTCTACCGAACGCCCGACGGTCCAGCCGGATCACCGACCCTCGACCAACGGCACTGTTGCATTGAGAGATCGCGCATAATCAGCGACCGACCGATCCACCTACGGTGCACGTCGCAGCCACCTGAACAAGGCATATGGGTCACGAGCGAGGCGCCACGTCGTGTGACAGGTATAGAAGGATCGCTCGGCATGGTCCCGTGGCCCGCGGCCCTGTTTGGGCATTGCCGGATCCAGGATGGGTCGGCGGCGTTGCGTGGTCGCGATTCCCGAGCACCCGGCTTGGGTAGATATCTCGGACGTTGATCAGTTCGGGCCGGGTTGCCGAGCGCCGACTATCGCGCGCCCCCAACACATCCGGTGACGCCTCGACCGGAGCTTGACACTGAGGAGTCGCAACGACGGCAGCCATGTTGGTCCACCCTCGGCTCGCCCTTCGGTGGACGGGATGTCTCTCAGTCGGTCTCCGCCGTGACGAGGAATGCTCTGAACGGGATCGCCATGTCGCCGCTAGCGAGCTTGTACGCCGTGAGTCGTGCACCGATCCGGGTGAGGGCGGCGTGGCGGTCGTCGTCGTCGAGCCCAAAGAAGGATTGGCCCCACGGCAACGCCGACAGGTACGAGCTGCTGAAGTCGGTCGGCAGAGTCGCCGACGTCTCCAGCGCGTTGATCTCGGGGCGCAGACCTGCGTCGATGAACCAGTCGCGAACATGCTTCTCTTGATTGAACGACATGTCCATGAGCGCCGGATCAACGCCGCAGACCTCGGTGAGCATCGGAATGTGGGCATCGAACCATGGAACCTCGGATCGCGCCGACCAGACGGTCACGGCCAGGCGAGAGGCGACGCGGGCCATCTCTCGAAGTCCTACGACGGGCTCGGGAAAGAACTGGACACCTTGGGAACAGATCGCAACGTCGAACTCGCGGTCCTCGAAGGGCATGTCGAGAGCAGACGCTTCGACCCATGTCACGTCATCGCTGCGGCGCTGGGCGGTCGCCAACATCGCCGGGTTGACGTCAGCGCCGACAACCGGAGTGGCACCCCGGTCAAACGCCGTCCGAGCTGCGAACCCGGTGCCACATGCGACATCGAGCACTGCTTCGCCTGCGGAGATAGCAGCGGCGTCGATCAGCGCGTTCACGTGCGGCTTCATGAATCGCCACATATGGACGTCGTAACGATCAGGGATGGTGCCGTCGCCCATCTGGAACCCAGATTCATCGCTCATGAACTCGATGCTCGTCACAGAACGCACCCACGTCAACACGTCAGCACGGAGAGCGCACCCGAGTC
>JASJHI010000141.1:0-2702 GCA_033791105.1 Acidimicrobiia bacterium | reverse complement strand
CGGAGGACGTCGCGCAGCAGTCTGTGGTACCAGAATGTGTCCACCGAAACCCGTGTTGTGAATGCGCCGGCGGCGGCAAGCTCACCCAGGACGACGGCTCCGTCGACTCGTCCGGTCAGGATCTGAGCGATCTCAGGTGTTACGTCATCAAGAACTGAGGTATGGAGCAGGAAGTTGCGCTGTTCCGGCTTCATGTCGTCGAGCACTTCCTCGACGAGATAGTCCGCGATGATCCGGTTGGTGCCTTCCAACTCGCGTACGACACGCTCGGGGTCGCCGGTCTGCATCATGGAGATCTGGGCCAACCGAAGCCCCGCCGGCCACCCATCAGTCCGGGAGTGAAGTGTGCGCAGCGAGTCCTCGTCAAGGTTGATCGAGGCCGCCGCGAGGAAGCTGCACAACTCGTCGATCGTGAACGCCAGATCGCGTTGGCGCACCTCGGTCAGGTGTCCCTCCAGCCGCAGTCGACCGGTCCCGAGCGGCGGGTCGTGGCGCGAGGCGATGTAGATGTGCACGTTGGACGGTGACGCCTCGGTGAAGCGCTGAACAGCCTCTGTCGCCGATGAATCGGTCAGCACGTGAAGGTCGTCGACCACCAGCACGAGCTCACCGACAGCAACGAGTTGCTCGGCCCACTCCTCGATCAGAGACGGGGCGTTCATCGGTGACGCGAAGTTGAGCCGGTCGTCGATCGACGCGATCGGCTCCTCCAGGGCGTCTTCGACCGCGGTCACGAGTGACCGTACGAGTCGACCGGCATCGTTGTCGTCCTCGGTCATCCGGATCCACGCGACGGGGAGATCGAGCGTGCTGCACCACTCGGTCAGCAGAACGCTCTTTCCGTAGCCCGCCGGTGCCACGACCAAGGTCATGTCCTTGCCGAGACCGGCGTCGAGCAGCTCGCCGAGGCGTGGCCGAGCGATGGTCGCGCTGTTGACTCCGTCGTTCCCCTCGCCGCGCACGGCTGCAGACTAGGCAGGCCGTCAAGAGACAGGAGGATCGTTCTTCGTTATGGGCGAGCCACCGTGAGTATCACTCACTTGGGGTGATTCGCTGTCGTCGGTAGATGTGGTCCCATCGTCGTGACGACCGAACGTCGCCGAGCGTTGCGGGATTCACGTGACGATCGAGACGATGGGAGATCGCTCCATCCGACGAGATCACTGAGATCAGGAGACCCGGCATGACCACCGAACCCATTCTGCCAACCCCCGACTGGCGAACCTTGAGCCCTGCTCCGCTGGGTACCGACCTTTTCACCGAGCAGAGCGGCTACAACGACGCCGATGTGACCGGCTGGGACGGACGCAATGTTTTTGGCGTGACCATCGGGCTGGTGCAGATGCACGTGAACCTGGCGATGATTCCCGGCAACATGGGTAACGCCACGACGTTCGACTTCCCGATCCTCTACCGGAGGATGAACGCCCGCGACGTGGCCGACGTGATGGCGGAGGAGCCCACCCAGAACTTCGCCGACGCGGTCGTGGAGGCCGCGCAGTGGCTCGAGTTGCAGGGCGTCCGCGCGATCATGGGCAACTGCGGCTTCTTCGGTGGTTATCAGAACGAGGTGAGGGCCCGGATCAACGTGCCGTTCTTCTCGTCGAGCCTGATGATGCTGCCGATGATGGTGCATTCGATGCCAAGCAACAAGAAGGTCGGAGTGATCACGGCGAACGGGCCGCAGCTCATCAAGACCCAGGCGATTCAGAATTGCGGACTGAGCCTCGACGACAAGGAGAACCGGATCGTGGTCATGGGGTGCGAGAACGGCAAGGAGTTCTCGACCTCGATCATGGCCAACACCGGGAGATACAACCCCGGCAAGGTCGAGCAGGAGATCGCAGACGTCGCCAGGCAGATGCTGGCCGAGAACGACGACATCGGAGCGATCCTGCTCGAGTGCACCGAGCTGTCCCCGCATGCGGTTGCGGTGCAGGAAGCAACGCGGCTGCCGGTCTGGGATTACACGACCCTTACGAAATGGATCTACTCGGGCTGCATCCGGCGACCGTTCTCAGGGCATCTCTAAGCCTCGCCACGAACGAACGCCAACCGCAGGTGCTGCCACTGCAAATGTGCGACCAGGAGCGGCGAGTGTTTTCGGCATGCTGAGCAACAGCGATCGACAAACGCCAAGGTCGGCGATCCTCATCGATCCGACCGCAGTGCCATCCACATCGTGAGACCAACTACGGATCCGAGCGCGATGCCAAGACCCGCCCAACGAGTCAGCCGATCGTGCCCACCTGGTAGAGCCGGACGGGATCGTCGAAGCCCTTCAGCGCGATCGGGCCTCGGTCGATGAAGTCGAACGACTTTCCGATCGACATCTCCTTCACCGCAGCCGAGACGAGAGTCTGACCGGGTTCGGCATGACCACAAATCCGGGCGGCCAGATTCACCACCGCGCCGTAGATGTCCTGGTCGCGGTCGACGGGCTCACCAGCACTGATCCCAATCGTCACGCGCCCACCAGGACGATGGTCATCGATCGCAGCGAAACCTTGCTGGATAGTGACGGCGCAGTCCACAGCCCGGCTGACTGTGCTGAAACAAGCGAGGATGCCGTCACCGGTATGTTTGACCTCCCGTCCGTCGGCATCGGCGAGTGCGTTGCGCACGATCTCGTCGTGCCGCTCGATCACCTCCATCGCCCGTTCATCACCGTCGCGGCTGCTGACTGCGGTTGAACCCTGGAG
>JASJHI010000140.1:0-4166 GCA_033791105.1 Acidimicrobiia bacterium | reverse complement strand
AGCGGCTTCTTCTCGATCGGTGCCCGCCTCCTGATACCGGTTATCGCACTAGTTGCTCTCGTCGCGACCGGCGTCGACGACGAGACCATCTGGTTGCTGGCCTTGATTGGTGGTTCCGCTGTGATCGGTGCGGCCGGAATGGTGGTCCTCGCGGTCAGGTCCGAGGAGTTCACACGCCGCAGCGGCGAGTGGATCGGCAGGGGCTTCAATGTGCTGCTGAATCGCTTCAAACGAGCACCTATCGAAGATGTTGGCCTAAAGGTTGTCGGGTTCAGAGCCCGAATTGGCGCAACGCTTCAGAAATCCTGGCCCGTGGCGAGCCTGGCCACAGTGCTCTCCCATGTGTTCACCTACTCGATCCTGCTCGTCTCGATGCGCGCTGTCGGGATCTCGAACAAGCAGATCGACTGGGCGGTGCTCCTGGTCGCATACGCCGTCGTGCGGCTACTCACACTGATCCCGCTGACGCCTGGCGGGCTGGGTGTCGCAGCCGCAGGGTACACATTCCTGCTCACCAAGGCTTCCGACAAGGACCTTGCGAATTCGATTGCTGCAGCCTCGTTCCTGACCCGGATATGGGTCTGGTTGTTTCCCATGCTGGTCGGCTTCGTCCCGCTCGCAATGTGGCGCAAGCGGATGAAGAACGACCCTGCACAGCTCACAGGAGGAACCGATGACGGATGATGCAGTAGCGCAGCACGGCAGGCGAGCCATACACATGAGCCCCTGTCCCGCTTCACGATGAGCGTGCTCAGGCCCCGAAAAACGCCACCCCTCGATGACGGAGGCGATGCCGAGGGCGACGTCGCCGCGTTCAGCATCCCGACATGATCGTCACTTCCTCAACCTCTCGATCATCGACAAGGAGATCACATGCCACAACTCGATGCACACAATCTGCCGAGCCGGCTTGGTCTGGCGACCAGTCCAACCCAGCTCCGCCGCGATGCATGGAACGAGCTTCATCGACTCACTGATCGAATGGTGATCGAGCACCGAACGGGTGCCGACCTCGCAGCGTTGCGCGCTCGCGCCGACGAACTCGTTGCCGGACTGCGACCTTTCGAGCGCTACTGGACCTTCCCCAGCCCCGCTTCGGCGCTACACATCGAGTCGTTGCTGGACGGCCACGATGTCGTCGCCCTAGCCGACGTCGTGAGCAACGTGACATCCCTACTCAATACCTACGGCGACCGTGCCAGCCTGCTCCCGGACGAGGAGGTCATCGACGGGACCGGCGGCTTCGACAGGTCGACTCCGCACTACTTCACACTGCTGATCGCCGACCGAGTCGCGCCTGGCGTGGCGCACAACGTACGCGCCGCTCTGCACGCTTTACGCAGCGAGAGCGACGACTTCGTCTTTGAGGTGCTGCTGGTCGACAACGTCGAAGATGCCGCTGTCGCCGTGATGGTGAACGGGGAGATCAATGCCTGCATTATCCGTGATGACCTGCCGCTGCGTTCCGACGACCCGGTACCCGGATACGCCGAGTACTTCGACGAGTTGGAGGCGGCCGAGACAGGCGCCGCCGACTCGACGGCTCGCGGGATCGAATTGGCCCGCCTGATTCAGGAGGTACGACCGCACCTGAACCTGTACGCGATAACCGATCAGGCCGGTCGGGCGATCGGTACGTCGGGCTATGAGATCTTCGACCGCACGTTCTTCGGGCTCGACGACCCCATGGAGATCTTCGTCACCGTGCTCAACGGTGTTAGGGAGAGGTACACCACCCCCCTGCTCGACTCGCTCAAGAAGTACGCCCGGCGTCCGATCGGAAACTTCCATGCGCTCCCGATCGCCCGCGGCAACTCGATCTTCAACTCCCGTTGGATCGAGGACATGGAGGAGTTCTACGGGCGCAACATTTTCATGGCAGAGACGTCGAGTACGTCAGGCGGGCTGGATTCGCTCCTGTCGCCAACCGGAGCGATCAAGGAGTCGATGGATGCGGCATCGAGGGCATGGGGCTCGATGCATACCTTCTTCTCCACGAACGGGACGTCGACGTCGAACAAGATCGTCGTACAGGCGCTCACGCAGCCAGGTGACATCGTGCTGATTGATCGCAACTGCCACAAGTCGCACCACTACGGTCTGGTGCTCGGCGGGGCCAGTCCGCTGTACCTCGATGCCTATCCGCTGAAGGAATACTCGATCTACGGAGCGGTGCCGCTTCGCACAATCAAGAAGACCCTGTTCGACCTGCGTTGCGCGGGCGAGCTGGACCGCGTGAAGATGGTCTTGTTGACCAACTGCACGTTCGACGGGGTGAACTACAACGTCGGCCAGTTCATGGAGGAGATTCTCGCAATCAAGCCCGACATGGTCTTCCTATGGGACGAGGCGTGGTTCGCGTTCAGCGCCGCGATGCCGCTCGTGCGTGACCGCACGGCGATGTACACGGCCCAACGCCTCGAGAAGAGGTTCGCCTCCGAGGACTATCGCGAGGAATACGCGGCGTTCCTGGAGCGGATGGAAGGCCTCGATCCCGACGAAGAAGCAAGGTGGCTCGACCACCGGTTGATGCCCGACCCCGACCGTGTGCGGATTCGGGCGTACTCGACACAATCGACGCACAAGTCGTTGTCGGCGCTGCGACAGGGGTCGATGATGCACGTCTACGACCAAGACTTCGAACGGCTCGTCGCCGACAACTTCACCGAGGCCTTCCTTACCCACACGAGTACCTCCCCGAACTACCAGATCATCGCCTCACTCGATCTGGCCAGGCGCCAGCTCGAATTGGAGGGCTATGCGATGGTCTCGGAGACCTATGAGATGGCACTCACGTTCCGTAAGACCGTGGCTACGGATTCGCTTCTCAGCCGATACTTCAGCGTGCTCGGGCCGTCCGAACTGGTGCCCGCCGCGTATCGGGAGTCGGGGTTCGCGACCTACGACGATTGGTCGGCCGAGAACTACACCCGTGCCCTCAGGGCCTACGAAGGCGACGAGTTCGTCCTCGACGCAACGCGGGTGACCCTGTACCTAGCGGATTCGGGTTTCAACGGCGCTGAGTTCCGCGATGACATCCTGATGGATCAGCACGGTATTCAGGTCAACAAGACCTCGATCAACACCGTTCTGTTCATATTCACCATTGGGGTCACCTGGAGTTCGTTGTCCGCCCTTCTCGAAGCGCTTCGCCGAATTGCGACTGAACTCGACACGGGGTTCGCCACGGCGAGCGACGCGGACCGGCGGATGCGAGAGCGACGTATGGCGGCGCTCAAGGATGATCTCCCACACCTGCCCGACTTCAGTGAGTTCCACCAGGCATTCCGGGATAACCCTGCGACGCCGAACGGCAATATGCGTTCGGCCTACTTCCTAAACTATGGGGAAGGAGTACGCGACTACGTGTTGCTCGACGAGGCCCGCGAGCGGATGGCGGCCGGCGAAGTGTTCGTCTCGACGAACTTCGTCGTTCCGTACCCACCCGGATTTCCGGTCCTTGTCCCTGGTCAGGTCGTGAGCGATGAGATTCTCGAGTTCATGCAGAAACTTGACGTTGACGAGATTCATGGCTACCGCGCTGCGGTTGGCCTCTCGGTGTTCACGGCCGACGCCCTGCACAACGTCGGGTCGGCGGCATCGTGAGTGTTCTACTCCGAGCATTCGGGTTCGTCGCTCTGACGTTGGCATTCGCATGGTTGGCACGCCGAGTGCTGGGCGCCAACCGAGTTTCATGGGTGCGGGCGATCGTCGCCGGCATCATCGGTGTCGTCGTCGGTACTGCGGTCGGTACCGTGCTCGTCCAACTCGATGTGAACGACGACTCGTCCGCGGTCGGTGTGGCAATCGTGACGGCGATCTTGGTGTCGGTAGGTCTGATTGTCGCCATGCAATTGATCAGTCGGCCACGGTCCGCGCCCCGTTTACGTGGCAGCATCGGTGGCTCGTTGCGTGTCGCTGGCCGCACGAGCGAAGTGCTACGCATCGCTGCTCGCCACGGTCTCGGCCCCTACGTCGGTCGGCGCCGCAGCTCAGACCGCCCGCCGAGCGGCGCTCAGTTGCGTGGCGCGTTGGAAGAGTCGGGGGTCGTGTTCGTCAAGTTCGGTCAGCTGCTGGCCGGTCGGCCCGACCTGGTCGGACCGGCGATCGCCGCGGAGCTCGGCTCGCTGCGACACCGGGTCACGCCCCTCGGGCGGGACGTGATG
>JASJHI010000139.1:0-3287 GCA_033791105.1 Acidimicrobiia bacterium | reverse complement strand
GCCGATGGCCATGTGGCGATGATCACGGTGACCGACAAACAGTGGCGCGGTCTGATGGTTTCCGTCGGACTCGAGGACGAACTCGAGGCGCCCGACCTGCAGTCGCTGAAGGATCGAATGCGCAACGGCGGCCGGGTCATGCGGATGGCGGCCGACGTGCTCCGGACCATGTCGACCAGCGAAGTCGTCGAGCGGTTGCATCGCCAGGACGTGCCGTGCGGTCCGGTGGTCTCCCTCGCCGAGCTGCGCGAGCAACCCCAGATCGCCGCGATGGGTGCGATCGAGGAGTACGACCATCCCGTACTCGGTCGGCTCGCGCAACCCCGCCCGTCTGCACAGTTCGGCGACGCCGGCGACGTCGACATTCTTCCCGCGCCGATGCCGGGGCAGGACACCGATGCCGTGCTCGCGGACGCCGGTGTGGCATCTGATGAGCTGTCTTCGCTGCGCGCTGAGGGCATCGTCGCGTGACCGCACCAGGTCATGTCGAGCGGGTCGATCAGGCCGTCGCGGACGAGATCGTCGCGACCGTGCGCGACTGGGTGCGCCGGGAGGTGCTGCCCAACGCGTCCCGCTTCGAGCACGCCGACGAGTACCCCATCGAATGGGTCGAGCAGATGCGGATGTTCGGCCTGTTCGGCGCCCGCATCCCCGTCGAGTACGGCGGACTGGCACTCGATGCCCACACGTACGCCCGCCTCATGGAGGAGCTGTCATACGGCTGGATGTCGCTCGCGGGTGTGCTCAACACCCACACGATCGCCGCCAATCTGATCGCCCTGCACGGCACCGACGAGCAGCGAGATCGATGGCTGCCTGCGATGGTCGAGGCCGCGCCGCGCGCGGCGTTCAGCCTCAGTGAACCCGACGCCGGCAGTGACACGAGGGCGCTCCGCTGTCGCGCCGAGCGCGATGGTGATCGCTACGTGATCAACGGCACCAAGATGTGGGTCACCAACGGCGAGCGAGCCGGACTGGTCGCGCTCGCCGCGCGCACGCCAGAGGGCGTCACGTGCTTCCTCGTCGAGAAGGATCCGGGTGCCAGCTTCGAAGGGATCTCGGTCTCGCGCCGCATCGACAAGCTCGGCTACAAGGGACTCGAGACCGTCGAGATGTCGTACGTCGACCACGAGGTGCCTGTCGCGGCTGTGCTCGGCGGCGACGCCGGACTGGGACGCGGCCTGCACTACATCCTCGGCTCGCTCGAGCTGGGTCGCATCAACGTGGCCGCACGCGCTGTCGGTGTTGCGCGTGCCGCGCTCGACGCATCGATGGCCTACGCACACGAGCGCGAAACGTTCGGCACACCGATCATCGGGCACCAGGCGATCGCGTTCAAGCTCGCCGACATGGCGACCAAGGTCGAGGCGTCGCGCTTGCTCGTCGAGTCGGCGGCGACCAAGTTCGAGCGGGGCGAGCGCGCTGATCTCGAGGCCGGGATGGCCAAATTGTTCGCTTCGGAAACTGCGCTCGAAGTGGCGACCGAGGCGATGCGCATCCACGGTGGCTACGGATACACGACCGACTTCCCGGTCGAGCGGTACTTCCGCGATGCCCCGCTGATGATCATCGGGGAGGGCACCAACGAGATCCAACGCATCGTGATCGCCCGAGCACTCCAGCAGCGCTGGAGCGAGCGGCCTCAGGTCTGAGCGTCGCGCGCAGCGGAAACCGACCAATGACCCTGGCGTGCCAGCATCCGGTTCGCTCACGCTGGGCGTATGGACTCCCTGGTACTCGGCCATCCCAGTGCGGAGCGATCCGCACTGCAAGCTCTGCTCTCCGACGCCGGTCATGAGGTTTCGGTGTGCCACGACCAGCACTGGGGCTGCGTCGGGCTCGAGGGCACCTGTCCGCTCGACGAGCAATCCGTCGACGTGGCGATCGCGGTCGCCGAGCCCGGCGATCGGTTCGATGCCCAGGGATTGACCTGCGTGCACCGCGCGCGGATTCCGATCGTCACGGTCGGCGCCCGCCGCGACGATCCCGTGCTCGACTATTCGACGGTCAACTCGCCGCGAGTTGATCAGGCGCTGCTGACCGCGATCGAGTCGGCTGCCCTCGACACGACGGGACATCGACGGGCGATCGAGCAGCGCCTCCACGACCATCTCCGGTCGGACGAGCACGTCGTCGTTTCCGTCGAGCGCAGCGCGCGCCAGCTCGATGTGCTGCTGACGGCGGACCTCGACCCTGCGCGGGTCAGCGTCCTGGCTGATGTCGCCCGCCATGCTGCTCGCGGCTACGACCGACACGTCGACGTGATCGACGTCAGCGTCACCGCGGCGAGCGACGGGTAGGTGCGGTGCGCAGCCGCGGTGCTCCACCCTTCCGGACGCCGCGGCTGTCACACTGACCCCGTGCCGTACACCGGAGACATCCTCGATGACTTCGAGGCACAACGCCGCGCCCCCAGATACCCGAGTGTGATCGTCGAATCTGGCCTTGTCGTCGAGGACCGGTCGAGCGGATTCCGCGGTTCGGTGGTGCGGTGGAACGCCGAGGCGGTCACCCTCCAGGATCGGCGACACTACGTGCGCCACTTCACGTGGAAGTCGGGTGGGTTCGTGATCGACGGACACCCGGTCACACTCGAACGTCCAGCACACGTCGCTGCGGTGTCGCAACGGTTGACAGCCGCCGGGTCGGTCGCCGGCGATGGTGCTGCCAGGGTGGCGCGGGCGAGCCGGATCTGGGTCGAAGGTCGACACGACGCCGAACTGCTCGAACACGTGTGGGGCGACGACCTGCGTGAGCTCGGCATCGTCGTCGAGCCGCTACACGGAGCGGACGACCTGGCCTCGGCGGTCGCCGAGTTCGGCCCGTCCACTGATCGGCGCCTGGGCGTCCTCCTCGATCATCTGGTGGCGGGCTCGAAGGAGTCGCGGATCGCGGCAACGGTCCGCGATCCGAACGTGCTCGTCACCGGGCACCCGTTCGTCGATGTGTGGGAAGGCGTCCGACCCCGGGTGCTGGGCCTCGAAGAATGGCCCAACGTTCCGAAGCGTGATCGTGCCGGGACGATCGTGCCGTGGAAGGAAGGACTCTGCGCGGCGCTCGGCGTGCCGTTCGAGGGTTTCTGGCCCCGGTTGCGCAACCGGGTGGACACCTTCGCCGACCTCCGGCCCGAACTCGTCGGTGCAGTCGAACAACTCATCGACTTCACCACCGATTCCGGCTGATCTCATCGATCTGTGTCGGTGAACATCGCCGGCGCACGGATCTTCACTGACACAGTTCGAGGCCGACCGGAGGTGGGGTGCTGCGACCTGTGGTGAGGCCGAGCC
>JASJHI010000138.1:0-17393 GCA_033791105.1 Acidimicrobiia bacterium | reverse complement strand
CAGGGGTCGAGCATTCGACCAAGTGGGTCGAAGAAGTGCTCGATCTCACCGGCGTCGGCGGCTCGCCCTCGCTCGAGGCGCCGGGTCGAGATGACGACGAGGCGCCGCTCGTGCTGCGATCGACGACGGTCGAAGTGAACGGCAAACGATTCGGCGTCAAGATGTGGGTGCCCGAGGCCGCAGCGACGGCTGCGGCTCCAGCCAGGAAGCGGGAACGCCGTGGTGCCGCGGGCGGAAGCGGGTCGTCGACTTCGGCACCTGGCAACGTCGAGGCTCCCATGCAAGGCACGATCGTGAAGGTGCTCGTCGAGGTCGGAGACACGGTCGAGACCGGGCAGGGTCTCGTCGTGCTCGAGGCGATGAAGATGGAGAACCAGATCAACGCCGATGCCGCCGGCACGGTCGCCGCGATCAAGGTCGCCGTGGGTGACACCGTTGGTGGTGGCGACGTCCTCGTGGTCATCGAGTAGACGCGTTCACGTCCACCGGTTGGTTGCTGGGGCGGTCAGCGCCGAAGGCTGCGGAACATCTCCTGGCGGGCGTCTTCGAGCTCGATACGGGCGGCACCGAGGTGGGGCACGTCGGTGCCCGCCGTGCGGAGGTCTTGGCGGCGGGACCACGCCTCGACCAGGTTGGAGTAGGCGGCATTCTGTGGTGCGTTCATGACAATCATGTTACGAACAACGAGCCCGAACGCCGCCATCACATCGACGTATCTCACGGCATCGAGGGCTGGTTCGATTGCGATACGAAGGCTATACGTCTATCTCGCTTTGAATAGATGGGAGACTGACCTGATGTACCTTCTGGATGAGATCAACCGGGACCTTCTCGATCTGCTGCAGGTCGACGGCCGAATGACGTACCGCGAACTGGGTGAACGCTGCGGGCTGACCGCGCCGGCGGTTGCCGAGCGGATCCGAAAGCTGGAGGAGGCTGAGGTGATCCGCGGCTACCGCGCGGTCGTGGACTATGAGGCGCTCGGCTTCCCGATCCTGTGCATCGTTCGGCTCAACGCGCCGCGCGGGGTGTCCAGCGTCGATCCGCGGATCGAGGCGATCCCGCAGGTGATCGAAGCCAACCGCGTCACCGGTTCGGAGTCGCACGTGATCCGGGCCCGCGTGCGCAGCACACGCGACCTCGAGACGTTGCTCCACGAACTGTGGGAAGAGGGCGATTCGATCACCAACATCGTGACCAGCTCACCGGTCCCCCGGCGGCCGATGAATCTCAAGGCGACCAGCGCGGGCCGACCAGCCGCCTGACGACGCTCGGGGCGACCAGCGTCAGCGGCTACTCCGCGGCTTCGGCAAGCGCTTCGGACAGCGCAGGGTGCACGAGAATGCTCTCCTCGATGTCGGTGACCGAGAGGTTGGCGGTGACCGCGAGCGCAATCACCGAGATCAACTCGGCGGCATGTCGCCCCACGATCGATCCGCCCAACACGACGCCGGTGGCCGGGTCGGAGATGATCTTCACGAACCCGCGGGTGTCGTTGTCGATCATGGCCTTGGCGGTCACCGAGAAGGGCACTTTGGTGACGCGGATCTTGCGGCCGCTACTGAACGCTTCGGCCTCGGCCAGGCCGACATCGGCGATCTCGGGCTCGGTGAAGATCGCCGAGGCCGCTTTGTCGTAGTCGAGATGGCGATGGCTACGCGTATGGCCGCCCATCACGTGTTCTGCGATCTTCCGGCCCTGGATCGACGCGACCGATGACAGCGGCAGCTTGCCGCTGATGTCGCCTGCCGCGTAGATGTGCCCCACGTTGGTGACGCAGTGGTGGGTGATCGGGATGTAACCGCCCGCATCGACATCGACGCCCGCCGCGTCCAGTCCGATCCCGGTGGTATTGGGCACCGAACCGATGGCGAGTACGGCATGGGTGGAGGAAACCGACCGGCCGTCGTCGCACCGGACGACGACCCCGTCGTCTGTGCGGTCGATCGCCCGCGCTCGCGCGCCGATGAGCAGCTTGACTCCACGCCGCATGAACTCTTCCTCGAGCACCGCAGCCACTTCCGGATCCTTGCCGGGCAGCACCTGCTGACGACTGACGACGAGTGTGACGTCAGCACCGAACGACGAGAACATGTGGACGAACTCGACACCGGTGACCCCGGAGCCGATCACAGTGACGTTCTCGGGGAACTCCGTGGGCGGATAGCAGTCGCGAGTCGTGAGGATTCGGTCGCCGTCGGGTACACACCATTCGGGGATCCGCGGACTCGAACCGGTCGCCACGAGCGCCGCATCGAAGTCGAACCGCTCGAGTCCCGACGACGTCTCGACCTCGGCGGAGTTCGGGCCCGTGAAGCGACCGAATCCACGAACGAGTCGAACACCCTGGCTTTCGAGGATCGACGTCGTGTTGTCGCTCATCGTGGACTTGATCGTCTCGATCCGCGCCGTGAGACCAGCGACATCGACCCCGGTGTCGATGCGGTCGAGGCCCATCCCCTCGAGGCGGCGCCCGAACTCCATCGCCCCACCGGTCGCGATCATCGACTTGGACGGAATGCAGTCGAGGAGATGCGCGGCACCACCGACTACATCGCTCTCGACCATCGTGACCTCGGCGCCGAGACGCACGGCATATGTCGCCGCGGTGTTGCCCGCCGGCCCACCGCCCAGGATGAAGAATCGAACCGGCACGTGGTCAGGCTAGGCCCGCCACCGGGCGGAGTTGACGGGCCGTCGCTCGTCGCGCCGACCGGGCTCGTCGTCAGCCCGCGTCGTCGAGGCCGTCGTGGGCGAAGAAGGTGGCCCGCGCGGTCTCTTCGATCACAGGTGCTCGCGATCCGTCGTCCGGCACAACATCGAGCGCCGAGGATCCGGCGTTCCGGCAGTAACGCGACGGGTACGGGAGGTGATCGCGCGGCTCGCCGACCCACTCGAAGTGCATGCCGTCGGGGCGCAGGAAGTTGCCGCCCCAGGCGAAGCCGTGCCGGCGGAAGATGCGGACCGTGCCGCAGTTCATGTCCGGTGGTGCGCAGCCTTGGCACGACCCGATCGTGTTCGTGTCGATCGCCTGCCCCCAGCTGTGTCGGGAGAGGAATCCGAGCCGGCTGTTCGGCGTGAGGCGGTTGAATCTCGGGTAGTAGCAACCGCCTGCAGAGTTCGCGTTCGCGTAGTTGATCGAATACTCGAGGCCGGCAGCGATCACCTCGCTCATCGCTGCCTGCAACGACACCCGCACCGTCTTGTGGCATCCGGAGGAGAGCCGGAGCTGGCCAATGCTGCCGCTCGTGATGTTCGCCGTCCTCCACGCTGCGTCCTGTGAGACGCTGCCGTTCGCGTTCACCCGGTATGCGAACTCGCCCAGCTGCTGTTTCGTCTGGGCCATGCCGAGCGTGAGATCCGGGTCGCGCGCATCCCAGCTCCGACGGATTCGGGTCGATGTGTTGACGAGACCCTGTGCGGCGAGTTTCGAGTCGATTTGCGAACGGGAATCGAAGCCCCAGATGACCACGCGGCTGAGCCGCGAGAGCCCGATGCGGTCGGCTGCCTCGGGCGACATCAAGAGCTCGGTGCCGCCCGTGATGGCGTCTGCCACGACCGCTCCGATCGTGAAGTCGACCTGGTTGCCGGCGTCGCCGACCACGGTGATCACGTCGCCCGTCTTCGCGCCGCGCAAGCTTGCGGTGAGCGAACTCATGACGAGCTTCGTCGAAGTCATCGCAGCCGAGACGGAGGCTCCCATCGCCGGTCCCACCATCGCCTGCGACAACACCGTGGTGCCCATGGGATATGCGAATCCAGCGGCAGGCTGCTGCACGGTCGACCCGCCGCGACGAAGCCTGATCATCCCGACGCTCGCCGAGCGCCCGACAACGGCGGAGCCGCCGGCATCGATTGCCGCCTGCACCGCTCGGGACTGGACCGAACCGGTGAGCGCCCCGCTGTTGTAGACCGTGACGAGATCGGTGGTCAGCGAGGGGTTACGCGTCGCTCGAGCGAAGACACCGGAAGCGGGCTCATCGACGCGTGGCGGGTCGGCAGCCGCGACGGTCACCGCCCCGAGCACCAGCAACACGCCGGCAACCGCGAACCCGATCCTCGTGCGCATCCAACCGATGTTACGGAACGATGACGACAGATGCACGGCGCGGGCCACCGATGTGACCTGAGAAGAGCGTGGATCGATACGAATGGTCGGGAGCGCGCCGATTCTCGCTACCGTCACTCCATCGTGAGCGAGCACACCGACGCCCTCGGCAATCCCGCGTCTGCAGCGGCCGATGACGAACCGACGGCAGGGGGAGCGGGCAGCGGACTGGCCGCCGAACGCGCTCGCCGACAGACCCAGATCGACGAACGGCGGGCGGCCGGCGGCGAGCCGTACCCGTACCGGTTCGACCGGACCCACACACATGCCGAGATCCGAGACTCCTGGGGCGGTCTCGACGCGGGCACCGAAACCGAGGATCGAGTCACCGTCGCCGGTCGACTGATGCTCAAGCGCGATTCGGGCAAGCTCGTGTTCGCCACACTCCGCGACCGTTCCGGCGACATTCAGCTCTTCATCTCGAGATCCGTCGTCGGCGACGCCGCGTTCGCGGCGGTCAAGGATCTCGACCTCGGCGACTGGGTCGGCGTCGACGGCTCGGTGATGACCACCCGTAAGGGCGAGCTCTCGGTCAAGGCCGAGCGGCTCGACCTGCTCGCCAAGGCGGTTCGCCCCTTGCCCGACAAGTGGCACGGTCTCACCGACACCGACACCCGGTTCCGGCAGCGGTACGTCGACTTGATCGTCAACGACGACGCCCGGCGCGCGTTCGAGATTCGGCACGAAGTCGTCTCCAGCTTCCGCCGCACACTCCAGTCGCACGGCTACATCGAGGTCGAGACGCCGGTGCTGCATGTCGATGCCGGCGGCGCGCACGCGCGTCCCTTCGTCACCCACCACAACACGCTCGATCTCGATCTCCACCTGCGCATCGCGCTCGAATTACATCTCAAGCGCCTGATCGTCGGCGGCATGGAACGCGTCTTCGAGATCGGCCGGATCTTCCGCAACGAGGGGATCTCGACGCGCCACAATCCCGAGTTCACGATGATCGAGCTGTATCAGGCATTCGCGGACTGGACCGACGTGATGGCGATCACCGAGGAGCTGGTCGTCCAGGCGGCTCGCGACTCGATCGGTACGACCATCGTCGAGATCCGCGACGAAACGATCGACCTCGCGGATCCGTGGCCGCGCGAGCGGATGGTCGACCTCGCATCCGAGGCGATCGGCACCGAGGTTCATCCCTCGATGCCGGTCGCCGCGCTCCGCGCCATCGCCGACGAACACGATGTCGCCTGGGAGCACCGCTGGGGGCCGGGCA
This sequence comes from Acidimicrobiia bacterium, assembly GCA_033791105.1. Lineage (GTDB taxonomy): Bacteria > Actinomycetota > Acidimicrobiia > Acidimicrobiales > Ilumatobacteraceae > JASJHI01. The sequence continues at coordinate 12,060 of JASJHI010000138.1, read as the reverse complement.
AGATCGTCGAGGCGCTGTTCGAGGCCAAGTGTGAGGCCGACATCGTGCGCCCGACCTTCGTGACCGGCCACCCGACCGAGATCTCCCCACTCGCGCGCATCGACCGCAACGATCCACACCTCACCGAACGCTTCGAGATCTTCGTCGACTCACGCGAGCTCGGCAACGGCTACTCCGAGCTGAACGACCCGGTCGAGCAACGGCTGCGGTTCGAGGAGGAACAGGCCGCGAAGGACGCCGGCGATGCCGAAGCCGGTTCGGTCGACGAGGATTACCTGCGCGCGCTCGAGTACGGCATGCCGCCAACAGGTGGGCTCGGCATCGGGATCGATCGCGTCGCCATGCTGCTCGCCGGCGTCGACTCGATCAAGGAGGTCATCCTCTTCCCGACGCTGCGCCCCGAAGTGATGTGAGGTGCTGTGCAGCACTGTGAGACCGGCGCGACGAAGGGACAGACATGACACGGATGGCATGGGGCGCAGGCCTCGCAACGGTGGCGACGGACGGCTCTGTCCTCGACACGTGGTATCGCTGGCTGGGGTGGGGCGAGTTCGGTGGCGATGATTGTCCGAGCGACGAGATCGAGTCGCAGCTCGGTCTGCGCGAGCGCCGTGACGAGGTGCGCAACGTCACGATCCGTCCCGTCCGCATCTCGGTCGACGTCGACGAGCAACCCAGTTCGCCCGAGGACGCGTACCTGCGCCTCCACCTGCTGTCGCACCGGCTCGCACAGCCGCGCACGATCAACATGGATGGCACCTTCGGCGCGCTCAACAACGTCGCGTGGACCAACCTCGGCCCGGTTGCGGTGTCCGAGGTCGACGCCGTCCGGCTGCGCGTCAAGCTCGACGGTGGTGCCCTCACCGTGCAGGGGCTCGACAAGTTCCCCCGCATGACCGACTATGTGATCCCGACAGGCGTACGCATCGCCGACGCTGACCGCGTTCGCCTGGGCGCACACCTCGCCGAGGGCACGACCGTCATGCACGAGGGCTTCTGCAACTTCAACGCGGGCACGCTCGGCACATCGATGGTCGAAGGTCGCATCTCGGCCGGCGTCGTCGTCGGCGACGGCACAGACGTCGGCGGCGGTGCGTCGATCCAGGGCACACTGTCCGGCGGCGGTACCGAGCAGATCGTCGTCGGCGAACGCTGCCTCCTCGGGGCGAACTCGGGCATCGGCATCAGCCTCGGCGACGACTGTGTGGTCGAGGCGGGCCTGTATGTCACCGCAAGCACCCCCGTGCTCGGTCCCGAGGGCGTCGTCAAGGCGCGCGAGTTGTCGGGGGCGGACGACTTGATGTTCATCCGCGACGGCCAGACGGGCCAGGTGGTGGCGCGTGGGCGTGCAGGCACCTGGGGCACCCTCAACGACGAGCTCCACACCGAGCAATAACAAGAGGCGAGCTCGTGTGGTCGATGATCATTCCATCGGCGTCCAGCAGTTCATCCATGGATCGTTCGACGATCGTCGTCGAGGATGCTCGGGTAGCGTGCCTGGTCATGGGGTCGAAGGCCGAATTCGGCGAGCCGGTAGGGCTCGACGTCGGAGGTCGCACCATCGACGTCACCAGCCCGCGAAAGGTGATGTTTCCGGCGGTCGGCCCGACCAAGGCATCGCGCACGAAGCTCGATCTCGCGGAGTACTACGTATCGGTTGCCGACGCGATCATGCCGACGCTGCTCGACCGCCCGGTACTGCTCGAGCGTTATCCGAACGGGGTCCGCGGCAAGTCGTTCTTCCAAAAGCGGATCCCCGATTCGGCGCCGGACTGGCTGCACACGACAACGGTCGAGACGATCAACGGCACCCCTTCCCGGGCGCTCGTGATCGCCGACCTCGCGCACGTCCTGTGGGCGACGAACATGGGCGTGCTCGGGCTCCACGTGTGGCCTTTTCGTGCATCGCACCCGGAGGAGGCCGACGAGATGCGCATCGACCTCGACCCGTCACCGGGCGTCACCTTCGAGATGGTGCGCGAGGCGGCGGGCCACGTCCGCGATTACCTGGCCGAGTTGGGCATGCTCGGGTTCGCCAAGACGACCGGCAGCAAGGGCATCCACGTCTATGTCCGCGTCGAGCCGGGCTGGGACTCGTTCGCCATCCGCGGTGCGGTCGTCGCACTCGGGCGCGAGCTCGCTCATCGGCATCCGGATCTGATCACCGACAAGTGGTGGAAAGAAGAGCGCGGCGAGCGGGTGTTCGTCGATTTCAATCAGAACGCGCCACACAAGAACATGTTCGGTGCATGGTGCGTGCGACCCCGCGTGGGCGCGCAGGTATCGACGCCGTTCGGCTGGCACGAACTCGACACGATCGATCCCGAGCGCTGCACGATCGACACCGTCCCGCACCGGTTGGCCGCGAACGGTGACCCGTGGGAGCTGATGGACGACGCGCCCTGCTCGATCCAACCGCTCGTCGAGCGATTCGCCAACGACCTCGCCGACGGAGTACCCGACGCACCGTGGCCGCCTGTCTATCCGAAGATGCCCAACGAGGCGCCGCGGGTCCAGCCGAGCCGCGCCCGCCAGGTGCCCGAGACCTGAGCGTCAGTCCGCAAGGACAACGGGATCGCTCGTCGCGCCTGATCTAGTGTCCTGGCCGATGACGACCAAACAGCCGAACATCCTGCTCATCCTCACCGACGAGGAGCGGGCTCAGCCGAGCTACGAGGTCGATGCACTCGCCGATTTCCGCCGCACGCGCCTACCGGCCCGGTCACGGCTCGAAGCGGAGGGACGCCGACTCAGCCGGCACTACACGGGGGCCACGGCGTGTGTCCCCAGCCGTGCGACATTGTTCACGGGGCAGTACCCGAGTCTGCACGGCGTGCGGAACACCGATGGCCTGGGCAAGTCGGCCGACGGCCCGATGATGAAGTGGCTCGACATCGGTGGCTTACCGACGATGGGCCATTGGTTCCGCGCTGCCGGATACCGGACCTTCTATCGGGGGAAGTGGCATGTCTCCCATGCCGATCTCACGAACGTCGACGGCACGACGCTGATGACCAACGACCGCGACGGGAACCCGATCGAGGACGCGATCGCTGCATACCGGCAGGCCGACCATCTCGAGCCCTATGGGTTCTCGGGGTGGATCGGGCCCGAGCCACACGGTGCAGATCCGGCAAACGCGGCCGTGGTGCGTGACTCGCTCTTCGCCGAGCAGATCGTCGATGTCTTCGACCAGCTCGGCCTCGAAGGCGGCAGCGGCCAGCCCTGGCTCGGCGTCGCGTCGTTCCTCAATCCGCACGACATCGTCTTCAGCGGCGAGCCCTGGAAGTTCTTCGGCTTCCCGCCGATTCCCGACTGGGTTCCCGCCGTTCCCGAGGCACCGTCCCAGCACGACTCACTCGAGGACCGCCCCGCTTGTCAGCGGGGGTTCCGCGACGTCTGGCCGAAGATGTTGTTCCCGCAACCCACCGACAGCGAGTACCGGCGGCTGTACCACTTCCTCCAGGCCCTGGTCGACGAGTCGATCGCCCGGATCCTCGAGTCCCTCGAGCGCAATGGTCTCGCCGACGACACGATCGTGGTGTTCACCTCGGATCACGGTGACCAGCTCGGCGCCCACGGTGGGCTCGTCGAAAAATGGCATGTCGCGTACGAGGAATCGATCCGGGTGCCGTTCGTGGTGCGCGGACCCGGCATCGAGCCCGTCGATGGCGACACCCCCACGAGCCACGTCGATCTCCTGCCGACACTCCTGGGGCTCGCCGGAACGAGCGTCGACCGGTTGGTGAACGAGTTGCCCGGGCACTTCAGCGAAGTACGGCCCTTTCCGGGGCGCGACCTGTCCGGGGCGCTTCGCGGCATCGAGCCGATCGAGCAACACGCGGCACCGGTGTACTTCATGACCGAGGACGAGATCAGCCGCGGTGACATCGATCGCGGCGCGCTCTCGAACGAGCCCTTCGAGGCGGTTGCGCCACCGGGCTGCGTGGAGTCGGTGATCGCCGAATTCGACGGCCGGCTGTGGAAACTCAACCGCTACTACGACGCCGATGAGCGCACCGACGAGGAAGACTGGGAACTGCACGACCTCACATCCGATCCGTTCGAGCGCGAGAACAAGTACACCGTCGCCATCGACGCGCGGACCGCCCTCGAGTCGATCATGGCCGACGAACGGGCAGCAAAGCGGCTCACCCCCACGATCGCCTACGAGTAGGACTCGGCCTCTTCTTCCGTCGCTGGGCGATCGCGCAGCACGGTGACCAGCACGAAGTACAGCAACGGCAGCGCGAAATACAGCACGAGGCTCGCGGTCGGGGGGACGGGGGCGAGCAGCATCGCGATGAGGTACACGACGATCGGGAACGCCGACAGGAGCAGGCCGAGACGGCGAGCCTTGTCGCTCAGCGGCTCCCACAGCAGCTGTGGACGGACGGCGACGTGCCGATAGAAGACGATCCGGGCCACGCTCACCGCGATCAGCACGATTCCGTAGATGTGGAGGGCGATCGCTTGGTCGTGGTACTCGTCGAGCGCCTCGCGAAGAGACTGATCGGACAGGTCGGACGGGACGCCGATCTCCAGCACGAGGATCGTAATGATGATGGCGAACACCCCGTCGGTGAACGCCTTGACCCGGTCGGGATCGGCCTGGCGATCGCGGGCCTCCGCGCTGCGCTCGTTCACTCTTCACATCCTCCGATCGCCGGCTTCGCAGCTGGCCGTACGCGCCGTCGAACGGTCGGGTGACAGGCCGTCGCCTCACGTCCGTCGGCGACCTCGAGATGAGTCAGCGCAGCGCCGGCTCGCCCTCGTTCGACGCGATCGGGGGATCCGCGGACGGGTTGAGCGCGACATCGCGACCGACGAGCCAGAGCCCGGCAACGACGACCGTGATCCCGACCCATCCGACCACGGCGATCATCTCGTCGAGGACGATCACTGCGAGCAGTGAGGCGGTGATCGGCTCGGCCAGGACGAGCGTCACTGTCGTCGAGGGCGTGAGACGCCGCAGCCCGAGCCCGAACAGCACGTACGCGAATCCGGTGGCGAAGATGCCGAGATACAAGGCCATCACGACGCCCTGAGCCGTGGCCAACCACGCGAATGACTGCGTGGAGGCGAGGGCGACCACCACTGCGGCGCCGACCGTGAACGGCGCGGCCAGTGCGAGTGTCGACGAGAGCCCGTCCTCGATCGATGCCTTCGCCGTCACGGAGTACACGGCGTATCCGAGCCCCGATGCAAGTGCGGCCGCGATTCCCAGCGCGTCGGCCTGGCCACCCGCCCCATCACCCGAGCTCACCAGCAACGCGGCGCCGAGCGCGGTGATGCTCGTGCCGACCAGCCACACCCGCGACGGTGGTCGCCGCAACAATGTCGCCTCGATCGCTCCAGTGAAGAACGGGCCGCTGGCGATCGTGACCACCGTGCCGAGTGCGACGCCGACGCGATCGACAGCCACGAAGAACAACGGGGTGTAGACGGCCACACCCGCGGCGCCGAGCAATATCAGCGACCAACGTCGGGTCCCCCCACCCAGCACGCGGACCTGCGCTCCGCCGCGAGCGCGTTCTCCGAGCACCATCAGCCACAGCACCACCGTTCCGATGGAGATGCGGACGGCTCCGACCGCGAGCGCTGACGCATCGTCCGGACCCAGTTCGCGGGCCGTGCCCGACGTGCCGAACAGCACGGCCGCGCCGAGCACTGCGACGATCGCACCCCGCGCCTCGCCGGAGAGCGATCGCACCGATGTTGCCATCGGCTCAGTCTGACCGCGCCGAGCACCGGCTTCGAACTCGTGTCCGCACTCATCCGGTGCCACCGACATTCGCCGACACAAATCGCGGCTGGTCGGGCATGATGGCGAACGATGAGTGTCCCCGTCCCGTCGTTCGAGGCAGTCGCCGCGCTGATGCGCTCCCGGCGCACCTCGATGCTCGTCGACCGGGAACGGGCGATCGATGCGGCGCTCGTCGACGAGCTCTGTGAGCTCGCGACCTGGGCGCCGAACCACAAGAAGACCTGGCCGTGGCGGTTCGCCTACCTCACCGGCGAGGGCCGACGTCGCTTCGGCGAGACGATGGTGGCCGACATGATCGACGCCGAATTCGGAGACGAACGCAAGCGCGAGAAGACGGCGACCAAGTATCTCCGAACGCCCGGCACGTTGGTCATCGGCTGCGGACCCGACGACGACGAGATGCTCCACACCGAGAACCGCGACGCCGTCGCGGCAGGAATCCAGAACATGCTGCTCGGCGCGACAACCCTCGGGCTCGCCACGTTCTGGTCGACCCCGGCCCTCACGAGCCCCCCGAAGGTGCTCGACCTCTGCGGCTTCGGGCCCGACGATCGGATCGTCGGCGTGATCTACCTGGGCTGGTCGGCGGGTCAGCCGTCCGCAGCAGACCGGCCGAGGGTCGAGGTGACCCGGATCGCGGTCTGACCGCTCGTTTCGTGGGGACGGTGTCGTGTTGCGAAGATGGGACGTGGACGGATCCCAGCAGACCCTCGTGACACTCGATCTCGAAGGCGTACTGATCCCCGAGGTCTGGATCGCAGTCGCCGAGCGGACGGGCATCGACGGCCTGACCCGCACGACTCGCGACGAACCCGACTACGACGTGCTGATGCGTTACCGCCTCGGCCTGCTCGCCGAGCACGGCCTCACGATGTCGTTGATCGAGGACGTGATCAGTCAACTCGAACCACTGACCGGGGCGAAGGCGTTCCTCGACGAGCTGCGCTCGATCACCCAGGTGATCATCCTCAGCGACACGTTCGAACAGTTCGCGAGGCCGTTCATGCGCCAGCTCGGCTGGCCGACCGTGTTCTGTCACCGCCTGATCATCGACGGCGACCGCGTCACCGATTATCGGCTTCGTCAACCCGACCAGAAGCGCTGCTCGGTGGAGGCGTTCCACCAGCTCGAGTACCGCGTCATCGCGGCCGGCGATTCCTACAACGACACGACGATGCTCAGCGCCGCCGATGCCGGCATCCTGTTTCACGCACCGTCGAACGTCGTTGCCGAGTTTCCACAGTTTCCTGCGCTCGACACGTACGCCGAACTCCTCGCCGCGATCAGAGACGAGCTGTAGAGCGACCGGTTACCGTTGCGCGGGTGCGGGTCACACCGATCGAACTCGGCACGGTCCAGCTGCCCGATTGGCACCCGCGAGCGGCCGGCGGGACCTGCCCGATCCGAGTATTCGCGGTCGAACACCCCGACGGCGTGATGCTCGTGGACACAGGACCGGCCGACGACCACGAAACGATCAACGAGTGGTACGCACCCGATGTGCGCCCGATCGTCACCGCGCTGAACGCCGCCGGCATCGACGAACGCGACGTCGCAGCGATCGTCAACAGCCATCTCCACTTCGACCACTGCGGGCAGAACAGCGCGCTCCCCCGGGTTCCCGTGTGGGTCCAGCGCGAGGAGGTCGCGGCCGCCGAGGCGCCGCACTACACCGTCGCCGAATGGGCGGCGATCGCACCGGAGCGAGCGCGGATCCTCGACGGCGACGCCGAACTCGCCGCCGGCGTCACCATTCTTTCGACGCCCGGCCACACGCCCGGTCATCAGTCCGTACTCGTCGACGCCGACGGCCGACGGGAGCTCATCGTCGGCCAGGCCTGCTATCTGTGCTCGGACTTCGAGGAGGCGGTCGTTCCGAGCGACAATCTGCACGACGAATCGTGGGCCGACACCGCCGCTGCGTCGATCCGCCGACTGGTCGCGGTCGGCGCGGACGCGGCGCACTTCAGCCACGACCTGCGCATGTACGCGCGCGACGGTCAGGGCGTGTAGACGCCGAACACCGAGCGCAGCGCGTCGCTGATCTCCCCGAGTGTGCAGTCGGCGCGCAGCGCATCCTTCATCACCGGCAACAGGTTGTCGGTCGTCTCCGCCCGCGCAGACACCGCGGCCAGCGCCGACTCGACCTCGGCGGAATCTCGATTCGCCTTGTACCGACCGAGCCGCTCCTTCTGCGCCCCTTCGAGTTCCGGATCGATCGGAAACACGTCGGGCTCGGGCTCGTCGTCGATCGTGAACCTGTTGACACCGACGATCACCCGCTCCTCGTCGTCGACCGACTTCGTGTACTCGTAGGCGGCCTGCTCGATCTCATCCATCTGGTACGCCGCCTCGATCGCCGCGACCGCGCCACCCATCTCGTCGATCGTCTCGATGTACTCCCACGCGAGCCGCTCGACATCATCGGTGAGCGACTCGACGAAGTACGAACCTGCGAGCGGATCGGGCGTGTCGACGACACCCGATTCGTAACCGATCACCTGCTGCGTTCGTAGTGCAATCCGTGCCGCCTCCTCGGTCGGCAGGCTGAGCGCCTCGTCGAAACCGTTCGTGTGCAGGCTCTGCGTACCCCCCATCACGGCCGCCATCGCCTGCACCGCTGTGCGCACGACATTGTTCATCGGCTGCTGGGCGGTGAGGGTGGATCCGCCTGTCTGGGTGTGGAAGCGCAGCATCGTCGATTTCGGATCCTGCGCGCCGAAACGTTCGGTCATGATCGTGTGCCACATCCGCCGGCTCGCGCGGAATTTGGCGACCTCTTCGAAGAAGTTGTTGTGCCCGTTCCAGAAGAACGACAGCCGCGGTGCGAAGTCGTCGACGTCGAGTCCCGCATCGACGGCAGCCTGCACGTACGCGATGGCGTTGGAGAGCGTGAAGGCGATCTCCTGTACCGCCGTCGAGCCCGCCTCGCGGATGTGGTAGCCCGAGATCGAGATCGTGTTCCAGTTCGGGATGTTCGCCGAGCAGTACTCGAAGATGTCGGTGATGATGCGCATCGACGGTCGCGGCGGATAGACGTATGTTCCGCGGGCGATGTACTCCTTGAGCAGGTCGTTCTGGATCGTGCCACCGATCTCCGCGCTCGACACACCGTTCTCCTCGGCGACCAGTTCGTACATCAGCAGCAAGATTGCGGCGGTCGAGTTGATCGTCATCGACGTCGTGACCTTGTCGAGCGGCAGGTCGGCGAGCAGCAGCCGCATGTCGGCCATCGAGTCGATCGCCACCCCGACCTTGCCGACCTCGCCCTCGGCGCGACCGTGGTCGGAGTCGTAGCCCATCTGGGTCGGGAGATCGAACGCGCACGACAGCCCGGTCTGGCCGGCGTCGAGCAGGAACTTGAACCGCGCGTTGGTCGCCTCCGCGTTGCCGAAGCCGGAGTACTGCCGCATCGTCCAGAGCCGACCGGTGTACATCGACGAGTAGACGCCGCGGGTGTACGGCGCCGACCCGGGTGCGCCGAGTTCTGCAGCGGAATCCCACCCGTCCAGGTCGTCGGCGGTGTACAGCGATCGGATCTCGATGCCGGAGTCGGTCGTCGGAAGTTCGGCCATGGACCGATCGTATTCCGGCAGCGCTCGCGGTCACATACGCGAGTCGCCACGGGCGGATCACCGCCGGGACGGCAGGAGTAGGCTCGGCGCATGGCCATCACCGAAGAGACGCACACCGGCGCGGACGTCGCCGTTCCGATGATCGACGGCGTCGAGCTCACCCCGAAGGTTGTCGACCTCGAGGGTCCGCCGCAGTTCGACTCGGTCGAGGATGAGCGCTACTACCGCAAGACCCACCTCGCGGGAGCACTGCGCGTCTTCGGCAAGTTCGGGTTCTCCGAGGGCGTCGCCGGACACATCACCGTGCGCGATCCCGAGTTCCCCGACATGTTCTGGGTCAACCCGTTCCAGATGAACTTCCGCCATGTGAAGCAGAGCGATCTCATCCTCGTCAACCACGAGGGCGAGGTGGTGTACGGCAACGCACCAGTCAACCGCGCCGCGTTCGTCATCCACGCCGCGGTCCACGAGGCCCGCCCCGACATCGTCGCGGCCGCGCATTCGCACTCCGTCTACGGCAAGGCGTTCAGTTCGCTCGGCATCCCGCTGGCGCCATTGACGCAGGACTCGTGCATCTTCTACAAGGACCACACGGTCATCTCCGAGCAGGGCGGTGCCGTCGTTTTCGAGATCGAGGCGGGTCGTGAGCTGGCCTCGAAGTTCCCCACCGGCAAGGCCGCGATCCACCAGAATCACGGCCTGTTCACCGTCGGCGAGACCGTCGACGAGGCCGCCTTCTGGTTCATCTCGATGGAGCGGTCGTGCCAGGCGCAGCTCGCGGCGATGGCCGCCGGGAATCCGATCGAGATCAAGGACGAGTACGCCACGTACACCCAGCAGAACACGGGTTACCCACTCGCCGGCTGGTTCAGCTTCCAACCGCTCTGGGAAGAGATCTCGCGCACTGAACCAGAGCTCTTCGACTGAGCAACTCCGGCCACCCCCGGTCGAGTCGAGAGGCTCGCGAGGATCGGGTCACAGGCTGGCTCGACGCGACCTCGCCCGAGGCGCTCTTCATCGTTTCGGCGGTCGCGCAGTACATCGGCGCGGCGATCGCGGTGGGCCTGTTCGACGAGGTCGCCCCGCAGACGGTCGCCTGGTTCCGCGTCATCGGCGCCACGATCGCCCTGCTTGCGGTGTCGCGTGGCTGGTATCGGGGGTGGACACGACCGGAATTGATCGCCGCCGGCGTCTTCGGGATCGCCACCGCGCTGATGAACACGTTCTTCTACCTCGCGATCGATCGCATCGATTTGGGCAAGGGTGTGACGATCGAGTTCCTCGGACCGATCGCTGTGGCCGCTGCCACGACGCGATCGGCGCGCAATGCGGTGGCGCTGCTCTTCGCGGTCGCCGGAGTCGGCGTACTCGGGGGCGGCGAACTCGGCAACAATGCGATCGGGGTCACGTACATCCTGATCGCTTCTGCCCTCTGGGCCACCTACATCGTCGTCGGCGCACGCGTCGCCCGACTCGATCGGGGCGTTGCCGGCCTCGGTGTGGGCCTCGCGATCGGTGCACTCGTGACCACACCGATCGGCGCGCCCGGCAGTGGCCATGTCTGGGTCACGCCGAGCCTGCTGGCGGCGTGTCTGATCGTTGGTGTCTTCTCGAACGCGATCGGCTATGGAATCGACCAGTTCAACCTCCGCCGCATCCCGATCCGACGGTTCTCCGTACTGCTCGCGCTCCTTCCGGTGACCGCCACGTTCATCGGATGGATCTGGCTCGACCAGACGCCATCATGGGTGGAGGTCGGCGGCATTGCGCTCGTTCTCGTCGGCGTCGCGGCGCAACAACGCGACGAACTGGACCGAGTCGAACGAGTCGTGCGCACCGACCCGGCGTAAGGGCCGTCAGTCCGTGACGGTCACGTCGGCCGCCATGCCGTCACCGCCAGAGACTTCACCACCGCCGGGGTGGTGACGCTCGTCGAGCACGCGGGTGAGATGCGCTCCGACGAGCACCATCTGGGAGACGTAGTAGAACCACGACAACGTCAGCAGGACACCGCCCGCCGCACCGCTCAGCGACTCGCTTGCGTAGTGGGTCAGGTAGTACCCGAGCGCCGTCGTGCCGATCGTCAGCAGCACGGCCGTGGCACCTGCGCCGATCGCGAGCGGGATGAGTCGGATGTGCACCCTCGTCAGCACCTGGAACAGCACGATGATCGACAGGACCAGGACGACCCAGGACGTCAGCGCGCCGATCAGCCGGTCGAGCCACGCGACCCATGCGTCGTCACCGGGGATCAACGACTGGAGCAGGCTCGCCACCGAGTTCAACACGAGGATCAGCACGATGACGACCGCTCCGCCTCCGACCACGGTCAGCGCGGTGAGACGATGCCAGATCGTGGCCTTCGCACCCGATTGGACAGGTATTTCCCAGACCTCGTCGAAGGCATCCTGCACCGCCCAGAACACGAGGAGCGCGGCGAAGACGAGTGTCGCGAATCCGATGATCCCCAGACCGCTGGTGACAGACGACTTGTCGATCTCGGCGAGGAACGACTGCACGATCGACTGGTCGACGCCGATGTCGTCGGCCACGTCGTAGAAGAACTGCTCGATGTCCGCCTGGCTGACGATCAGCTCGGCGAGCACGATCGTCAGGCTGAGCAGCGGGACGATTGCGAAGAGGGCGTAGTACGCGACACCCGCGCCGAGTCGGATCGTGCGCGCGTTGCGCCAGTTGCTGTACGTCTGGGTAACGACC
>JASJHI010000137.1:0-20549 GCA_033791105.1 Acidimicrobiia bacterium | reverse complement strand
CGGTCATCGTGCACGGCACCCAGGCCCAGAAGGCCCGGTACCTGCAGCCGATGCTGACGGGAGAGGAGACGTGGTGCCAGCTTTTCTCCGAGCCAGGAGCCGGTTCTGACCTTGCTGGTCTACGAACCTCAGCGGTCGTCGACGGCGAGGAGATCGTCGTCAACGGTCAGAAGGTGTGGACGTCGTTGGCCCACGTGTCACATTGGGCCTTCGTGATCGCGCGCACCGAATGTGGCTCGTCACGCCACGCCGGTCTGTCGTTCCTGCTCGTTCCGATGAACCAGGACGGCATCGAAGTGCGCCCGATCGTGCAGCCGACGGGCGGCGGCGAGTTCAACGAGACCTTCTTCGACGATGCGCGTACCGAACGCAACCTCGTCGTCGGCGAGGTCGGCGATGGTTGGCGCGTGGCGATGGGGTTGCTCGGTTTCGAACGCGGGATCTCCACACTCGCCCAGCAGGTGGGCTTCGAACGCGAACTCGAGCACACGGTCGATCTGGCGCGCGGCCGCGGTCTGACCGATGATCCTGTGATGCGGCAGCGGCTCGTCGATGCCCGTATCGGGCTCGAGCTGATCAAGCTCAACGCTCGCCGCTCGATGTCGGCCACCGGTGTACCCGGTCCGGAGGCGAGCATCTCCAAGCTGCACTGGGCGACATGGCATCGAGATCTCGGCGAGCTGACCATCGACGTGATGGGTGCCGCCGGTCTCGTCGCGGACCCCGATCGCGACGGACCGCTCGAAGGGCGATACGCATTGACGCTCGAGCAGAAGTTGTTCCTGTTCACCAGGTCGGACACGATTTACGGCGGTTCGAACGAGATCCAACGCAATGTGCTCGGCGAACGAGTGCTCGGCCTGCCGAGGGAGCCCCGATGAGCGAGTCCACACCCACCACCCCCGACTATGTCGGTGGCCACGGCCTCCTCGCCGCCAAGACCGTCCTGATCACGGCGGCCGCCGGCAGCGGGATCGGGTCGTCCACCGCGCGTCGCTGTGTCGAGGAGGGCGCCACCGTGATGATCTCGGATCGCCACGAGGCCCGACTCGCCGAGACCGCGTCCGAACTCGGTGTGGCGGCCACGCCCTGCGATGTCACCGACGAGGACAGCGTGCAGGCGATGTTCGGTGCCGCAGTCGAGCAGCTCGGCCACGTCGATGTGCTGATCAACAACGCGGGTCTCGGCGGCACCGCCGAGGTGCACGCGATGACCGACGACCAGTGGTCGCGGGTCCTCGACGTCACGCTCAACGGCACGTTCCGCTGTACCCGCGCTGCCCTCAACCACATGTACACGCGCGGGAGCGGTGTCATCGTCAACAACGCGTCGGTGCTCGGCTGGCGTGCGCAGGTCGGACAAGCGCACTATGCCGCGGCGAAGGCCGGCGTGATGGCACTCACCCGGTGCTCGGGCGTCGAGGCCGCGCCCCGGGGAGTGCGGGTCAACGGGGTGGCCCCGAGCCTGGCGATGCACGCCAACCTGGCGAAGGTCACCTCCGAAGAGTTGCTCGCCGAGCTGACGTCCCGCGAGGCGTTCGGGCGTGCCGCCGAACCCTGGGAGATCGCCAATGTGATCGTGTTTCTCGCCAGCGACTACAGCAGCTACATGGTCGGCGAGACCGTGAGTGTGTCCAACCAGCGGGCCTGACCCCGGCCGTTCGAGAACGGAGCACATGATGACGGCAACCTTCGAACTCCGGGGTGCGGAGTCCTGGCGCAATCCCTTTGACAGCTACGCCGAACTGCGCGCCACCGACCCGGTCCACGCGGTCGAGAGCACCGACTACCCGACCTACTGGGTGCTCAGCCGCTTCGACGACGTCTTCGCCGCGGTCCGCGACTGGGAGACCTACTCGTCTGCGCAGGGCTTGACACCGGATCCCCACGGCATGTCGTTGTTCGAGGATGGCGTGCTCCCGATCGTGATGATGGATCCGCCGGATCACACCGAGATGCGGCTCCTCGTCAACCGACCGATGACGTCGCACAACGTCACGTCGATGGAGCAACCGATCACGGCGTTCGTCGACCGGCTGCTCGACCGGATCGCCGGGCAAGCTGCGGCCGGCGTGGCCGTCGACATCGTCGAGTCGCGGTTCAAGCCGCTGCCGAGTTGGATCGTCGCTCACTACCTCGGGGTTCCCGAGGCCGATCGGGACCGCTTCGACGGCTGGACCGACTCGATCGTCGCGGCAAACGCCGGTGGCGATGTCGCCGCGGCCGGCCGGGGTGCGTTGGACCTCTTCGAGTTCGCCACCGAGCTGATCGAGTACCGCCGTACGAATCCCGGCGAGGACCTCGTGAGCGACCTCGTCGGCTCGGGTGACGAACGTGCATCGGTGCAGTGGATCCTCGGGCTCATCTTCACGATGATCACCGGCGGGAACGACACGACCACAGGACTGCTCGGCGGTTCTGCAGAACTCCTCACGACGCGCCGCGACGAGCGGCAGATCCTGCTCGACGATCCGACCCTCATTCGCCCAGCGGTCGACGAATTTCTGCGCCTCACCTCGCCGGTGCAGAACCTCGCCCGCACGACGACTCGCGATGTCGAGGTGCGCGGTGTCGGCATCGCATCGGGCAGCAAGGTCATGCTCGCCTACGCGTCGGCGAACCGCGACGAGCGCGAGTTCGGACCGAGTGCCGGTGACCTCGACGTACGTCGCGACTTCAAACGGATGCTGAGTCTCGGGTACGGCCCGCATCTGTGTCTCGGCGCATCGATCGCCCGGCTGTCCGGCGGGATCGCGCTCGAACGTCTGCTCACCAGGTTTCCCGACTTCACGGTGGATGCTGACGCTGGGCGGTTCGCACCGGGACCGTACGTGCGTCGCTACGAATCACTGCCGTTCAGTACCGGTTGACCTCCCGTCGGTGCGGTTCTTCGATCAGCGGAACGAGAACACGGTGCCACCGGCGTCGACGACGGGAGCGACGAGTCCTCGTGAACGCAGTTCGGGCATCACACCCTCGCCGAACCAGTGCGCCTCCTCGAGGTGTGGGTAGCCCGACAGGATGAATTCGTCGAACCCGTGCTGCTGGTATTCCTCGAGGCGGTCGGCCACCTCGCTGTACGACCCGACGATCGCCGTGCCGGCGCCGCCGCGCACGAGGCCGATCCCCGCCCAGACATTGGGGTGAATCACGAGGTGCTCGGTCCCCGAACCGTGCAGTTCGGCCATCCGGCGTTGCCCCTCCGACATCGTGGCCTCGAAATCTGCGCGGGCTGCCGCGATGTCGTCGTCGGAGATGCCGTCGAGCAGTGCGTCGGCCGCTGCCCACGCCTCGTCGCTCGTCGGTCGGGCGATGACGTGGAAGCGGATGCCGTACCGCAGTGTGCGCCCGATCTCGGCGGCTCGCGCTTGCACGTCCAGCAACTGCTGCTGCGCCGACTCGGGCGGTTCGCCCCAGACGAGGTAGACGTCGGCATGCTCGGCCGCGACGCGCTTGGCGGCTGGTGAAGCGCCGCCGAAGTAGATCTCCGGCACCGGGTCCGGAACCTCGCGTGTGGTCGCACCCTCGACGGTGTAGTGATCGCCAGCGACGTCGACCGGATCACCCGACCACGCGCGCCGCATGATGCCGAGGAACTCACCGGTGCGCTCGTACCGCGTTTCTTTGTCAGCGTAATCGCCGAAGCGGTGAAGCTCGCGTGGTTCGGCTCCCGTGACGATGTTGACCAGCATCCGGCCACCGGACATGCGTTGGTAGGTACTCGCCATCTGCGCGGCGAGCGTCGGGGAGAGCAGGCCGGGACGGAATGCGACGAGGAACTTGATCCTGGTTGTCACTCCGAGCAGCGACGCCGTGGCGATCCACGCGTCCTCGCAGCCGGTGCCACACGGCGTGAGCATCGCGTCGAAGCCGGCTGCCTCGGCCGCCAGCGCGACCTGTGCGAGGTAGTCGTGGGTCGGAGGGCGCCGGCCGGGACGGTCGGGGTCGGGCAGCACGTCGCGACTGTCACCGCCGGTAGGAAGAAACCAGTGCATCTTCATTGGCCTGCGTTCGTCGCTCATTCCCTCATCGGTCATTGGGGTTCTCCTTGCTCCGCGAGGTGTTCGAGGCCGACGCACAACATGTCGACCATCGCCGCGAACCCGGCGTCGTTGTCGTGTTGGGCAGGGTGTTCGTCGACGATCTCGAGGTGCACGAATCCGTGCAGCGCGCTCCGTAGGGTGCCCGCCGCGTCGATGGTCTTTGCGTCGTCGAGGCCGAAGCCGCGCAGCGAGTGGGAGAGGATCTCGACGATCCGCTGGACTGCGTATTCGAGATCGGGGTCGCCGGCGCAGGGGATGCGATCGGTCGCCGCATACAGCTCCGGACTCTCGGTGGCGAACGCTCGCCACGCATACGCGGTGGCCTCGACGGCCTCGACGCCGCTCCGCCCCATCGCGGCCTCGCCGAGAGTCTCGGCCAAGCGGTTGCGGCCCTCCAGGCCCAGCTCGCGCCAGAGGTCGTCCACTCCGTCCAGGTGGCGGTACATCGCCGGCTGCGAGACGCCGAGCCGCTCCGCCAAGCCGGTGAGCGTGAGGCCGTCGAGGCCAGTGTCGGGCAGCATCTCGATCGCCGCGTCGACGACGGCAGATCGATTGAGGTCGCCTTCGCGGGGGCGGACCTCAGTTTGCGTGGTCACGAGTGAGTTGGCCTTACTCCCATCCGAACAATCTTACACATCTGTTAGGGTACATAACAATGCGGATCGGTTTGCTCCAGTGCGACACGCTCGACCAGCAGATCGCGTCGATCGCGGGCGACTACGCGGCGCTGTATGGGTCCCTCCTCGCCCGCGACGGCCTGGAGTTCGTCACATACCGGGCAGATCTCGGCCAGTTGCCAACCTCCACTGCTGACTGCGATGCCTGGCTGATCGGCGGGTCGAGGCGGAGCGTCTACGAGGTCGCCGACTGGATCATCCGCCTGCGAGGGTTCACCGGGCGACTGCTCGCCGATGATCGACCGCTCGTCGGCGTGTGTTTCGGCCACCAAGCGATCGGCCTCGAACTCGGCGCACCTGTCGAGGACGTCGGCTACACCGTCGGCGCCGTCGAGTATCGGCTCCACGAGGCACCGCCGGGAGATGAGCGCGGAGACCGCGAGCGCGATTTCACCGTCGCCGCGATCCACCGCGACCAGGTTCTGGAACTGCCCGACGGTGCGACGCTCCTCGCGTCGGCCGACAGCACGCCGATCGCCGGCTTCGTCTACGGCTCGCGCGTTCTCGGCGTACAGCCGCACCCTGAGTTCGGCCGGGAGGTCGCCCGGACGATCTACGACCGCCGCGCCGACCGGATCGGACACGAGCCGGCGATGGAGGCGATCGGATCACTCTCGGCGCGACTCGACCGTGAGCGCGTCGGCGACTGGATCGTCGCCGTTGCATGCTCCTGACATGGCACGGTTCCCCATCCGAAGCAAGTTCGCGGGCCGGCGGGGCACCAGGGTCCAGAACCGCAAGCCCCTTGTGGCTCCTTGGGTGTTCTACCGTTCTCGGACCTCGGCAAGAAGGACGGGATCCGGGTGTTCGTCCCAGGTTGCCGTGAGCCCGATCGACGGGCGATCCCTGGAGGACGGGCGCCGGAATACGGTGAGTTCGAACCGGTCGCTGCGAAGCACGACGTCGGTCGTGTCGTCTGCATCGACGGTGAAGCCATCGACCGGGACCGGTTCCCGCGTCCAGCCCCCACCTCGGATGCGCACACTGCTCGGCGAGATGTACCAGCGACCGTCGTGCAGCGCCATCCCGAGCGCCTCTCCCTGGCCTGTCATCGCAACGCCGGCGAGCAAGGCGACGAACCGGTCGTCACCGAGCCCGTCGTACACCCAGCGGGTACCGAGTACGGAGTGCTCCATCTCGGCGATGAATGCATCTTCGGCGCCTTCCAGCGGTGTATCGCGATAGGTCAGGGGCACCTGCAGCAGAAGCCCGTCGGCGTCGATGAGATGGGTTTCCATCCCGACCCGTCCGTCTGGGTCGTCGAAACGGAACGACCCGATCACCCTCGTCGATACCTCTGCTGGTGGACCCCACGGTTGGGTCGGAATCCAGCGTGCGAGCATCTCCTCCTTGGTCGGTGTGACGGTCGCGACATGGAAGATCGCCATGCGGGCCAGCGTAGGACACGTGCCGGTCCGCAGCTGATCGGACTCGATCGGACTATGGCCCCAGATCTGTTGGTCGGTGGTCAGCCGCCCTCGCGGTGATTCAGAAAGTCTGGTCGGTCGCCTCCGCCGTCGAGGACGAGGTTGGCGCCAGTGACGTAGGACGCCCCCGGCGATGAGAGGAACATGCACGCCGCTGCGATGTCGTCCGGCGTTGCCATCCGCTGCATTGGGATCGCCGCCTCGATGCGGGCAATCGACTCCGCACCGCCATAGTGCAACTCACTCTGCTCGGTGCGGATCAGTCCCGGCGTGACGCAGTTGACCGGACCTTCGGGGCCCATTCCTGCCCCGCTGTGAGCGTGTAGTTGACGAGCCCGGCCTTCGCGGCGCCGTAGGCCGCGACCGTCGGTGCCGGTCGCATCGCGGTGACGCTGCCGATGTTGACGATCGAGCCACCACCACTCGCTTGCATGTGATGGTTGGCGCGCTGGGACACGTAGATCGCGGACAGCAGATTGAGTTGGACGATTCGTTCTGAGAAGCGGGGCGACGCCGTGGCCGTGTCGGCGGGCGGCGATCCACCGGCATTGTTGATCACGACGTCCAAGCGACCACACCGGCCGACGATCAGGTCGACGAGCGCCGCCGCCTGCTCGCCGTCACGGAGGTCTCCCTCGGCGAACTCCCAGTCGGACGGGAGATCGGCGACCGGTGAACGCGCGGCGACAGCGACGGCTGCTCCGGACGCGGAGAACGCCGCGGCAATGCCGCGACCCACTCCCTTGGTGCCACCCGTGACGAGCACGACCTGACCGGTGAAGTCGAATCCGATCACGTGGCCGTCGTCCGGTCCATGTCGGGTGAACCTAGCCGCGGTAGCTCCCGCAGAGGTTGGGCGAGCGGCGTCGGCCGGTGGTCGGTTCCACTCCCGGCGCGCCGGTCCCGGATCGCCTACTCGACGGCAGTGGTGGGCTGACCGCCGGCGCCGAGACGCCCACGTCCCATTCGCAGGTGTGGCACTCCGGCGACCATTCCGCCGTCCCTGTCACGTCGGCACCGGAATCTGACGGAGCGTCAGATGACCGGTAAGGTCTGCGGTCGTGCCGATCACCGCAAGTGTGTCCGAGCGCGGCGTCGTGGACGTCGTCGTCGACTGTCCCCCCGTGAACGCATTGACCGTCGCCGAGTGGTTCGAGCTGGCCGCGACCATCGAACGCGCCGGACGTGACACAAATACACGAGTCGTCGTACTGCGCGCTGAAGGCAAAGGTTTCAACGCCGGCGTCGACATCAAGGAGATGCAGAACACGACCGGGTTCGACGCCCTGATCGGCGCCAACAAGGGTTGCTTCGCGGCGTTCGCTGCGGTCTACGAGTGCCCGGTCCCGGTGATCAGCGCCGTGGCCGGGTTCTGCGTCGGCGGCGGCATCGGACTCGTCGGCAACAGCGACATCATCATCGCCAGTGACGACGCCTACTTCGGACTTCCCGAGGTCGACCGGGGCGCGCTCGGCGCGGCGACACACCTGTCCCGGCTCGTGCCGCAGCACAAGATGCGCCAGATGGTCTACACCTCGACGACCGCAACCGCCCACGAGCTCCAGCGATTCGGCAGTGTCCTCGCTGTCGTGCCGCGGGAGGACCTGCTCGCCGAAGCGATGCGCGTCGCCGACTCGATCGCGGAAAAGTCGCCGGTCGTGATCCGCGCCGCCAAGGAGAGCCTCAACGGAATCGACCTCTGGGACGTGAAGCGCAGCTACCGCTTCGAGCAGGGCTTCACCTACGAACTCAATCTCTCGGGTGTCGGCGACGAACTGCGCGACGACTTCGCCGGAACCGACAAGGCCGGCTCCGCCCAGACCGGTGAGGGCAAGGACGAAGGAGAACCCGGGTGAACAAGTTGATGGCGGCCGACGACGCCGTCGCCACACTCGAGTCGGGCATGACGCTCGGCATCGGTGGCTGGGGGAGCCGACGCAAGCCGATGAGCCTCGTGCGGGCCCTACTGCGTTCCGACGTGACCGATCTCACGGTCGTCACCTACGGCGGGCCGGATGTCGGGTTGTTGTGCGCGGCGGGCAAGATCCGCAAGCTCGTCTACGGCTTCGTGACACTCGACTCCATCCCGCTCGAGCCGCACTTCCGTGCCGCCCGCCAGAGCGGCACGATTCCCGAGCTCGTCGAATACGACGAGGGGATGTTGCAGTGGGCGCTGTTCGCCGGTTCCCTGCGCCTGCCGTTCCTGCCCACGAGGGCCGGGCTCGGCAGCGGCGTGATGGACGTCAATGCCGATCTCCGCACCGTGACCTCGCCGTACGCCGATGGTGAGGAACTCCTCGCCGTACCCGCGATCCGGCTCGACGCCGCGTTCGTTCACATGAACCGCGCCGATGCCCGCGGCAACGCCCAGTACCTCGGGCCCGACATCTACTTCGACGACGTCTACCTCGGTGCCTGCGAGACGGGCCGCCGCTTCGTGTCGTGCGAGAGGGTGGTGGAGACTGCTGGGCTGCTCGACGAGGGTTCCTTCCACACGCTGCGCATCAACCGGTCGATGGTCGACGGCGTGATCGAGTCGCCCAACGGGGCCCACTTCACCTCGTGTGAGCCGGACTACGACCGCGACGAGCCCTTCCAGACCGAGTACGCAACAGCGGCCCGTGACCCGGAATCGTGGCGGGTGTTCGTCGACACGTACCTCGCCGGGAGCGAGGCCGATTATCAGGAGGCCGTCCGTGGCCGCTGAGACGATCCCAACCGGTCAGGGGCTCGCCGACGTGATCGCGGTCGCCTGCGCCGAGGCGTTCCGCGGCGACGGCGAGATCTTCGGGTCGGGCATGGGAACGATGCCGATGCTCGGCGCCCGCCTCGCGCGCGCCACGTTCGAGCCGGATCTACTCGTCTCTGACGGGATCGCGTTCTTCGTGGACGGCGACCTGCCGATCGGGGGGACCGACAAGACGATCGAGGGCTGGATCCCGTTCCGGTCGGTCTTCGACACGCTGTGGGGCGGTCGGCGCCACGTGATGATGGGCGCCAGCCAGATCGACCGTCACGGCAATACGAACATCTCCAACATCGGCGACTGGAAGCAGCCCAAGGTGCAACTCCTCGGCGTACGCGGTGGTCCCGGCAACACGATCAATCATGCGGTCAGCTACTGGATCCCTCGGCACACCGAGCGGGTCTTTGCCGAGCAGGTCGACATGGTCAGCGGGATCGGCTACGACCGGGCGGCCGAACTCGGCGAGTCCGCCGCGGGGCATCGCATCCCACGCGTCGTGACCAACATGGCCGTACTCGACTTCGAGACGCCCGACCGGACGATGCGGCTCGCGTCGGTCCACCCTGGCGTGACCGTTGATGAAGTAGTGGAGGCGACCAGCTTCGAATTGGCGATCGCAGACGACGTGCCGATCTCGCGGTCCGCCAGTACAGATGAGCTGGCGATACTCGCGAGGCTCGACCCCGACGGACTCCGGTACCGCGAGATTCCCCACTGATGCACGCTCGGCTCCGCACGTCGTTCTGTGAGCTGGTCGGCGTCGATGTGCCGATCGTGCAGACCGGCATGGGCTGGGTGGCCGGGCCGTCACTGGTGTCCGCCTCGGCCGAGGCAGGCGCGCTCGGCATCCTCGCCAGCGCAACGATGGACTTCCGTCAGCTCCGCGACTCGATCGTCGAGGTGAAGCGCCGCACCGACAAGCCGTTCGGGGTCAACCTACGGGCCGACTCGGCCGACGTGCGCGACCGCATCGAGCTGATGATCGACGAACGTGTGCGAGTCGCGAGTTTCGCACAGGCGCCCAAGCAGGACCTGATCGACCGGCTCCATGAGGGCGGCCTGCTCGTCATCCCGTCGATCGGGGCGAAGCGGCACGCCGAGAAAGTGCTCGAGTGGGGTGTCGACGCCGTGCTCGTACAGGGCGGCGAGGGCGGTGGACACACCGGCTCGGTGCCGATCTCGATCCTGTTGCCGCAGGTGGTCGATGCCGTGGCCGGACGCGTGCCGGTCATCGCCGCAGGTGGCTACTTTGACGGTCGCGGTCTCGTCGCCGCGCTCGCCTACGGCGCCGACGCGATCGCGATGGGTACACGCTTCCTGCTCACGTCCGACTCGTCCGTGCCCGACGCGATCAAGAACTTCTACCTCGGGCATTCGGTCACCGACACGGTCGTGACGACTCAGGTGGACGGCGTGCCACACCGCGTATTACGCACCGGACTCGTGGAGAAACTCGAGTCCGGCGGCGGCAAGATCACATCGCTCCCACGGGCAGCGATCAACGCCCAGAGGTTCAAGGGGATGACGGGGCTCGGCTTCCGCGAGATGTGGGACGAGGGCAACGCGATGCGACAATCGATGGGTCTGTCGTGGTCGCAGATGGTGATGGCCGCCAACACGCCCATGCTCCTGAAAGCGGGCCTCGTGGACGGCGATGTCGACGGTGGTGTTCTGGCGAGTGGCCAGGTCGTCGGGATGCTCGACGACCTGCCGAGCTGCGCCGAACTCGTCGATCGGATCCTGTCCGAAGCGTCCGAGACGCTCGAGTCGCTGGGCGCGACCGATGGATGACGCGTCGGAGCCGCGGACCGTGCTGGACGGCCCTGATGGCGTCGCCGCAGCGCTTGGCACCCACCTCGGCTACAGCGAGTGGTTGATCGTCGACCAAGCGCGCATCGACGCGTTCGCCGAGGCGACCGGCGATCACCAATGGATTCACGTCGATCCCGAACGCGCCGCGGCGGGACCCTTCGGCTCGACGATCGCCAACGGCTATCTCACCCTGTCGCTGACGAACTACTTTCTGCCGCGCATCGTGCAGGTACGCGGCTTCGAGGCGGGCATCAACTATGGGCTCGCCAAGGTCCGCTTCCCGACGCCTGTCCGGGTCGGGAGCCGGCTGCGCGCCGCGGCTGAGCTGACCGATGTCGCTCAGATCGACGGCGGCCTACAGACCGAGATGCGCATCACGGTCGAGGTCGATGGTGCCCCCAAGCCGGCCTGCGTGGCGCTGTCGCTGTCGCGCTGGCTCACCGGCTGAGCACGCGGTCGATGGAGCCGCCCGAGGCAGGAGCGGCGGAGGGGCTGGCCGGCGCGTCGAGGCAGCGCGACACTTGTCGGATGTCCGGGGGCGACGACTCGAGGTCACGGGATGACGCGGTTCGGTGGTTCACTCTCGTCGGAATCGGCATTGTCGTGCTCTTCTTCGCGCTGACCGGCTGGGACTTGGTCCGTGACAATGGTGTCGACGGGGCCACGGTCGATGATCTGGGTCCGGGCGCCGTTTCCTCGGCCATGATGATCGCAGTCATCGGCATCGGGGCCTGGGCCGTCGTCCTCGTGAGCATCGGTGCATGGGCGAAGGGCACGATCGTTGGCCTGGTCACTGTGTTGGTCGTCGTGTTCTCCGCCGCCGAATCGTTCGCGGCCGCCGAGGCCGACCACTGCGAGTGTGTGGTGAGTGACCGTCACGGCATGGCGGAGGCGGTGTGGTTGGCGTTCGACACGGTGCCGATCCTGAAGGTCAACGAGACGCTCGGGTGGAGCGAACCTCAGCCGCTGTCGGCGGTCACGTCTTCACCGGATGACCTGGAGACTCCCGTCCGTCGGTGGTTTCCCGCGCTGCTCGTAAGGTTTGCAGTCGGCTTTATCCTGCTGGCACTGCTGAAGGGGCTCTTCGATCTCGCGCGCAAACCGTCCGGTGATTCTCCGCCAGCGGAGGGCTGATGTCGACTCGGGCGAGCCTCGGCACCACCCGCCGGCTGCAGGTCTAGTGTCCGATGTCGATGGACGACCAGACCTTCCACGATGACATCGAGGGCTATTGCGGTCGTCTGAGCACCCGTTCCGGCGAGCCCGTGGCGTTGCATGTCTCGACCCGTGCGGAATGGTACGACGTGCTCGTCGAACGCTGGGGCGCGGCACGTGAGGTGGTCTGGTCGGCGTCGGAACTGCCGGGTTCGTTCACGCCGCCGCCGTCGGATGCCGATGCGGAGGGATGCGCGTGGCCGGTCTCGGTCGAGATCCCGGTCGACGCCGGCTGGCGATCGGGTTTCTACCTCGTCACATTGACCGCTCGCGGGGCGGCGTCCGGGCACGACATCGCGCACGCCGGGTTCGTCGTGCGCGGACGATCCGGGTCCGACGTCCCGCGCCGGGCACTACTCGTCCTCGCCACCAACACCTGGAATGCCTACAACACCTGGGGTGGCCGCAGCCTCTACACTGGCGGGTCGAAAGTGGCGTTCGCCCGCCCATTCGGTCGGGGCCTGCTCTGCCGCCCCGAGGTCGATCGCGACGACCGCAAGGCTCGTCCGGTGCGATGGCGCGAAGAACCCGACGCGGATGGTTCGATCTTCCAGAGATACCGGACCGAGCACGCCTATCCGTCCGCGATCGGGTCCACCGGTTGGTTCACCCACGAACGGCGCTTCGTGGAATGGGCAGAAGCGGCGGGATACGAGTTCGACTACGCGATCTCGTCCGACCTCGCCGAGGACCCGACGGTCCTCGACGGGTACGACCTCGTGCTCAGCGTCGGCCACGACGAGTACTGGTCGGTGGGTCAGCGGGCGGCCGTCGAGCAGCACATTCGCGACGGCGGTCACTTCGCCACCTTCTCCGGCAACACGATGTTCTGGCAGGTGCGTCTCGACGGCGTATCCATGGTGTGCCACAAGTACGCCGCGCACACCGATGACCCGGTCGTCGCCGACGGGCATCCGGAGTCGATGACCGGGATGTGGGCGGACCCGCTGGTCGGTCGACCGGAGTGGGCGCTCCTCGGGGCCGGCTCGGCGTTCGGTCTGTATCACCGGTTCGGCGCCGCCACAGCGCGCGGCGTCGGTGGCTTCGTCGTCTATCGCGACCGCCATTGGCTGTTCGAAGGCACCGGGCTCGGGTACGGCGACGTGCTCGGCGCCGACGATGGTGTCGTCGGCTACGAGACGGTCGGCTGCCCGATCACGTTCGACGAGATGCAGCTTCCGATCGCGGCCCGCCCGGCCGATCTGGCCACACCGCCCGACGACATCGAGATCGTCGCGTTCACCCCGTCGAGCAACTTGGGGCTGGGTGACTACCCCAGCTCGATCGCCGCGCTGAGCGATCAGGGCGATGCGGAGTTCATCGCGACACGGATTCATGGCGGCGCCGACGAGCAGAACCTCGCCCGCGTTCGCCACGGCAACTCGGCGATGCTCACCTGTCGGCCCTTCGGTGCTGCTGGTGGCGAGGTGGTCACCATCGGCACGACCGACTGGGTGTTCGGTCTCGCCGAGGACGTCGCGGTCGGGCGGGTCACCGCCAACGTTCTCGACCGCTTCGTCGGCCACGGAGCACCGGGCATCGGTCCTGCTCGATGACAACCTGGGTGGTCGCCAGCGCAACGCAGGTTGTCATGCGTCGAAAGGAACACGTCCGGTGGGTGGGCTTGCCGGTCTCAGGCCACTGATATGGTCCGCGCTTTCGAGGAGGGGTTCGTGGAGCAGTACGACGTCGTGATCATCGGTGGCGGGATCGCAGGGCCCGCGCTCGCTGCGCAACTCGCGCCGGCCGGGCTTGCGGTCCTCTTGCTCGAGCGGCAGGTCGCATTCCAGGACCGAGTGCGCGGTGAGTACATGCAGCCGTGGGGTGCTGCCGAGTTGCAGCGACTCGGCCTCGAGGACCCCGTTCTCGACGCCGGTGGTGGGTACAACACGACGATGGTCGGCTACGACGAGGATGTCGAGCCGAGTGATGCGGAGGCCGCCGGGATTCCACTCTCCATGTTGCTCCCCGATGTCGGCGGCGGGATTGCGGTCGGCCATCCTCAGGCGTGCGAGGCGCTGCTCTCCGCAGCGTCCGAACGGGGTGTAACCGTTCGGCGTGGCGTGGCCGACCTCACCGTCGCAGTCAGCGCCGGTGGCACCCCAACCGTCGAGTACAAGGTCGACGGCGTCGAGTCGTCTGTCCGTTCTCGGATCGTCGTCGGCGCAGACGGTCGGCATTCGACCGTGCGCCGTGCGCTGGGGATCGAACAGGAGCAGGTGACGTCGGGTCGGGTGCTCGGGGGCCTGCTCGTGCGGAGCGAGGAGTGGCCCGCCGATCGTGCCGCGATCGGCACGGAGGGAGACGTCCACTACCTCATCTTCCCGAGACCGGAGGGGAATGTCCGGCTCTACATTGCGTGTGAGACCGGAGCCCGCACGTCGGGTGCGGATCGTGGCGACGAGCTGCAACGAGCGTTCCGGCTCGAGTCACTTCCGGGCAGCGAATCTCTGGCCGGCGGGGAACAGGCCGGTCCGTGCGCGTACGTCGCCGGCAGCGACGCGTGGACGACCGATGGGCCAGTTGCGGACGGTGCCGTACTCGTCGGCGACGCCGCCGGTTGGTCCGACCCGATCGTGGGCCAGGGGTTGAGCGTCGCGTTGCGTGACGCGCGTTCGGTCGCCGACATCATGCTCGCAGGCGACGACTGGTCATCGGCTGCCTTCGAGCCGTACGTCGGCGAGCGGGCCGAACGGATGCGCCGCCTCCGGATCGGTGGGCACCTCCAGACCGAGATCCGTGCCACCTTCACGCCAGAGGGGCGGGCGCGACGCGCTGCGTTCCGCGACGAACTCGCGACCGAGCCGATGACCATCGCACCCGTCCTGGCACTGCTCACCGGCCCAGAGACCGCGCCCGCCGAAGCGTTCGACGATGCGAACGTCGAACGCATTCTCACCCTGTCGTAGTGGTGGTTCGAAGGCTCCGACGATGAGCCGGACGTTCGAGGAACTCGCCCGCGAGCCCACGCCGATCGGCGAGATCAGCCTGCGTCGGCGTCTCGAGCCGGAGTTGCAGGTCGATGTGTTCGAGGTGAAACTCGGCGACGACTTCCTGATGTCGAGCCTGTTCACGACCGGCGAGATCGCACTCGCCCGGCTCGGTCTGGCCGCGACCAGCGACGATGATCTGGACGTGATCGTCGGTGGGCTCGGTCTCGGGTACACCGCGCGCGCCGCACTGCAGGATCCGCGGGTGCGATCACTCCGTGTGATCGACGCTCTCGGCGCAGTGATCGACTGGCACCGTCGCGGGCTCGTCCCACTCGGTGATGAACTCACGGCCGACCCGCGTTGCGAGCTCGTGCACGGCGACTTCTTCGAGATGGTGGCCGAGGGTTTCGACGGCGCGACCCGGCTCGACGTCGTCCTGCTCGACATCGATCACTCGCCGCGGCACCTGCTCCACCCACGACATGCCGGCTTCTACGAGCCTGCGGGCCTTGGCCGACTCGTCGAGCGATTACGCCCGGGCGGCGTGTTCGCGCTGTGGTCCAACGATCCTCCCGACCAGCCGTTCGTCGAGGTTCTTCGTACGGTGTTCGCAGCCGCCGATGCGCACGTCGTGAGCTTCCCCAACTTCTACACCGGCGTCGACGCGCAGAGCACGATCTACGTCGCGACTGTTGCGTCGGGCTGACGTCCGTCCCAGTGCTCCACCGTCTGGACGAGCCAGAAGATGGCGAACAGTGCGATCTCGATCGCTTCGAGCACGAGCACAGCGTGGTCCCACGATGACTTGGCAGCGAAGATCGCAAGTGCAATGAGCACCATCAGGACTGCGATCACGGTGTAGATCCAGAAGTACACGCCCCGGTCGCCCGCGTGTTTCTGCGCGTTGATCGCGACGACGAGTGCGAGGAACACGAACATCGTGATCGCCGCGATCGAGTGACCCTTCGTGTAGAAGTCGTCCCACCAGAGAAAGGCGAACCAGGCGCCGAGGACGATCGTCACGGCACCGATCAGCCCCACAAGTGTTCCCCCTCCGCCGGCGCGCAGCGCTTGCTGGAGTGCCCCGCTCAGGAGACCGATGAGCGTGGCGACGACGAGTCCTGCGATCCCGACGACGATCAGCGCCTTCATGTTGTTGTCGATGTTGGCGATCACCCATGGGGCGAGTGATCCGTTCTCGATCGGGAGTGGATCGGGTTCGATCGACCAGCAGGTTCCGGCGGTCGAGGTCGGCACGACTGCAACGATGGGAGCGAGCATCCCGGCGAAGTTGAGGAACGAGTCCTCCCATGCGGTCGAGCCCTTGATGACGATGAGGCAGAGCCCGATCGCCATCAGCCCACCGACGAGGATCGCCCTGACCGGGGTGTAGTAGTAGGCGCTGATCGATGTCTGCCAGCAGTCGACCTCGGCTCGTTCGAACAGCACCGACGCCGCGAGGAGCACGACGACTCCGACCATCGCCACCCGGAGGTACTGATACGTGGTGCGTGCGGCGTCGTTGATCATCTCGCCCCTCGGTCGCGAACCGTAGTAGCGACCGAGGACGTCGTCGTCAGGATTCGTCGGCGATCGAGATCACGGTCTTGCCGCGCACCTCTCCGGCCTCCAGGCGACGCATCGCGTCGGGTGCGTCGGCGAGCGGGACGACCGAGTCGACGGACGGTGTGAGGTCGCCGGACTCGATGAACTCGGTCAGCCGCTGGAGGTCGACGTGGGTTTCCTTCGAGACGAACATCGTCAGCCGTTGGGAGATGAACGGCGAGAGTGCCAGCGCACGCAGGTTGCGATCGATCCCGCCGATCCAGCGACCGCCTTCCTCGCCGCCCACGATGACGAGGGTGCCCTTCTCGGTGAGCGCCGAGCGGAGCTTCGAGAGCCGGGTGTTTCCGGCGATGTCGAGAATCAGGTCGTACTGCGTCGACCCGTCGGCGAAGTCATCGCGCGTGTAGTCGATCACGTGGTCGGCCCCGAGTGAACGGACGACGTCGACCTTGGAAGTGCTGGAGACGGCCGTGACCTCGGCCCCGAATACCTTGGCGAGCTGCACCGCGTAGCTGCCGACCCCGCCTGAAGCGCCGATGATCAGGACGCGCTGGCCTGCGGCCACGTGTCCGACGTCGGTCAGGCCCTGGAGCGCGGTGAGTGCCGAGACGGGCACGGCGGCAGCCTGCTCGAAATTGATGTTCGTCGGCTTGCGAGAGAGCTTCGACTCCGACGTGACCGCGTATTCGGCGAACGTGCCGCTGCCGGTGCCGTACACCTCGTCGCCGGGACCGAACCTGCTCACGTCCGCACCGACGGCCACAACAGTGCCGGCGAGGTCGATCCCTGCGATCGGCTGCCTCGGTCCGCGGAATCCGTATGCCGGGCGGATGAGGTATGGCAATCCGGCCATGAGGTGCCAGGTCCCGCGGTCGAGTCCGGCGGCGTGCACGCGGACGAGCACCTCGTCGTCTCCGGCCTCGGGAACCGGACGATCGGTGAGCTGCAATACGTCGGCGGAGCCGTACTCGTCCTGGACGATCGCGCGCATCGATGCGGGGGTGGTGGGGGGTGCTTGCTCGGTCATCGTTCCTCGATCTCGTCGAACCGTACAACGTACGGGGTGGTTGGACACCGTACCCGTACGTTGTACGGTTCACAACAGATGAGCGATCTTCCTCGCCGGACCCTCAGTCGAGACCGCCTCTTCGCGGGCGCCGTGGCGCTCGCCGACGACGAGGGGATCGGCGCGCTCACGATGCGGACGCTCGCCGACCGAGTGGGCGTCAAGCCGATGACGCTGTACCACCATGTCGCCAACAAGGACGAGGTGCTCGACGGCATGGTCGACATGGTGTTCGCCGAGATCGAGGTGCCGGGCCCGGACGTCGAGTGGAGGGTGGCCATGCGGACGCGCGCCCTCTCGGCGCGGGCCGTCTTGCTCGGGCACTCGTGGGCGGTCGGCTTGATGGAATCGCGCACCGCGCCAGGGCCCGCGACCCTCCGACATCATGACGCTGTGCTCGGTTGCCTGCGTCGGGCCGGCTGCTCATTGCCGATGGCCGCACATGCCTACTCACTGCTCGACAGCTACACGTACGGCTTCGTGTTGCAGGAGG
The DNA here is from genome assembly GCA_033791105.1 of Acidimicrobiia bacterium. GTDB lineage: Bacteria > Actinomycetota > Acidimicrobiia > Acidimicrobiales > Ilumatobacteraceae > JASJHI01. The sequence continues at coordinate 2,571 of JASJHI010000137.1, read as the reverse complement.
TGAACCTCCCGTTCAGCGGCACCGACGAGACGCACGAGCTCGCTGGGGGCATGCTCGACACGTTTCCGGCCGACGAGTACCCGCATCTCGTCGAGTTGACGATCGAGCACGTGATGCTGCCCGGCTACGACTACGGCGAGGAGTTCGCATTCGGACTCGACCTGATCCTCGACGGGCTCGCCGACCGGGTCGACCGGGTAGAGCCGGGGGAGGCCTGAGCGGCCTACGGTGGCGGATCGTGGTGGACCAACTGGGTGAGACGAGGTCGGGTGGCACACACACGTTCTTGTTCACCGACATCGAGTCGTCGACACCCCGGTGGCAAGCCGATCAGGCCGGGATGGCGTCCGCGCTCGCGGCTCACGACGCAACGTTGACCGCTCTCGTCGAGGCGAACGATGGGCGCGTGTTCAAACACACCGGCGACGGGATGTGCGCCGTCTTCGAGTCGGCCCGGACCGCCATGTCGGCCGCGGTGGCGGCACAAGATGCGCTGGAACTGCCCGTCCGCATGGGGCTGCACACAGGCGAGGCGGACGAGCGAGACGGTGACTTCTTCGGACCGACCCTCAATCGTTGCGCGCGGATCATGGACGCGGGACACGGCGGGCAGATCCTGTGCTCGGCGGCGACGTGGGAGCTGATCTCCGGGGTCGGCGACATCGAGGGGCTCGATCTCGGCGAGCACCGGTTGCGGGGCCTCGATCGCGACGAACGGATCCATCAGATCGGGAGCGCTGAATTCCCGACCCTGCGATCGTCGACGAGGACCACTTCGCTGCCGGTCGTTCTGACCTCGCTGGTCGGCCGCGATGGGCTGATCGAGGATGTCATCGATCGGACACGGACGTCTCGACTCGTGACACTGGTCGGCGTCGGCGGTGTGGGCAAGACTCGGGTCGCGCTTGCGGTGGCCGAACGTCTCGCCGACGAACACGACGTGACGACGTTCGTCAATCTCACCGAGGTCAGCGACAACGACGACGTGCTGCCCGCGGTCGCCCGGACGCTCGGGGTGAAGACCCCGACGCTCGACGCGATCGGCGTGGCGCTTTCCTCCCGGTCGGTGTTGCTCGTCCTCGACAACTGCGAGCACGTGCTCGACGCGGCCGCCGAGACTGCCGAGGCACTGCTCGGTGGCGCGCCGACACTGCGCGTGCTGGCCACGAGCCGCGAAGGCCTCGCAATCGACGGTGAGCAGATCGTCGCGGTTCCCGGCCTCGATGCCTCCGGGGCCGACTCGACGGCGGTAGGGCTCTTCGTCGACCGCGCGATGCTGGTCGATCCCTCGTTCGATCTCGGTGACGAGGGCGGGACGATCGAGCAGATCTGCGAGCGTCTGGACGGGCTCCCACTGGCGATCGAGCTCGCTGCTGCGCGCGTCGGCGTGTTGACGCCGCCCGATCTGCTCGATCGCCTCGACGAACGGTTCAAGGTGCTGACCGGCGGGCGACGACGGCGGTCACGAGACCGGCAGCGGACACTCCGCGAGACGGTCGATTGGTCGCACGATCTACTCGAACCCGACGAGCAGGAGGCCTTCGCCAAGTTGTCGGTGTTCGCCGGGAGCTTCGGGCTCGACGGTGCTGTGGTGGTGCTCGACGGATTCGATGAGGTGGACGTGGTGGACCTGCTCGGGGCGCTCGTCGACAAGTCGCTGCTCAATACCGGCAATGTCGACGGATTTCGCCGCTACCGCTATCTGGAGACGATCCGCAGCTACGCCGAGGACCGGCTCGACGATCGGGGGGAGACGGCCGTCGTGACGGAATTGCTGCATCGCCACCTCGTGGGCCTCGTGGCGGACTCGATCGACGAAGTCCTCCACCGCTCCGAGGCGGGCGCGCGGCGTCTGCGGCTCGAGATCCCGAATCTCCGCCGATCGTTCGAAGAGGCGCTCTGCCGGCAGGATGTCGCCGCCGCGGTCGCACTCGTCGCCCCGTACGCCGCTCCTCCAGGCGTGACGGATTGGCCGATCATGGGATGGGCCGACGAAGCGCTGGCCGGGGATGCTGCCATCGACGGAGAGACGGAACTCGCACTGCTCGCGCTGCAGATGGCCGATCGCTGGCTCAGCGCACGATTCGACGAGCTGGCCGGCGTCGCCGACGGGTTGATCGCTCGTGCCGAGGAACTGGATCTCCGATCGCGAGAGCTGTTCGGCGCGGCGTCGGGAATGTACATCCTGGTCGGCGACACCGAGTCGTCCCTGCGGTGCCTCGATGCTGCTCGGAACCTTCCGGGTCCGGCCGACGACGACCACGAGCTGTTCGGCAGGCTGATCCTGTACCGCAACGTCTTCGTGCCACCTCGGCCTCACCAGCGGATTGTGCTCGACCCGATCTACGACGTCGAAGGCGACCTCGCCACATCTGTCGATCACCCCTCGCCGGTGATCCGATCGTGTGGGGAAATCGCGTGTGCCGCTCGCGCGTACCAGCGCGGCGAATTCGAGGACATGCTCCGATTCGGCCGGGACGCCGAGCGCAGTTCGATCTTCGGGTCGGCCTTCTGGTTCGGATCACTCCAGGTCCAGTCCTGGGCGGAGTACTTGCTCGGGGATCTCGAGGC
>JASJHI010000136.1:0-2850 GCA_033791105.1 Acidimicrobiia bacterium | reverse complement strand
GGTCTGCTGATCTTGTGCCCGCAGTCGGGCCAGCTCCGCTTGCAGGTGCCGGTCGACGATCGCCCCACGCACCGGGTCGAGTTGTGCATCGAGGCGCCACATCCCCGTCTTGGAGTCCACGAACGTCTTGACCGTCGAGCGAGCTCGTTGGCGTTCGAGTTCGTCGTCCGCACCAGCGTCAGCCCTCGCGATCAACGATCGAGCCAACCGCCGACACCGCTTGCGGAACCGATCGACACCCTCCGACACCGCATACCTCAACAGCTCGGACTCGCGTGACCGGAACTCGTCGACCAACTCAGAATGCGCCAGCAACATCCTCGCGGCCATCGCGAGGGCGTCGAGATGACCCGCCGTTACCTCACCATCCGCGAGCGCCTCCTCGAACCCCGGCATCTCATCAGCGATCTCCTCGCGGTCGCTCGTGTCGCGCGCCCCCGACGACGAACGACCGCCCTGACCTGCCAACGCCGACTCGACCGGCTCTGCCTTGCCTTCGGCGGCCAACATCTTCAACTGCCGTGCAGTACGCAACTCATCCGCGGCGAGCCACGATCTCAGCCGTGACAGATCACGCAACCGGGCGTTGCACCCGTCACGACCCAATTCCTCGGGCGCTACAGCGGCCACGCGGCCCAGCATCGCCTCGACGTCCGGTGGACACCTCTCGGTTGTACCTCCTCGATCAAACTGCCAATCAGGGAGGAGTCGGTACCAACCACCCTAGAGAAGGGGTCTCACACTCGAGTCGGCCTGCGCACTCGGCGCACATCTCGCTGCCCGTCAGGGCACCATCACGAGGCCGTCGCGCCCACGGATGCCGTCGAACACGCCGCGCATCGCAGCGCCCGCTGATCCGAAGTTGCGCTGCACTGCGATTGCTCTCAAGGCGGCGGCCGGCCCGCCGTGCACAACTGCCCACACCGGCGCCGTCCGCGTGCCGTAGCGCTTGGCGAGCGCCACGATGTTGCGTGCGCTGTAGTAGCGGCGCCAGGGCGCCAGGCCGCTCCCCGGAATGCGGGCGCCCCTCCCGAGGCGGCCGGCGAGTGCTCGCATGCTGGTCATGACGTCTCCATCGACGACGACCCGGTATCCGGCCGCGCGCAGCCGTAAGCCGAACTCGAGATCGTCGAATCCGAAGAACAGCTCGCGATCGAACACTCCGACGTCTCGGACGCATCGCACGCGGTACGTCGGAAGTTGGTTCCCCGCGACGTAGTCGACGTCGACCGTGCCGACGAGTTCCTCGTCCGGAAGCCGTCGCGTGAGACCACGCGAGCGGTCGTACATCGCTCCGACGAGTCCACCGCCGGCGATCTCACCGTCGGCCTGGTCGCGTCCGAACAGATCGAGGATGTCCTCGATCGTGTGGTCGTTCGGAGGCGGGTCATCGTCGTCGATCGACACGATGAAATCGTCGTCGGATGCGACCGCCAGGACGAGCTCCATGCCGGCCGCGATTCCCCCGGCCGGACCGAGGTTCGACGGCGATCGGTGATAGGTCGCGTTCGGTACTTCGGCAGCCCACGCGGCGAGTTCGTCGGACGGATCGTTGTCGACGATCCACCAGGTGTCCGGCGGTCGGGTCTGCGCCTGCACCGCGGCGACAGTTGCCTTCACGTCGTCGTGACGACGATAGGTGACCACGATCGCGTGGATCCTCGGTGCGCTGCTCCCCTCGTCGTCGGCTGCGCCCTCTTGGTCCGGTGTGTTCGCCGTGCTCACGCAGCTCACAATAGGCGCGGCACACCTCAATCCACCCGGGCAGCCGCCGGCACCGTCGGTAGGGTTCGAGACGCCATGGCGAGAGGAAAGAAGACCAAGCGCGACAAGGGTGGCGACGGCACGATGCTGATCGCCAGCTACAAACGCGCCTACCGCGACTACGAGATCTCCGACACCTACGAGGCCGGAATGGTGCTCACCGGCAGCGAGGTCAAGAGCCTGCGCGAGGGCGGCAACGCGCAGATTGCCGAGGGTTACGCCCGCGTGCAGCAGGGTGAGATGTGGATCGACGGCATTCACATCCCGCCGTACACGAACGCGATCGGATTCGGGGCCCACGACCCGGCTCGCACCCGCAAGCTTCTCCTGAACCGTGCCGAGATCGACAAGCTCGACTCGCGTACCCGCCAGAGCGGGCTCACGATCGTTCCGCTGCGCCTCTACTGGAAAGATGGTCGCGCCAAGATCGAACTCGGTTTGGCGAAGGGCCGCACGAAGGGCGACAAGCGCCAGCACATGGCCGAACGCGACGCCGATCGCGAGATACAGACGGCGATCAACATCGCCAACAAGTACGGCGACTCGGCGTGACACCCGCCGGGTACACTGCAGTTCACATATTGAACACGGGGCTGACTGGTTTCGACGTCAGTAACGCTGTTCGAGTTTGCGACCCGAGTTGCTCAGACTCGCTAAACGGGGCAACCAACAGAATTGCCGATGAGCAGTTCGCTCTCGCCGCCTGATCTCGATCAGATGAGTGAAGAGTCATCGTGAGCAGTGATGCCGCACGGGGCCAATCCATCACAGCCCGGCAACAGAAGTGAGGGATGACTGCAGCAAAGACTGCTGACGGCGAGAAAGACCGCTGACTTGTCGGAAAGACGGCGCGTGGTCCGCCTCGAGCGGACAGCCGACCCGCCGGTGGTACAGCGTCAGTGCCGATGTCGGGAATGGTCGTAGCAGGTTCGAATACCGGCTGATGGACGGGGGTTCGATTCCCCCCAGCTCCACTATCAGGTTTCGGGTAGTGCGTTCGCTCGCACCGAAATCCGGATCACAAGCTCCTGACCAGGGGTTTTGTTCGCCGAAGTTCGTCAACGTTCGCGATCCGTTGCTGGAGCG
>JASJHI010000135.1:0-2638 GCA_033791105.1 Acidimicrobiia bacterium | reverse complement strand
GCCATCGCGCGCCCTCATCGCTTCGTGAACGTGAAATGCTCGTCGATCTTCGCCAATACGTCCTTCGTATGTCTGATGTAGGCCGGATAGGAGCCGTTGTAATTGCCGTCCTGGCGGCGCTGGTCTCGCCCTCGAAGTTGTAGTAGCCCGGCGTGCACATCTGGTTGCGGCTGGTCTTGCCTCGGTGGCGGATCACCTCCTGCACCCACCAGTCCTCACTCTCGGTTCGCACATCGATGGTGTCGTACCCGTTGCTGCGCGCATGATCGATGCAATAGGCGATGTGGTCGCCCTGCGTCTGCAGCAGGTCGGTGAGGTTGAACTGGAACGAGGCCTGGTAGCCGCCCATGATGAACAGATTCGGAAAGCCGGCCGTGTGGATGCCGAGCATCGTGCGGATGCCGCCCGCGTACTTGTCCTCGAGGTCGAGGCCGTGTTCACCGACGATCCGATTGTAGATGCCAGTTCGCTGGACCTCGAACCCGGTCGCGTAGATCACCAGATCGACCTCGTACTCCACGTCCTCGAAGATCGGCCCGCGCTCTCCGATCTGGGTGACGCCGGCCCCCTTCGTGTCGACGAGATGGACGTTCGGCCGATTGAACGCCGGGAGATACTCGTTGTGGAAGCACGGTCGCTTGCACATCAGCATGTACCACGGCTTGAGCGCCTCGGCGGTGGCCGGATCGTCGACGACCTCGTCGATGCGGCGGTGGATGCGCATCATCGCGTCGATGTTGTTGTTCTCCTGCCGTCGGATCTTTTCCTCGCGGGTGATTCCGCCGCGCAACGCCCCCCGGCGTTCGGCGTCGGCGCGCTGCTTGGCGATGATCTTGCCGCGTCGTCGTGCCTGCCACCCCTCCTCGACCGTGGCTGCCCACTCCGGGTCGGTCTCCCAGTCGTCCCTGATGTCGATCGACGACGGTGTGCGTTGGAAGACGTACACCTCCTTGGCCGTGGCACCGAGGTTCGGCACGATCTGGACGGCGCTGGCCCCTGTGCCGATGATTGCGACGCGGAGGTCGGCGAGACGTTCGAGGTCGGGACCGGTGAAGTCGTAGTCCCAGCGGGAGGTGTGAAAGGAGTGGCCGGCGAAGTTCTCCATCCCGTCGATGACGGCGAGTTTGGGCTTGGCGAGCGTGCCGTTCGCGCAGATCACGAACCTCGCCCGCATCGTGTCGCCGCGATCGGTCGACACGATCCAGCACTGCTCAGCCTCGTCCCACACGGTCGATGTCACCGTCGTCTGGAACACGGCGAGGTCGTACAGGTCGTAACGCTGCGCGATCGCCTGGCAGTGGGCGAAGATCTCCGGGCCCTGGGCGTAGTGGCGGCTCGGGACGTAGTTCATCTCATCGAGCAGCGGGAGGTAGTCGTACGCGACGACGTCACACGCGACCCCCGGATAACGGTTCCAGTACCAGGTGCCGCCGACGTCTGCGCCGCGCTCGACGATGCGGATGCTCTCGACCCCTTTCTCGCGCAGCCTCGCCGACGTGAGCAGAGCGGAGAATCCGCCGCCGATGAACAGCACCTCGACCTCGTCCCCCACCCCGTCGCGGATCGGTTCGCGTTCCACCCGTTCGTGCGCGTCGGGGTCGTCCTCGAGCACCGCCATCTCACCGTCGATCTCGCGGTAGATCTCGGTCCCGGGAGGCCGGTAGTCCAGGCGGAGATCGCGTTCTTCGGCAAATCTCTGCTTGATCGCGTCGTAGTACTCCTGGGGACGGCGCGGGCGTTTCGCGCTGTCGAAGTTCATCGGGAACTTGTCCTGCTTCTCCTCGCTCATGACTCCCTCTTCGCCTCGATCCTCGCCGACCATTCTCGACGACCATCCTTGCGGTCGCCGACCGTGCGCTGCGAGGCGGGTCCTTGGCCGACCTGACGAATCATGGCTGTCACACCCCCTTGTCATGCTGGTTGGTACCGACTCCTCCCTGATTGGAAGTTCGATCGAGGAGGTACAACCGAGATGAGTCCACCGGAAGTCGAGGCGCTGCTGGGCCGATTGGCCGCTGCAGTGCCCGATGAATTGGATCGTGACGGGTGCAACGCCCGGTTGCGTGATCTGTCACGGCTGAGATCGTGGCTCGCCGCGGATGAGTTGCGTACCGCTCGCCAGTTGAAAGCCTTGGCGGCTGAGGGCCGGGCTGAGCCGGTCGAGGCGGCCTTGACGAGCAACGGCGGCCAATCAGCCTCAGAGGCTCGTGATACGAGCGACCGAGAGGAGATCGCGGATGAGTTGCCGGGGTTCGAGGATGCGTTGGCTGAAGGTGACGTGACGGCTGGTCACCTCGACGCCGTCGCAGTAGCAGCGAAGATGCTGGCTGCGCATCCGGAGTTGGTCACCGATTTCGCGTCGCGGGAGTCCGAACTCTTGGGGTATGCGGCGTCAGAGGGTGTCGATCGGTTCCGCAAACGGTGTCGCCGGTTGGCTCGATCGTTGATCGCGAGGGCCGGTGCCGGTGCCGACGACGAACTCGAACGCCAACGGGCCCGCTCGACGGTCAAGACGTTCGTGGACTCCAAGACGGGGATGTGGCGCCTCGATGCACAACTCGACCCGGTGCGTGGGGCGATCGTCGACCGGCACCTGCAAGCGGAGCTGGCCCGACTGCGGGCACAAGATCAGCAGACC
>JASJHI010000134.1:0-2696 GCA_033791105.1 Acidimicrobiia bacterium | reverse complement strand
ACACCGAGCCGGTGCTGCTTGGCATGATCTTCGATGGCTCGACCGATATCGCTCAGCGGGCGACCCGGACGGACGGCCTCGATGCCGTGCCACATGCACTCCTCGGTGATCTCCACCAGTCGTCGGCTCTCCGGATAGACGTCGCCCACGAAGAAGGTCGCGTTGGTGTCGCCGTGCACCCCTCCGACCCACCCGGTGACGTCGATGTTGCAGATCTCGCCATCCTCGAGCTTGCGCGAGTCGGGGATGCCGTGGCAGATGACCTCGTTGACCGACGTGCAGCAGGCCTTCGGGTAGCGGTGGTAGTTGATGGTCGACGGATACGTGTCGCGCTCGACGAATAGGTCGTGGACGTAGATGTCGATCTCTTCGGTCGTGACACCGGGTGCGATCTTCTCGCCGGCCAACCGGAGGACGTCCTTGGCGATGGTCGCCGAGTGGCGCATACGTTCGATGATCTCGGGCGACTTGATGCGACCCTCGTCCCACGACTGGTACTCGCCCGTCGCCGCGTACGGCGGGTGGGGTATGTGTTCGGGCACCGACCGCATCGGAGAGACCAGGCCCGGCAGGACACGGCCCTCGGTCTTCTTGTGGCAGCGCTTGTACTTGCGGCCACTCCCGCACCAGCACGGCTCGTTGGCCTTCGGGAGCGCAGCCGGAGCATCGGTGACAGACATCGGCACAAGGATACGTTCATGCGGATCGAGCGGCACGCGGGCACCCGCACCCGGCGAGTTCATCGCTGTCAGGCGAGTTGGGGGAGCGACCAGAAGAGCGACTCGAGCAGCAGCCGCTCGTTCGGATTCCGCTCGAGGGCCCCGAGGGCACCGTGGATCCGGTGGACGGCGGCGGTGACGGCCGCCGGGTCACGTTGGCTGCCGGTGGTCAGCTCGTCGCGGTACACGGCGGCGAGCGCCGCCAGCCCAGTGCGGAACTCGTCGGTGCGATGCCGCCTGAGTTCTCTCTTGTGGCGGTCGGTGAGTTCCTTGCGTCCGCTGCCGCGTTCGCCGAGCTGGGTGACGCGTTCCTCCAGCGTTTCGAGCTCGGCGGCCTGCCGGGCGAGCAGCGGCTCGGCCGCCCGCTCGATGAGATCGAGCACCTCTGTCACCACCGTCGTGGCGGCGTGACCCGTACCGTCGAGCCGGCCCGGTGCCCCAACGAAGGCCCCGCGACGTTCCGCCAGTGACTCGTCGGTGGCCATCAGCCGCGCCCGGTCGAGATCGCCGTACCCCGCTTGTGCTGCCGCCGTGGCGGTTGCCGCGTCGACCCCCTCCGTCAGGAGCCGGGCGGCGATGACATCGGTGGCGATCGCCCTGAACTCGACCACCACGGAACGGGAGGAGATCGTGACCAGGTGGGGAGGGACGAAGTCGGCGATGATCAGAAACGTCGTCGAATCGGGCGGCTCCTCGATCGGCTTCAACAGCAGTGCCGACGCTTTGTCGTCGAGGAAGTGGAACTCGTGCAGGATGAGGACCTTGTGGTCGGACTCGATGGGTGATCTCGAAGACAACTTGACGATGTCTCGGGCTTGCTCGACGTTGATCGAGGCCCCGACACGTTCGATCTCACGCACATCGGGATGTTCGCCGGCGAGGATCAGCCGCGCGTCCCGCGTGGTCGGGTCGTCTGAGCCCGTGAGCAGCATGGCAGCGAAGGCGCGGGCGGCCTCGTGTTTCGTGGAACCTGGCGGGCCGGTGAAGAGATAGGCGTGGACCGGTCCGTGTGCCGCGGCGGCCCGCAGTTGGTCGATCGCGGTCGTCTGACCGACCACGTCGTCCCAGACGGAGGCGCTCATGACATCCCTCGCTGGGCGAGCGCAGCTCGGATCTCCTCGGACACGCGGTCGATCGAGCCGACGGCGTCGACCGTCACCCAGCGATCCGGATCGTCGGCGGCCATCGATCGGTAGCCGTCGATGACCCGTTGGTGGAATGCGGCTCCGGCTGCCTCGAAACGGTCGAGATTCCTGCGGCTCATCCGCTCGGCGATGACGTCGTCAGGTGTGTCGAGGAAGACCACGAGCTGAGGCCAGACACCTCCTGTTCCCCACTCGTTCAAGCGGCGGACCTCGTCGACATCGAGCTCACGGCCATATCCCTGGTAGGCGAGCGACGAGTAGACCGATCGGTCGCTGACGACCGGGCGGCCCGAGTCGAGAGCCGGTCCCACGACCTCGGCGATGTGTTGCGCGCGGTCGGCGGCGGTCATCAGTGCCTCGGCATGCGGCGCCAGATTCGACACGTCCGTGTCGTGCAGGATTTCCCGCAGGCGGGCGCCGATGTCGGTGCCTCCGGTCTCCCGGGTGAGTACGGCGCCAAGGCGTGTCGCGAGACGTTTCGCCTGGGTCGACTTGCCACAGCCCTCGGCCCCCTCGAAGGCGATGTAGTGCGCCGTCACGACGGGTTCTCGCTGATCACGTCGGCGATGGTTTGGCGGCGCTCTTCTTCGGCGCCGCCTTCTTCTTCGCGGGGGCCTTCTTGGCCGCCGCCTTCTTCTTGCCGGCTGCCTTCTTCTTGGCGGGCGCCTTCTTCTTCCCGTCGCCCTTCTGAGCCACCGTCTCTCTGCGGATGGCGAGCAGCTCGAACGCCCGCTCGGGGGTCATCTCCTCGACCCGGTCGCCCTTGCCGAGTGATGCGTTGGTCTCGCCGTCGGTGACGTAGACCCCGAAGCGCCCATCACGTGCGACCACG
>JASJHI010000133.1:0-7019 GCA_033791105.1 Acidimicrobiia bacterium | reverse complement strand
AGCTTCGCCGACGCAATCGACGGCACGATCGTCGAGGTCGAAGACGGCCAGATGGTGAACGGCACCGTCGTCAAAATCGACAAGGACGAAGTCCTGCTCGACATCGGCTACAAGAGCGAGGGTGTCATCCCGAGCCGTGAGCTCAGCATCCGCAATGACGTCGACCCGAGCGAAGTCGTGTCGATGGGCGAGGCCGTCGAGGCCCTCGTGCTCACGATGGAAGACAAGGAAGGCCGCCTCCTCCTTTCGAAGAAGCGGGCCCAGTACGAGCGTGCGTGGGGCGACATCGAGGCCAAGAAGGAAGCCGACGAAGTCGTCTCCGGCCCGGTCATCGAAGTCGTCAAGGGCGGCCTCATCGTCGACATCGGCCTGCGTGGCTTCCTGCCCGCATCGCTCGTCGAGCTCCGTCGTGTTCGTGACCTCGCTCCGTACATCGGTACGCAGGTGCACGCCAAGATCATCGAACTCGACAAGAACCGCAACAACGTGGTCCTGTCCCGCCGCGCCTACCTCGAGGAGAATCAGAAGGAGACGCGCGACCAGTTCCTCAACGACCTCAAAGTCGGCGAGGTCCGCGAGGGCACCGTGTCCTCGGTCGTCAGCTTCGGCGCATTCGTCGATCTCGGCGGCATGGATGGACTCATCCACGTCAGCGAACTCTCCTGGAAGCACGTCGATCACCCCGGTTCGGTCGTGACCGTCGGCGATCCGGTCAAAGTGCAGGTACTCGACGTCGACTTCAGCCGCGAGCGCATCAGCCTCTCGCTCAAGGCGACCCAGCAGGACCCGTGGCAGGAGTTCGCCGAGAGCCACCAGGTCGGCCAACTCGTCTGCGGCCGGGTCACCAAGCTCGTGCAGTTCGGTGCGTTCGTCCAGGTCGGCGAAGGCATCGAAGGGCTGGTCCACATCTCTGAGATGTCGGCACACCACGTCGACTCGCCAGAGCAGGTCGTCACGCCCGGGGAGGAACTGTGGGTCAAGATCATCGATCTCGATCTCGCCCGCCGTCGCATCAGCCTCTCGATCAAGCAGGCCGCCGAGGGCGGAGAACTCGCCGCCGAGTACCGCGATCACTTCGAGGTCGACGCTTCCGGCAACTACGTGCAGGGTGAGGCCACCGCCGAGGCCGAGGCCGCATGGTCCGAGTACTACTCCGAAGGCGACGCACCGGAGAACACGATCGAGATCCCCCCGATCGATGTCCCCGACGCTCCGGAGACTCCCGAGGCATCGGGCGAGGTCCCCGTCGTCGAGACGCCGGCCGAATTGGCCGAGGACGCGTCGGGCGAGGTCCCGGTCGTCGAGGCGCCGGCCGAATTGGCCGAGGACGCGTCGGGCGAGGTCCCGGTCGTCGAGACGCCGGCCGAATTGGCCGAGCAGGCCCCGGCCGAGTGACCGGCGCCCGGTCCGCCGGGTCGATCAACACATGATCCTCGTCGGCCTCACCGGCGGCATCGGCGCGGGCAAGTCGACCGTGTCGACGATGCTCGCTGCCCGCGGCGCAGTCATCGTCGACGGCGACGTCGTTGCCAGAGACCTGCAGTCTCCGGGTAGCCCCGTGCTCGACCGGATGGCGGAGCGCTTCGGATCGCACATCATCCTCGGCGACGGTTCACTCGACCGACCCGCCGTCGCGAAGATCGTGTTCAACGACAAGGAAGCGCTGAAGGACCTGAACGCGATCGTCCACCCTGCGATGCAGGACGAGATCACCCGCCAGATCGAGGTGCAGCGCGACACCGATCGGGTCGTCGTGCTCGACTTCCCACTGCTCGGCGAGAATCCCCGAAAGGGCCTCAGAGCGACCATCGTCGTCGACATCCCGGTCGACCTCGCCGTCGAACGACTCATCGAGTTGCGCGGGATGACCGAGGAAGACGCCCGGGCACGAATCTCCAGCCAGGTGACCCGCGAGCAACGCAACATGAGCGCGACACACGTGCTCGACAACAGCGGCGATCTGGATGCCCTCGATCGACAGGTCGGACAGCTGTGGGAACAGATCACCGCCCTGCCCACCGAGGCGCCCGAGCACACCTCCCCCGACTGACTGTCGGCCCACGAGGGCGCATCGGACGGTCCCGCGGCCCCGGCTGCTACCGCGCCCTTCTGATGAGCTCGATGTCGGCCACCGGGACATCCGCATCCGGCGTCTGATCGAACAGTCGGCGGTGATCCGGCCCGAGTTCGTCGAACGCGGCGTGGACGATCTTCACGTAGTCGGCCCGCACCGCCGCCCTGTGTTCGTCGCGGGCTCGACGGTATCGCTCGACCGATCCGGGTCGCGGCACGAAAGTGACGACTCGTCCGTCGATTCGATCCGCGTCGACCGCAACCTGATCGGTGATGTCGGTGAGCTCGTAGTCGCTCTCGCGGGCACATAGGGCGTCGAGTTCTTCGCCATGGACGAGAATCGACACACCGTTGCACCACTCGACGGGTGACACCGCGAGTCCGAGCGAGACGACCACCCCGTCGCGGACGGAGATCCCGTCGGTGGTCCAGTTTCCGCGGAGGAGCTGCGACCCGTAGTTCCATCGACGGCCGTACCCGTGGAGATGGGTGACGACGCGTTCGTCGGGTTGGTCGATGATGCGGTCGATCGTGCGTGCCACGGAGGAGGGTGCGACCAGCGAGCCGTAGCCGAACACCCACGTCCGCCTCATTCCGCGAAGTGCTCGCGAACGGTCGCGACAAGCAATCGTACGCCGAGGCCGATCGCACGCTCGTCGACATCGAATCGTCCGGCGTGCAGATCGAGCTGCTGCGTCATCGCAGGGTCGTGAACGCCCAGCCGGATGTAGCTGCCGGGCACTTCGCGGCTGAGCCATGAGAAGTCGTCGCCGCCCCAACTCTGCAGCGCCTCGTACAACACGTCCTCGCCGAACTCGTCGCATGCCGCTCGGCGGACCGTGTCGGTGACCTCCGCGTCGTTGACCACCGCGGGCACCCCGTGGGTGTAGTCGACCTCGTGCGTGGCGCCCGTGCCCTCGACGATGCTGTCGACAGCATCGGTGACGAGCCGGGGGAGCCGTTCCCACACCTCGGCGATCGGCGAACGAACCGCCGCCCGCAGCTCGAGCTTGGCGGGGATCACGTTCGCGGCGTCGCCGCCCTGGATCGATCCGAACACGATTCTCACCTGTGCCGCGTCGGCCAGGCGCGAAGCGACCAGTGCCGGAAGGTCGGCGACGATGTGGGCGCCGATGGTGATGAGGTCCGCGGTCAGCTCGGGACGGGCCGTATGTCCACCCGGCCCGTGAAGATGGATGCAGACCATGTCGGCGGCCGAGGAGATGGCGCCCGATCGGAGACCGATCGCGCCGACCGGCATCTTCGGCTCGCAGTGCAAGCCGAGCACCGCGCCGACATCATCGAGCCCGCCGTCATGGAGGACGTCGAGTGCGCCCCCCGGTACCCGCTCTTCGGCGGGCTGGAACAAGACTCGCAGGGGACCCGGCAACTCGTCGGGATGATGCGCGAAATAGAGCGCTGTCCCCAGTCCGATCGTGGTGTGCACGTCGTGGCCGCAGGCGTGGGCCACGCCCGATACCTGGCTGCGGTACGGCACTTCCTTCTCGTCATCCATCGCCAACGCGTCGATGTCGGCCCGAATGGCCAGTGCCGAGGAGCCGCTGCGCGGCCTGTGGGGGAGCACATCGGCGATGAGGCCGGTCCCGACGGTCAGCCGACGGGTGGGGACACCGGCCAGTGACAGGCGTTCCGAAATCGACTCGGTGGTCGCGTACTCCTCGCCGCTGAGTTCGGGATGGGCGTGGAGCTGACGCCGAAATGCGATCAGGCCCTCGAGGTGCTCGGCGAGCCAACTGTCGATCGGACGGTCGCCGTGAGCGGCGGAGTCTGTGGCCGTCATGCGGTAGGGATGCGGTCGGCCGCGAGCTCATCGGCGAGGTGATGCACCACGTCGATGAGCGTACCGCCCTGCTCCACCACGGCCCGCTGGCGCTGAGTCCCGGATCCGTGCTCGCTGATCGCCAGCACTTCGTCGAGCTCTGCGCGGGTGCCGAGCCGGTTCGCGGTGGGTCGCAGCTGATCGACCAACTCGTGGACGAGCTCGCGTATCGGGCGACGCGTCGGCCGACCCAGGTCCTCCACGATCAGGCGCGCGTCGGTCCCGTAGCGGCCCGCCAACCAGCGGTTCTCGCGTACGGTCCACTCTCGCGGTGGAGGTGGGAGCACCGCGGTGTCGAGTAGCTCGTCGCACCACGCGACCAGAGTCTGGGCCAGACCGGCGAGTGCCGCCGCCTCGCGCAGCGTCGGCGTGGCATCGCACATCCGGAATTCGATGGTGCCGAATTCCGGGTGGGGTCGAAGATCCCACCACACCTCGCGTATCGAGCTGATGCACTCGGACTCGAGCAGGGTGGACATGAAGTCCTCGAAGTCCACCCAATCCGACAGCTGGGGTGGCAGGCCGGCTGTCGGGAGCGCTTCGAAAACCTTGGAGCGGGCCGACGCAAGGCCCGAGTCCTCGCCCTCGAAATAGGGGCTCGAAGACGAGAGCGCGAGAAAGATCGGCAGGTGCCGTTGCAGCTCATTGATGATGAAGATCGCCCGTTCTCCATCGCGTACGCCCACGTGAACGTGTAGGCCGCAGATGAGGAGGCGGCGCGCCGGCCATTGCATCGCCTCGACGAGCGCGTGGTAGCGGGGATCGGGACTGATGTTCTGCGAACGCGCGATCGCGAACGGGTGCGTTCCGGAGCTGACGATACGAATGCCGAGCGGTTCCGCGGTCGCGCACAACTCGTCGAGCGTGGCCTGGAGGTCGGCGCGCGCCTCCTCGGCCGTCTCGCAGATCCCTGTGATGATCTCTATCGTGCTCTGGAAGAGTTCATGCTTGGCCTTCGGGTGTTCGCCCCCGGGGAATCCTTCGCCGAGGATCGCGAGCAACTCGTTCGACGCGGAGACGAGGTCGCCAGTCTCCGCGTCGACGAGATGGAGTTCCAACTCCACACCGACCGTTGGACGATCGTTGCGGGTGAAATCGATGCTCGTCGGACGTCGGGACCGATCCATGCCCTCAAGCAGCTCAGCGGTAGGCGGAGAGCGCCTCGCCGATCTCTTCCGGTGCTGTCGGCGGCGCGAACCGTGCCACGACGTTGCCGTCACCGTCGATCAGGAACTTCTCGAAGTTCCACGTGATGTCAGGGCTGTCGGCCTCGCTCGGCTGGGCCTCCTTCAACAGCTGGTACAGCGGTGCCGCGCCGTCGCCGTTGACCTCGATCTTGGAGAACATCGGGAAGTTGACGTCGTAGGTCGACGTTGCGAATTCGAGGATCTCCTCGTCGGTACCGGGCTCCTGCGCACCGAATTGGTTGCAAGGGAAGGCGAGCACGGTGAGATCATCATTGTCGTTGTGCAGCGTACGCAGACCTGCGTACTGGCCGGTGAGGCCTCAATTGGTGGCGACATTGACCACCAGGCAGAGCTGCCCACGGAATTGGTCGAACGAGATCTGGTCGCCGGTGATCGAGGTCATCTCGAGGTCATGGAACGCTGACATGACGGGAACCCTACATCGGTCGTCGCCTCAGGCCTGGAGCGTCGATATCATCGTCTCCGTTCATGTCTGACGATCGACGAATGCGGGGCCGGCCCGCGAGCCAGCCCGATCCGAGACCAGCGAATCCGTGCTGACCGCGCTCGGCATCCTCGCGATCCTCGTCCTCATCGCCGCGAACGGCTACTTCGTGGCCGGCGAATTCGCGTTCGTCGCATCTCGTCGGTCCACGTTCGTACTCGGTGCGGACGAGGGTGACCGGCGGGCGAAGCGTGCACTCGCCGTGCATCAAAGGTTGAGCTTCATGCTGTCGGGCGCGCAGCTCGGCATCACCGTCACGTCTTTGCTCCTCGGCTTCATCGCCGAGCCCGCACTCGCGGGCGCGATCGAACCGATCCTCGACGCCCTGGGGATACCTACGTCGGCAACGCGTGGAATCTCGCTCCTCATCGCCTTCATCCTGGCGACCGGGGCGCAGATGGTGTTCGGTGAACTCGCTCCGAAGAACTTGGCGATCGCGAAACCCGAGCCCGTCGCCCGCGCCGTCGGACCATCGACGTGGCTGTACCTCAAGGTCGCCGGGCCGATCATCCGACTGTTCGACGGAGCAGCCAACGCGCTGCTTCGTCGCGTCGGGATCGAGCCTGTCGAGGAACTGAGCAGCGCCGTGTCGACCGAGGAACTCGATCTGATCGTCGACTCCTCGGCCGAGAGTGGACACCTCACCCGGGCACAGGCAACCCTGCTCGAGCGAGCGATCGACTTTGGCGACCTCGAGGCCTCCGACGCGATGGTTCCGTGGAACCGCGTCGTCACCATCGACCCTGCCGCGACCGGCGCGGCCTTGCGGGACCTGATGTCGTCGTCACATTCGCGGTTCCCGGTGGTCGACGTGCACGGCGAGATCGAGGGCATCGTCCACGCCAAGGATCTGCTCGGTGTGGCCCGCGATGCGTACGACACCACCACCGTGTCGTCGATGCACCACGCACTCGTCGCTGTTCCGGAGGCGGCCGGACTCGATGTCGTACTCGGTGTGCTGCGCGATCATTCGACCGAGATGGCGCTCGTGATCGACGAGTACGGCGCGCCGGCGGGCATCATCACGCTCGAAGACGTCGTCGAGGAACTTGTCGGTGAGATCGAGGACGAGTACGACCCGAGCGAGGTCGGTGAACAGGTCGAACTCGAACCGGGCGTGTGGGCGATCGCGGCCACCGTGCGTCCCGACGAGATCGAGCGGACGACCGGATTCGACCTCCCCGACGGTGAGTACGACACGGTCGCCGGCCTGGTCCTGCAGCGTCTCGAGCGCATCGCCGCACCGGGCGACGTCGTCGCGGTCGATGGTATTCTCATCGAGGTAGTCGCGGTCGACGGCTACGCGATCGAACGGGTCGTTCTCCGTCGTGATCCCGAGGCCGTCGCCCCCGCCGAGCAGCGCGACGAGACCGGTGAGCACAGCGCATCCCAGCCCGAAGCTGAAGCTGATGTC
>JASJHI010000132.1:0-6710 GCA_033791105.1 Acidimicrobiia bacterium | reverse complement strand
CCTGGGCAAGGATGTCCAGGGCGTCATCGCCGCCCACAAGACCGGGGACTGGACGGTCGATGGCGACCGCGTCGTGGTCGGTGGGCGCGAGTTGCTGGACGGCGAGTACGAACTCGAACTCGTCGCCGATGACGACCGCGCGAGCGCAAGCCTCGCCGCCGGCGCGGGCGTCATCGCACTCGACATCGAGGTGACACCAGAACTCGAGATCGAGGGACGCGCCCGCGACCTGATTCGTCTGATCCAGCAGGCGAGACGGGCCGCCGAGCTCGACGTCACCGACCGGATCAGCCTCACGGTCTCGGGATCCGCCGAGTGGCTCGAAGCACTCGACGCACATCGACAGTTGGTCGCCGGCGAGACGCTGGCGACCGCGGTGGAGGGGCGTCTCGACGAGCTCGCGCCCAGTGGCGAGCCGCAGATCGTGGTCGATCGGGCCAACTGAACCGGTGATGTCCACCTCGGGTGGGTCCAGAGAGAACCACTCGATTCAGTGGTCGGAGTCGGACGCGTTCCGGTAGAGTCCGGCGCTCACACGACCCGCGGGGGAGCGCCCATGGCTGCAGCGAAGAAGACGACGTCATCGAAGAAATCAGCCGGCGCCGCCGCATCCGGCGCGGGTTCCACCGCTGCGCAGAAGACAACCGCCAAGAAGACCGCGACCAAGCAGGCGCCGGCCCGGAAGGTGTCCGCGAAGAAGGCGACCTCGAAGACGACGGCGACGAAAAGGCCCGTCGCAACCTCGGGCCAGACGAAGCAGGCGACTGCGAAGAAGACGGCAGCCAAGACGCCCGCTGCGAAGAAGACGGCTGCGAAGAAGACGGCTGCCAAGAAACCTGCGGCGACGAAGAAGGCCGCGTCACGGCCGTCGCGCGGCACTCCCTCGATGCTCTCGAACGACCGGCCCGTATTCCTCGAGCTCCCCAAACCGCGCGGCAAGAGCAAGGACGGGGTCAGCTACACCAAGGACTTCGATGTGAAGTTCCTCAAGGCCCAGCGCGACGAGCTGCGCGGTCGGCGAGCGGGCGAACTCGCCCGGGCCACGCGGCTCGAGGACGAAGCGACCAGTCTGATCGAAGACGGAGAGATGGGCGACGTGCAGTTCGACGACGAAGGCGGCGAGGGCGACACGATGGTCGTGCAACGCGATCTCGACCGAGTGCTGTCGAGCCAGGCGCGTCAGACCATCGGCGAGATCGACGCAGCGCTGGCGCGCATCGAGGACGGCAGCTACGGCTACTCCGCGGTCTCGGGGCAGCCGATTCCGCGTGAGCGTCTCGAGGCGATCCCCGAGACGACGGTCCTCGCGGCAGAGAAGGTCAGCGGCATCGCGGGCCGTTGAGCCTGGCCGCCCCATGACCACCTCATCGGCGGGCCGTTGGCGTGCCCCGCTGATCATCGCGGCAGTCGTCGTGCTGCTCGACCAGCTCACCAAACACTGGGCGGTCAACGCCCTCTCCGACGGCCACATCATCGAGGTCGTCTGGACGCTCCAGTTCAACCTGGCCTTCAACAGTGGGATGGCGTTCGGGCGAGGCACCGGGTTCGGACCTGTGATCGCTGTCGTCGCGACAGGTGTGCTCGTCTGGCTCCTGATCTCGCTGCGCAGTGAGGGGAGCAAGCTCAGCGCCTTCGGTATGGGGTGTGTGATCGGTGGGGCGGCCGGCAATCTCATCGATCGTTTCTTCCGCGGCGACGCATGGCTCCGAGGCTCGGTCGTCGACTTCATCGACTTCCAATGGTTCCCGATCTTCAACATCGCCGACATCGCGGTCAATGTCGGCGCCGCCGCACTCATCGTCAACGCAATTCTGTCCGCTCGACGAGCGACGTCCGACTTGAATGAGAACGCGGAGGGCACCGCATGACCGCCGCCACGATCTCCGAACAGGTGCCCGCCGCTCTTGCGGGCGAACGACTCGATCGCATCGTTGCCCTCATCGGGGATGTCAGCCGCTCACACGCTGCCGCAGCGATCACCCAAGGTGGCGTGTCGGTCGACGGAACTGTTGCGTCATCGGGCAAGGTCCGTCTCGTCGAAGGACAGCTCGTCAGTGTCGACCCGAATTCGTTCCCCGTGCCCCAGCTGCCGTCGGCCGAGGACACGGTCGACTTCGCTGTCGTCCACGTCGACGACGCCGTGATCGTGATCGACAAGCCCGCCGGGTTGGTCGTGCATCCTGGAGCGGGAAACCCGACCGGCACGCTGGCGAACGGCCTGCTCGCTCGTTTTCCCGAGCTCGAAGGCGTCGGCGACCCGATGCGTCCGGGAATCGTGCACCGCCTCGACGCCGGTAGTTCCGGGCTGCTCGTCGTCGCCAGAACCGATCGGGCCGCTGCGGCACTGATCGCCCAATTCGCGGATCACAGCGCCACACGGCGCTATATCGCAGTGGTGTGGGGTGTCCCCGAGGCGCCGCACGGCATCATCGACGCTCCGATCGGCCGCGATCGTGGCGATCCGCTGAAAATGGCGGTCGTCAACGGCGGGCGTAACGCCCGGACCGACTACCGAGTGGTCGGTACCTACACCGAACCGGCGCTTGTTTCTCAGCTCGAATGCCGGCTCGAAACAGGCCGCACCCACCAGATCCGCGTGCATCTCGCCTCGATCGACCATCCGCTCTTGGGTGATCCCGTCTACGGTCAGCGACGCCCTGTCCTCGGCCTCACACGGCCGTTTCTCCACGCCGCCGAACTCGCCTTTGTCCACCCGACAACTGGGGATCGGGTCACGTTCACCAGCCCCCTCGCAACCGACCTCCAATCCTGGCTCGACGCAGCAAAATCGTGAGCATCCGCCGCGCAAGATGCTCGCGCAGCCGACAGATGAACTGACGAGGGTCGGTCGGGGGACTGTGGGCGCGGACGTGCGGACCCGTCAGGGCCAGGGCGCATCGCCGCGGGAGATGGCCGCGATCGACGCGAGCGTGTACCCGTCGAGGAACCCGCGCATGTGATCACCGGCGAGGCTCCAGATCTCGAGCAGCACGCATTGGCCCTCGTGGTCGCATGCACCGTCCTGATGCGGCTGACCGAAGTCGCCGAGTGTGATCGGACCCTCCACGGCCGACACGATCTCTGACAACAGGATCTCGGCGGGTGCACGGGCGAGGATGTAGCCGCCGCCGACGCCGCGTTTGGAGCGGACGAGCCCGGCTCCCTTCAGCGCGAGCAGGATCTGCTCGAGATAGGGCTGCGGCAGTCCCGTTCGTTCGGCGATGTCGCGAACCGACGTCGGCCCGCCCTCATCGGCGTGGAGTGCGAGCGACAGGAGCGCCCGACAGGCGTAGTCTCCTCGCGTCGAGATTCGCACCTCGTCACCATAGGTGGTCGCGTGCCTTCGACCCGAGATCCACCTGAATGTGGGGTTGTCGTGCGACGCCCGACATGGTGGACTGCGGGTCGTGAAACGACCTGCCGGCGGGGAACCGGTCATCCCCGACTACGCCGGCGCCAATGTGCGCGGCATCATCCCCGCGCTGCTCGGTCCCGGTGGATGGTCGAGAGGCGTGCCCGACTGGATGCCTGCGGAAGTGGCAGAGGCGGATGCTGTGGTGCTCCTCGTGCTCGACGGGCTGGGCTGGGAACAGTTCGGACAGCATCGCCGGCTCATGCCGGCACTGTCGGCGATGCGCGGCGGCACGATCCAGACCGTTGCGCCGACCACTACGGCCACGGCACTCAGCTCGATCACCACCGGGCTCACCCCGGGCGAACACGGTCTCATCGGCTATCGCATCGTCCTCGGCGGCGACGTGGTCAACGTTCTGCGGTGGGCCAACGCCGAACGTGGAGTTCGACGCTCGTCGCCGCCGCGCGATGTTCAGCCATTCGACCCCTTCATGGGCGAGCGCCCGCCGGTCATCAGTCCGGCAGAGCTCGAGAACTCAGGATTCACGGAAGCACATCTCCGCGGCTCGATTCCGGCCGGCTGGCGATCACCCTCCTCGATCGCTGTCGAGGCGGCCGCCCGCATCGCCGACGGTGAGCCCTTTGTGTACTGCTACTACGGCGGGATCGACAAGATTGCTCACGAGCGGGGCTTCGGTCCGTATTACGACGCCGAGCTGCAGTATGCCGACGCGCTCGTGTCCGACATCCTCGCGACGATTCCGGCGGGCACGGCTCTCCTGGTCACAGCCGACCACGGCCAGGTCGAGGTGGGCGATCGCATCGTCCATCCATCGGTCGAGCTTCTGCGCGGCGTGACCCTGCAGAGCGGCGAGGGCCGCTTCCGGTGGCTCCACGTTGCGGACGGCGCACTCGAGGGGACCGCCGCAATCGCGCGCGACGAGGTGGGTCACCTCGCGTGGGTCGTCACCCGCGAACAGACTCTCGACGAGGGTTGGTTCGGTCCCATCGTGTCGCCTCCGGTCCAGTCGCGGCTCGGCGATGTCGCGCTCGTGGCTCGCGAACCGGTCAGCTTCTACGACGCTGGTGATGGGGGACCGTTCGAGCTGGTCTGCCGACACGGTTCGCTCACCTCGGCCGAAGTCGATGTGCCGCTGCTCGCCGCGCTGGTCTGATCCGAGCGATCGAGATTTCGTCGGACACCAGCTCCGTTGGTGCAACATCTCGGATAGAAAGGAACGATGTCCGACACCATTCCAGGCGTGCCCACGCCGGACCGAGGCCCCGAGACCGCCGGCGACGAATCCGACGTCGTCACGCCCGACTCCGTGAGCGGCGAGGCCGATCCGGCGATCACGGAACCGGCCAAGGTGATGAGGATCGGCTCGATGATCAAGTTGCTGCTCGAGGAGGTGCGCGCAACGACCCTCGACGAGGCGTCACGCGAGCGTCTTGCCGAGGTCTACGAACGGTCGGTCACAGAGCTCTGCAGTGCCTTGTCGCCTGAGCTCCAGGAGGAACTCCGGTCGCTCACCTTGCCGTTCGAGCAGGAGGAGATACCGAGCGAGGCCGAGATTCGTGTCGCCAAGGCGCAGTTGGTGGGCTGGCTCGAGGGACTGTTCCACGGCATCCAGGCGTCACTCATGGCGCAGCAGCTCGCCGCACGTCAACAGCTCGAGGGCATGCGCCAACTTCCCGGTGGTACCGGCGCGCAGCCACCAATGCCCGAGCCGCCGGACGGCGAACGACCGGGAACATACCTCTGACGGGCCATCGCCGGCAGATTTCCGGGCCTGATATGTTCGGCGAACAACACCGCTGTAGTTCGCCGGGCTGAGGGCCCACCGACCACCACCTATCGACCGTGCCCGACTCCTTCACCCACCTCCACGTCCACACCGAGTACTCGATGCTCGACGGAGCAGCGCGCCTGCCCGAGCTGGTCGCCAAGGCGGTCGAGGACGGTCAGCCCGCGATCGGGATCACCGATCACGGCAACATGTACGGCACGCTCGAATTCTACAAGGAGTGCAACGAGCAGGGCATCAAGCCGATCATCGGCACCGAGGCCTACATGGCACACGAGCACCGTAGCGAACGACCGACCCGCCGCGGGCGGGTCGACGATTCGGGTGGCGACACCGATGCCGGCCAGAAGCTCTACTACCACCTCACCCTGCTCGCCGAGAACGGGACCGGGTACCGCAACCTGATCCAGCTGGCGAGCCGTGCCTTCATGGAGGGCTACTACTACAAGCCACGCATCGACTGGGAGCTGCTCGAGCGGTACTCCGACGGTGTCATCGCCACCACAGGGTGTCTCGGCGGCCACGTGCTCCAGGCGTTGCTCAACGGCGACGAGCGGGGCGCATTGGAGAAGGCTGCTCGGCTCCAGGACATCTTCGGCCGCGACAACCTGTTCATCGAGCTGCAGGACCAGGGTCTCCCCGCCCAGCGCGAGACCAATCCGCAGCTGATCGACATCGCCAAGCGCATCGGCGCACCGCTCCTCGCTACCAACGACAGCCACTACACCCATCAGGACGACCATGAGTCGCACGAGGCGCTCCTGTGCGTGCAGACCGGCGCGCTGTTGTCCGACCCGAAGCGGTTCAAGTTCGAGGGCACCGAGCATTATCTGAAGACCGCCGACGAGATGCGATACGTGTTCCGCGAGGTCCCGCAGGCGTGCGACAACACGTTGTGGATCGCGGAACGCGCCGAACTCGAGATCGAGTTCGGCAACCCGTTGCTGCCCAATTTTCCGATTCCGGAGGGATTCGAGGACGACGCCGACTATCTGCACCACCTCACCTGGGAGGGGGCGACGAAGCGATGGGGCGAGCACCTGCCACAAGATGCGGTCGATCGCCTGAACTTCGAGCTCAACACGATCTGCACGATGGGGTTCGCCTCGTACTTCCTCATCACGTGGGATCTCATCAAGCACGCCCGGGACAACGAGATCCGCGTCGGGCCGGGCCGTGGATCCGCTGCCGGCTGCGCGGTCGCGTACTGCCTCTGGATCACCGATCTCGACCCGATCCGCTACGACCTGCTGTTCGAGCGCTTCCTCAATCCCGACCGCGTGTCGATGCCCGACATCGACATGGACTTCGACTCTCGGTACCGGGACGAGATGATTCGCTACGCGGCCGAGCGATACGGCCGCGATCACGTCGCGCAGATCATCACGTTCGGGTCGATCAAGGCGCGTAACGCCGCGCGTGACGCAGCCCGCGTGCTCGGCTACCCCTACGGCGTCGGCGACAAGATCGCCAAGGCGATGCCGCCATTGGTGATGGGGCGAGACACGCCACTGAAGTACTGCTTCGAACAGCACCCGAAGTACGCCG
>JASJHI010000131.1:0-17426 GCA_033791105.1 Acidimicrobiia bacterium | reverse complement strand
GGATCGAATCGACGAGCAGATTGGTGTAGGGGTGTGCGGGCCGCGCGTAGAGATCGTCGCTCGATGCGACCTCGCACATCTTGCCGAGGTACATCACCGCGACGCGGTCACTGATGTTCTTGACCACCGCGAGGTCGTGCGCGATGAACACCAGCGTCAGCCCGTAGCGCTGCTTCAGCTCCTCGAGGAGATTGAGCACCTGCGCCTGCACGCTGACGTCGAGCGCCGACACCGGCTCGTCGCAGATGATCAAGGTGGGGTCGAGCACGAGCGCACGGGCGACCGAGATGCGCTGGCATTGCCCGCCGGAGAACTGGTGCGGCTTGCTCTCGGCAGCTCGTTCCGGATCGATCCCTACCGACTCGAGGATCTCGTCGACGAGTGCGAACTGCTCCTCCTTGGTGCCTCGTTTCCAGATGTCGAGTGGCTCACGAACGCTGTCGCGAACGCCGCGTCGCGGATTCAGCGACGAGATCGGATCCTGAAAGATCATCTGCACCTTGGTGCGTGCGCTTCGAAGGGACTCGCCCTGCAGCTCTGTGAGGTCATCGCCCTCGAAGATCACCGCACCGGAGGTGGGCCGGTCGATCTGCATGATCGCTCGGCCGGTCGTGCTCTTTCCACAACCCGACTCGCCGACGATGCCGAGCGTCTCGCCGCGGATCACGTCGAAGCTGATACCCGAGACAGCCTTGACGGTCTCGCGTCGCCCGACATTGAATTCGACGACGAGGTCCTCGACCCTGAGCACCATGTCGAGGCCGTCGCCGTTGCGGAGATGTGCCTGTCCTATGCCGGCCATCAACGATCGCCGCCATTCGGTGCGACCCCTGTGCCGCCGACTCGAACCGACTCGAGTTCCTCGTCACGCGACGCGAACTCAGGTGATCCGACGGGATACCAGCAGGCGTACTCGTGATCGGGCTCGTCAGCGGTGACCAGTGGCGGTTCCTCCTCGTGGCAGCGCGCTCGGGCATAGGCACAGCGAGGCGCGAAGTTGCAGCCCTTCGGCGGGTTGACGAGATCTGGCGGACGACCGGCGATGGTGGCCAGCGTCGTGTGACTCGGGGCGGCGAGGTCGGGGATGCTGCGCATCAGCGACATCGTGTACGGCATCTTCATGTTGGCGAAGAGAGTGCGCGTCGGCGCCCGCTCGACGAGCTTGCCGCCGTACATCACCGCGATTTGATCGGTGTGTCCCGCGACGACGCCCAGATCGTGGGTGACGAGGATCACGGACATGTTGCGTTCGCGTCGCTGCTCGGCGATGACCTCGAGAATCTGCGCTTGCACGGTGACGTCGAGCGCGGTCGTCGGCTCGTCGGCGAACAACAGGGTGGGACCACAGGCGAGCGCGATCGA
Organism: Acidimicrobiia bacterium; assembly: GCA_033791105.1. Classification (GTDB taxonomy): domain Bacteria; phylum Actinomycetota; class Acidimicrobiia; order Acidimicrobiales; family Ilumatobacteraceae; genus JASJHI01. Next base: position 16,064 of record JASJHI010000131.1, on the reverse strand, counting down.
GATCATCACCCGCTGGCGCATCCCGCCCGACAGTTCGTGCGGATACTGGCCCAGGCGGCGCTCGGGCTCGGGAATGTGCACGTCGCGCAGTAGCTGCACAGCGGTCTCCCGGGCATTCGCCTTGTCCATGTCGAGGTGCAGCTTGAGCGGTTCGGTGATCTGTTTACCGATCTTCATCACCGGGTTGAGCGAGTTGAGCGGGTTCTGGAACACCATCGACATCTCCGCGCCCCACAGATGCCGCATCTGCTTGGACGGCAGACCGAGGATCTCCAGCCCGCCGAACGTGATCGACCCATCGAGGACCGCCGACGACGGCAGGAGGCCCATGATCGTGCGGCTGAGCACCGTCTTGCCCGAACCGGATTCGCCGACGATCCCGACGGATTCGCCGCGCTGCACCGACATCGACACACCGTCCACGGCACGGACCAGCCCGCGTTCGGTCTTGAAATGCGTCTTCACATCGTCCAGCACCAGCAGTGGTGCTTCCGGATGGGTGCGGGTGGCGGCGAGCGTGTGGTCGGGAAGCTCGGTCACAGCGCGGTCTCCTTGACCTCGAAGTACGCGCGGAGTCGATCGCCCGCGAAGTTGAGCGACAACACCGTGAAGAAGAGCACGGCGATCGGCGCCATCGCGATCCAAGGTGCAGCCTCGAGTTCGCGCCGGCCCGACCCGATCTGGATGAGGATGCCCCAGGTGACACCGCTCTCGACCGATAGTCCGAGAAACGCCAGGCCGCCCTCGGCGACGATCGCCACCGCCATCCCGAGCAGGGCGAGCGCCGACATCGGGATGACGACGTTCGGCAGCAGTTCGCGGAAGATGATGCGCGGGTGCTTGGCGCCGAGCGTGCGCGCGGCGGTGACGAACTCACGGTCGGAGTACGCGATCGTGTTCGCCCGCGAAACGCGGCCGACAGGCGCCACGCCGAGGATGCCGAGTGTGAGCGAGATCGTCAGCAGGCTGCGGTCCAACAGGCTGGTGATCAAGATTGCGAGGACCAGGGCCGGGAACGAGAGCAGGATGAGAAACACGAACGAGATCGCCCGGTCGGAGGTGCCACGAAAGTAGCCACCGATCATGCCGAGCGACCCGCCGACGAGCATACCGAACAGAACCGCGGCGACACCGACCGTCAACGACGTGCGCGCACCCCAGATCGTGCGACTGAACATGTCGCGGGCGTCCTGATCGCTGCCGAACCAGAACTGAGAGGACGGCGAATACGGCGGAGCGCCCTCTGACGGCACGATGATGTTCTCCATCGGGTCCTTCAGCGGCAGGTAGGGAGCCAGGATCGCGGCGAGGATGATCGTCACGAGCCAGCCGACGGCGAACCAGAAGCCGAGACCGAGCCGACGCTTCGTCGCGCCCTCGAACTCGCCCTCCGGGACGTGGTCGGTGACTGCATGGGCGATCCCCTCGAGCGAGCTGGCAAGGGGGATGTCGGCGTTCCGCTCGTCGATCGGCGAACTGGAGATGTCGCTCACGCGTCACGCACCCGCGGATCGATCATCGCGTACAGGACGTCGACGAGGATGTTCAGCACGACGAATCCGAGCGTGACGATCATCACGATCGCCAGTACGACGGGGAAGTCCTCGCGCAGGATCGCCTCGACGATCGCGCTGCCGAGGCCGGGAATGCGGAAGATCTGCTCCACGATCAGCGCCCCGCCGATCAAGGCCCCGGTCGTGATGCCGAAGATCGTGACGAACGAGAACAACGAAGGTCGCAGCGCGTGTTTGAGCAGGACATTGCGCTTGGAGACGCCCTTCGAGCGCGCCGTGAGGATGAAGTCCTCCTGCAGCGTGGTGATCAAGTCGGTGCGCAGCAGCCGTTGGTAGACGGCCCCGGCGGGGATGGCGATCGTGAGTGCGGGCAGAAACGTCTGCCAGACGCGGTCCCAGAAGGGATCGCTGGTGTTGTAGGTCTGCGGGAAGATCGGCCACTTCAGGGTGAACAGCCACTTCATGATGACGGCGAGGGCGAAGTTCGGGATGGCGACGAAGAGGAACGTCACGACCGTCGACATCTTGTCGACCGCCTTGTCGGCCTTCGACGCGGACCACAGTGCCCACGGGATCGCGACGAACGTCGCCATGATTTGCGCCATCACGACGAGTGTCAGCGTGCGCGGCAGCCGCTCTTCGATGACATCGCGTACCGGTGGCGCGCCGTCGCGGCTGAATTGCACACCGAAATCACCGGTGACGAAATCGCCGAGCCAGAGGGCGTAGCGCACCGGGAGCGGCTTGTCGAGGTTGTACTCCTCTTCGGCCGCCTCGATCAGGGCCACGCTGCTTGGGTTCTCCGTGTCGCCGGCGATCGGCCCGAGGATGTTGAACAACGGGTCGCCGAGCAGGTTCATCGCGCCGAACGTGAGCATGCTCACGGCCAGCAGCAGGAGGAGTCCTGCTGCCAGCCGTTGAAGCCAGAATCTCATGTCGTCGCGGTCAGGTACGGGCCGAGTTGTGTCTCAGGAGTCCGCGATCCAGATCTGGTCGTAGAGATGCGAGCCGTTGCTGGTGCAGGCAATGACCGCGCCCTCGGGTGTGACGTGATCGCACATCCCGCGAACATTGCCCTCGAACGCGTTGTCCCACATCGCGTGCGACATGTAGATGTAGACGAAATCCTGGTTCATCAGGGCTTCGGCCTGCTGGTAGAGCGCGATGCGCTCGGCCTCGTCGGTACTCGCCATCGCCTGGAAGAGCAGACCGTCGCGATCGTCGCTGCACAGGCGTGGGAAGTTGAGGGCCAGTCCTCCGTTGCTGCCCGGCGGGTCGCCCGCCGTGCGGCACAGCATCCACACGTTGTCGCCCCAGGGGTCGGGCGCGCCATGGCTCCGCCAGCCGACCACGTTGTACTGGCCGAACACGGTCTCGCTGATGTGGTCGTCTTGCAGCAGCTCGTCGCGGGTCACGTTGAAGTTGTCGCTCCAACCCTGCTCGTAGACGTCGGCTGTGCGTGTCGCCACGACCGACGGACCGGCGAATTGGTACTCCATGTTGATCTTGCCGTCGCTGCAGTTCTCGGGAAAGTCGGCGCAGTATGCGTCGATCAGCGGACGGGCAGATTCGGGATCGTCGCCGAGCTGGACGACATCTGGGTTGAACCACTTGCTCTCCGGCGTGAATCGCTGGTCGGCCATCCGTGTCACCTCGAGAGCGATCAGCTGGTTGATCAGCGTGCGCGGCGTCGAGCGGGCGAGTGCCTCCCGTGCGCGGATGTCGTCGAACGGCGGGTTGGCAGAGTTGACGAGGAGAAAGGTCTCCTCGCGTGTGTCGTCGATGACATTCTGGACACCCTCGGCGTCGCGGAGGTCGAGAATCGACTGTGGGTCGCTGGTGTGCATCGAGTTGAGCTCGCCGCCGAGGAACAGGTCGACGCGGTCGGCAGGATCGGTCACGATCTGGAACTCGACTGCATCGACGTAGGGCTCGCCGTTCCACCAGTCGGGATTCTTCTCGAGCCGGGTCTCCGAGTTCTGCGTGCGGCTGACGAACTTGAACGGGCCGGTACCGACCGGCTCCTGGTTGAGCGTTGCGTCCTCGGCAGCGGCAGCGAGCCAGGTCGGGGAGGCGACATAGCCAAGCTGGCTGGCGAGGGTGCCCGGCCAGTAGGCGTTGGCGTCGAGCAGATTGAAGCGCACCGTGTACTCGTCGACGACCTCGACCGCACCTTCGGTCGGGTAGAAGGGCCGAACCGCGAGTCCGACCACCGGGGCGGCGAGCTGCGACTCGAAGTTGGCCTTCACCGCCTCAGCGTTGAGTGGAGTGCCGTCATGAAAGGTGATGCCCTCGCGGAGCTTGATATCCCAGCTCTTGAAGTCCTCGCTCGAGGTCCACGACTCCGCGAGGTACGGCTGGGCGATGCCTTCCTCGTCGTAGCGAACGAGTGCATCGAAGACGCCATTGCCAATGGCGTAGCCCGAGACCGCCCACGACGAGCTTGTCGGGTTGAGGCCGTCGGCGTCGGCCTCCATGCCGATCTTGAGGACGCCGCCTGGCACCGGGTCGGTGTTTTCCTCGACCTCCTCGATCTCGGCCACGTCCGTGGCGCCATCGGCCTCGTCCGCGGTCTCGTCGCCGCTGGAGCCGTCGATGTCGTCTGGCTCGGCCGCCTCATCCTCGACGATCGAATCATCGGTCGCAGCGGTGTCCGCCGGGGCCTCGGTCTCCGAAGGCGCCTCGGTCGAATCGGACTCGCCATCGTCACTGCCACCGCAGGCCGCAGCCACGAGCGAGAATGCAGCGAGAGCCGCCACGCTCGATCGGATCAATCGTTTCGATGAACGAGTTCGCATCAGAAATCCCCCAAATGTGATGGCACCGGTGACGGTCGTCACGTGATGGCGCAGAGTAGTCGTCGTCAGAACCGGGGAAGAATCGGACCGACAATTCGTCGCCGAATCGAAATCCGGTCGTCATCGCCGGACGAGGCGTTCTCGATTCGCCCCCGCGCGGGTAGTTTGCCCGATGATGGCTGAGCAGCGCGAGATCATGACCTGGGACCTCTTCGGCGAGGCCTCGAGACACCTGGCGCAGCAGGTCGTCGACGACGACTACGAACCCGACATGGTCTTGGCGATCGCCCGCGGCGGACTCCTGATCGGGGGAGCGATCGGCTATGCCCTCGCGATCAAGAACGTGTACACGATGAACGTCGAGTTCTACACCGGTGTCGACGAGCGGCTCGACGTGCCCCGCATCCTTCCGCCGGCGCCCGACTTCGTCGACCTCTCGCACGGCAAGGTTCTGATCGTCGACGACGTGGCCGATACCGGACACACCCTGCGCTCGGTCCAGGAGTTCTGCGAAGGCAAGGTCGGCGAGGTCCGCACCGGCGTGTTGTACGAGAAGTCGCATTCGCTGGTGAAGTGCGACTACATCTGGCGCAAGACCGACATGTGGATCAACTTTCCCTGGAGCGACAAAGATCCGGTCGCGAAGCGCGAGGGCGCCGTCAAGGACGCCTGAAGCCGTCGTTCCGCTTCTCGTCGGGAGCGTCAGCGGAGACCGAGCAGCGGTCGCAGATAGTCGGCGATCTTGGCCACGGCGTCGTCAGCCTCCGGCATATGGCCTGCCGCGACCTGGAACACGTGCTGCATTTCGGGAACCACATCGCAACGGATCTCGACGCCGGCCTCTTCCGCCTTGCTGACGATCCTGTGGCTGTCGTCGAGCAGTGTTTCGTCTCCACCCACCTGGATGTACAACGGCGCCAGACCGGAGTAGTCGGCGTAGATCGGTGCCGCCAGAGGGTCCCATGCATCCCCTCTGTTGGAGGTCGCCAAGCCTAGATCACCGCGGCGATCTGGATTTCTGAAGGATCGATCAGCCGCTCGCGGTCGCGCCGGCCGCGGCGAGGCGCTCGCGCAGCCGTCGGGGGGGCACGACGCCGAGCAACTGGTCGCCCTTCCAGACCGTGACCACCGGACGCAGCGGGTTGAGCCGCGGCAGCACCATGGCCAACTCCTCGTCGGGTGACGCCTTCGCGAGCTTCTCGAACGGAACCATCAACTGGGTCAGCATCACCATCGCCCGACGTTCGGAGGGAATCGCCCACAACTGGTCCTCGAGTACGAGCCCGTCGAGTTCGCCGTCTGCATCGACGATCGCAACGGCGCCGGCGCTACCGAGGCGTTGTCGTTGCCAGATCATCGAGTCGGCGTCCATGTCGGTGCCGGCGTGCGCGACTCCGAACCAGGTGAGGTCGCCGACGGTCAGCCCATCGAGTTGTGCTCCGATCGCCGCCGCGCCGACCTCGGCACGGGCGTTGAGAGCGATGAACACGCCGGTGATCGCGATGAAGATGCCGGGGCCTCCGTTGAACATCATTGCGATGCCCGCGCCCGCCATGAGCCACCCGAGGACACGGCCGGCGTTGCCCGCGTCGCGCATCGAGCGGTAGCGGTCGCCCGTGCGCCACCATCGGAACGCCCGCAGCACGCGGCCGCCGTCCAGTGGTGCGCCGGGAAGCATGTTGAACGCCGCAAGAAACAGATTGACGAACCCGACCCAGGCGATCAGGCCGACCCCGAGGACGAGCCCAGCGCTGAAGGCCGTGATGCCGATCAGCAGACTGACGATCGGACCTGCGAGGGCCACCCACGCTTCAGCCCCTGGCGTCGGCGCCTCACGGTCGAGACGGGCGACGCCGCCGAGCGCCCACAGGTCGATCGACTCGGTCTCGATCCCATAGCGCCGCGCCACCAGGGCGTGGCCGAACTCGTGAGCGAGAATCGTGAGGAAAAACGCGACCATCGCGATTACGCCGGCCACGACCCCGAGCAACGCGGCGAGGTTCGTCCCGAACAGGGCAGCGATCAGCAGGATCGTCCAATGGGCGCGGACCGGTATTCCGAAGAGGCGACCGATCTGCAACGAACCCGTGATCATCGCCAACTACAACCTCCCCCGAGGCCCCGACATTCCCCCACGCCCACCCGAAATGTGTGCGTGAGGTCCCGCTGAGCGCGATCCGGCGCACATTTTTCGGGGGCTGGGGGGTGAGGGTGTGGTGAGGGGGGCCGGATGGCGGTGTCAGCGACCGATCGAGGCGTCGATGAACTCGTTGGTGTATCCGCTGTGGACGGTGTACCCCTCGGGAAGGTCCCGGCCGTCAGCAGCCATGACCTCCGCCATCTGGTCGAAGAGCCGCGCCATGCGCTCGTCGTCGAAGTTGCCGTAGACGTCATCGGGGCCGTTGGATCCGATGCCGGTCGAGTCGAACAACTCGTAGGCGGCGTCGTTGAGCTCGGGTGAGAGCGTCCAGAAGTTGTTGTAGACCTCGGTCACCGCGATGATCTCGTCCCCGATCGGCCCTGGGTCGGCGAAGAAGTCGACCCAGCCCTGTTGGAGCATCGGCACGAAGAGCGCAAGGCAGGGTGCCAGTTCGTCAAGTCGTTCCGTCAGCACAGCGTAGGAACCTGGGTACGGCTGCCATCCGAGTTCGTCGATGAGCAGAAAGTCGACCGGCGCGGGTGCACCATCCTTCCAGTCGATCAGGTTCGAGTATTTGTAGATCTCGTTCGTCGCGAAACCCTGCTGGATGAAGTCGCCACCGTTCGCAACCCACTGATCGGGAGCGCCGCCGTAGTTGGGGTCACTCTGGTCCGCGGTCATCGCACCCGACGAGACCAGGAACTCGATGTACGCCTGACCCGGAAAGTGCAGGATCCGTTCACCGGTCGCCGCAATCGATGCCGGATCACTCTTGTCGATTTCGGTCTGCGTCGGGTCCCACATGATCATCTGGGGGTTTCGTTCGAGTGTCGTCGCCACCGCCGTCAGCTCGATGGTCGGCGACGCCTGGATCAGGTCGTCGCTGTTGTTGTATCCGAGAATGATGTTCTGATCGAGTTTCATCACCGCCGAGACCGGTTGGGACTCGATCGCGTCACCGCCTGATCTGATCTCCAGTGTCTCGATGCCGCCAACGGCGTAGGCAGGGTCGATCGGGCCCGAGTACGTGAAGTTCTGCGCATCGGCCTCTGCGCCGTCGCCCATCAGTTGGTACGTCCCGCCGTGCTCGACCTCTGGCCACCAGTCGACCTGGATGACCATGTTCGAGGGGCAGAGGGAGTCGGCGGAGTCCGCGCCGTCCGTGCCCTCCGCAGCCGTATCGCTTGCCCCGGAATCATCGTCGCCGCATGCCGCCGCGACGAGACCGAGTGCCAGCGCGCCCGCCAACAGCTTCCTCGTGGTGCTGATCATCTGGTGTCTCCCCTTGGGGTATCGGTGTGATTGTGGAGGGTGTGGTTGTTGAGCTTCATCGCGAACGGTCCGCGGGGCATCGGCGTGGCCGGTCAATTGCGGACCGCCTCGGACTCGTGCCAGTTCCGCAACGACCGATGCGAGAGCCAACCAATAAATGCATAGATCGAGACGCCGAGCAATGATGCCAGGATGACGCCGCCGAAGAGCCGCTCGTACTGCAGTTCCTTGGCGTAGTTGTTGAGCAGCCGGCCCAGGCCGAGGTCACCGCGACAGAAGAAGAAGTCCGCTACCAATGCACCCACCACGCAGAGTCCGGCGCCGATCCGGAGCCCGGTGAAGATCGACGGGAGCGCCGCCGGAAGCTGCAGCTTGCGATAGCGCGTGAACCAGCCAACGCCCTGCAGCTGAAAGAGATCCTTGTGGCCGGAATCGACCGACTTCAAGCCGAAGAGGAAGCTCGTGAGGATCGGGAAGAGCGCGACGAGCACACACGTGACGACCCGCGCCGTGCGGCTGGGCCCGAACCACACGACGAAGAGCGGTACGAGCGCCAGGATCGGGATCGTCTGGAGCACGACCGCGTACGGGTACAACGCGCGCTCGATCGTGCGGTTGAGCGCCATGAGGGTCGCACCGGCGAGCGCGAGTACTGAGGCGATCACGAAGCCATACAACGCGATTCGTGTCGTGTTCACCAAACCCTCGAACAGTTCGGCGCGCGCCTTGTCGTTGAGGAACGCCTCGTCGACCACGTCGTGTGGTGGTGGGACGATGAACCGGCGGTTCTCGTCGAGGATGATGTAATGCATCGCGTACCACAGCCCGATGAACAACACGAACACGACGAGCACCGGGCCGTAGCGGATCAGGAGACGCTTGGCCCGCGATCCCTCCGGTGGCGGGCTGCTGGGGGAGGGACCTTGCTCCGGGTCAGGCGTCTTCGCGGTCGGCAACGCCGCAGGGACCGTGTCAGCGGCCAGGCTCACGTGTGTGCATCCTTGAGCGCTGCGGACAACTGCCCGGACAGCTCCGCGAAGCGTCCGTCGTAACGAAGTTCGGAGGCGCGCGGATAGTCGAACGGCACCTCGAGGTCGGCAACGATTCGGCCCGGCCGCGCCGACATCACGACGACACGCGTCGAGAGGAAGACGGCTTCGCTGATCGAGTGCGTCACGAACAGGCCGGCGAAGCCGATCGACTTGAAGAGCCGCAGCAGCTCGTCGTTCAGACGTCCGCGGGTGATCTCGTCGAGCGCGCCGAACGGCTCGTCGAACAGGAATACCTGCGGATTCATGACGAGCGAGCGTGCGAGTGAGCAGCGCATGCGCATCCCGCCGGACAGCTGCTTGGGATACTGCGCCTCGTGACCGGTCAGTCCGACCAGTGCGATCGCCTCCTCCGCACGCTCCGCGCGGTCGGACTTCGATGCACCGTGCAGCTCGGCGACGAGCTCGACATTGCGCTGCACCGTTCGCCAGGGCAGGAGTGTCGCGTCCTGGAAGACGTAGCCGATCGAGTCACGATCGACCTCGCAGCTCCCGCCGGTCTGTAGCTCGAGGCCGGACGCGATCCTGAGCAAGGTCGACTTGCCACATCCCGACGGCCCAACCACCGTGACGAATTCGCCCGCGGCGACGTCGAGCGTCACGTTCTCGATCGCGTTCGTACCGTCGGGGAAAACCATCGACACGTCACGGAATCGCAACGCGGGTGACGACGTCGCCTGGCCTGGTGACCTCGGATCGTCGAAGAGTTCTGTCGTCACGCGCGGGGTCCCCAGATCGTTGTCGGCGATCCGTCGTGCAGGACGATACGGCTCGCGTACCCGCGAGGGAAGGCACGATTGCGGAAATCCTGTGTCGGTGGATCCGATGTGGTCAGCCTCCGGAGCAGGAACCGATCCTCGTGCGCGGGTCGGCAGCGCCCGCCAGCATGCCGTCCGCCTCGACCACGACCGCGTGCGCATGGCCGAATTCGGAGTCCCATGCTCCGGTCCTGCGGGTCGGGTGACCGAGTTTGCCGAGACCCTCCTCCCACCGCGGCGGGGCGTGCCCCTCGAGGGAAACCACAGGCGCAACTCCGGCCCAGGTGTCGAATCCCGTCGCCGGACCGCGCAAGGCCCATCGTGCCGCGTCGATCGCCCGTCCCGGCGAATGGCCGTGGTGGAAGATGCGGGCAGCGATCTGGAGCAGGATCTGCGGCTGCGCATCGCCGCCCATCGTGCCGAACACGGCAGCGAGGTCGCCGCCGCGCGTGGCGAGCGCCGGGGAGAGCGTGTGTGGCGGCCGCCGACCCGGCCCGAATTCGGCCGGGTGTCCCGGTTGGAGACTGAATCCGAGGCCACGGTTGTGCAGATTGATTCCTGTCGCCGGCTCGACAAGGTGGCTGCCGAATCCCGACGCGTTCGACTGGATGAGCGACACGCCCATCAGCCGCCCATCGGGGCCGCGGCCGGCCGTACAGAGATAGGTGGTATCGCCGTCGATTGTCGGCGTGGTGCGTCTCGCGGCGCGAGCGGGGTCGATCGAGCCGAGGCGATCGTCGATGAGTGCGATGAGCTCGGACCCATCGGCATGCTCGTGGAGTACGTCGTTGCGATCGTGCCCGGCCGCTGCCGCGGCCTCGATCAGCAAATGCGCCCATGACGGATCGTCGGTGTCCTCGGGGAGCGGCAGCCGGTCGGCGAGACGTGCGGCCGCCAGCGTCAGGTATCCCTGGGAATTCGGCGGAATCGTGTGCAGGTCGACGCCGAACGCTTCCGTCGAGAGGGGAGTGACCCACTCTGCGAGCTCGGTCGCCAGATCCGGCTCGCTGAAGAGCCCGCCACCGTGCGCGTGCAGGCCCTCGCCGAACTCCCCCTCGTAGAACGCAGTGCGATCGCCGGGCATGATCGCGGTGAGCACGCGCGCGACACCTGCGCGACGCACGCGGGCCCCCGGTCGGGTCGCCTGTTCGGCCAGCTCCGCGAGCGCAGCTCGACCCCGTGCGTCGAGTGTCGTGACGGCGGCGGCGAGCAGTGGGCTCGTCGGGAATCCGTCCGTCGCAAGCCGCCGGGCGGGGTCGAGGAGGTCGTCGAGCGGAACGCTGCCAAAGCGTTGATGGAGGGCGAGCCAGCCGTCCACGCAACCGGGCACTGTGACGGTGCGGATGTCGTGGCGGAACGGCATCTCGCGGTGACCTTCCGCCCGCAGAGCGTCCGTGTCGGCCCCCGATCCCGCACGGCCGGACGCGTTGAGGGCGTGGACCTCTCCGTCGACGTGGACCAGCGCGAAGAGATCGCCGCCGATCCCGCAGAGATGCGGCGAGGTGACCGCCATGACGGCGTTGGTGGCGACCGCTGCATCGACGGCATTGCCGCCGCGCGAGAACACCGACGTACCGGCGGTCGTCGCCAGGTGGTCGGCCGAGGCGACAAGGTGGTGCGGCGCCCGGACCGTGCCGGGTCGCAGACCGTCGTTGGGAGCGGTGGGACGCTGCATCACGCCGACCGGGTCATGTCGGCCAGATCCCGCGTTCGGCGTACACGTCGCGGAGCACTTCGGGACGGTCGGTCATGATCCCGTCGACGCCGAGATCGAGCAGCCGGTGCATTTCCGCTGGGTCGTCGATCGTCCAGACGTGGACCGGGATCCCGCGCCGGTGGGCGGAGGCGACAAATCGCCGCGTCACCAACGTGTACCAGTTCGTGGCGGGCGGCACCTGCGCGACCCGCTCGACGCGGTCCGGGAGCCATCCGGTGATGCTGAGCAGACCGATCTCGATCGAGACGAGGTTGGTGAGCAGCCCGGGGCCCAGTCGCCGACGGAGGCGGGCGAGCCGACGTCGGCTGAACGATGCCGCGCACACGCGATCGAGTGTGCCGGTGCGATCGATCAGGTCGGCAAGCCCGTCGACCGCCGCGTCGGACTTGGCGTCGATGTTGAACCGCGCTGCGGGGAATCTCATCAGCAGTTCGCCCATCCGAGGGATCGGCGCCACACCGTCGACCAGCGCCGCCGACACCTCGGACCAACTGAGATCGCCGATTTCGGCGTCGATCCCGCACGTGCGCCGGAGGTCCTCGTCGTGAAATGCGACGAGGACGCCGTCTGCGGTCGCGTGCACATCGGTCTCGAGGTACCGATAGCCGAGACCGACCGCGTGCTCGAACGCAGGAAGGGTGTTCTCCGGATGAGCGCTCAACCCACCGCGATGAGCAAACGCAATCGGCGTCTCGACATCGAGGTACGGATGTCGATCACCGACGGGCACAGCTCCAAACTACGTGCGGCCGAGGTGCCACGACTGCACCGTCGCTACAGCGGCCGCGTGCGAGTCAGATCGCGCGGCCCGCCGCCTGCCAGTACTCGTCCTTCAGTAGACGCTTGTAGAGCTTCCCGGTCGGGTGGCGGGGGAGTTCTGTGCGGAAGTCGATCGAGCGCGGGCATTTGACGTCCGCCATTTCCGACCGACAGAACTGGATCAACTCGGACGCGAGCGCTGAGGCTGCGTCATCGTCGGCGGGGAAGACCGCCGGCTGCACGACCGCCTTGACCTCCTCGCCGAAGTCGTCGTTGGGCACGCCGAAGACCGCCACGTCAGTGACTTTCGGGTGGGTGATGAGCACGTTCTCGGCTTCCTGGGGATAGATGTTCACCCCGCCGGAAATGATCATGTAGGCCTTGCGGTCGGTGAGATAGAGGAAGTTGTCCTCATCGACATATCCGACATCGCCAAGGGTGCTCCAACCCTTCGGATGACGTGACGCCTTCGTCTTCTCCGGGTCGTTGTGGTATTCGAACTCGCCGCCGCCCTCGAACCAGATCGCGCCGGACTGGCCCACCGCGACTTCCTCGCCGGCTTCGTCGCAAATGTGCAGGGTGCAGTTGATCGGTGAGCCGACCGTGCCCTCGTGGGCGAGCCACATGTCGCTGTTGCAGTAGACGAAGCCGTTCCCTTCACTTCCGGCGTAGTACTCGTGGATGACCGGTCCGAACCACTCGATCATCTGCTTCTTGATCGGGATCGGGCAGGGCGCCGCGGCATGGATGACACACTCGATCGACGAGACGTCGTACTTGTCACGAACCTCGGGAGGCAGCTTCAGCATCCGGACGAACATCGTGGGGACGACCTGGCTGGTGGTGACACGGTGCGTTTCGAGCAGCTGGAGGTACTCCTCCGCGTCGAACTGCTCCATCGCCACGATCGTCACGCCGATCGCGTGTGCGGCGAGGCAGAAACGCAGTGGAGCGGCGTGATAGAAGGGCGCCGGCGACAGGTAGGTCTTGGTGTCGTCGACCCCGAACAACATCTGGAGGAGCGGGACGACGCCGGCGTTCGCGGTCTCGAGCGGCTCCTCGACGAATGGGCCCGTCACCCCCTTCGGACGACCGGTTGTACCCGATGAGTACAGCATGTCGACACCGGCGATCCGCTGCTCGTCGAGTGGGTCGGGCGACTGCGCCGCGACAGCGTGCTCGTAGCTCTCGTAGCCGTCGATCGTGCCGTCGAGCATCAACCGCAACTCGACGGCCGGTGTGGTTGCGAGCAGTTCGGCGGCCTGATCGGCCTTGTACTTCGACGTGATGTAGACCCTTGCGCCACAGTCGTTGACGATGTAGTCGAGCTCTCCGCTCTGCAGCCGCGACGATGCACACGTGTAGATGAGACCTGCGTAGTGGCAACCCCACACGACCTCGAGGTATCGATCGTGATTCTCCATGCAGATGGCGACGTGATCGCCGGGACGGAGGCCTGCTGCGCGCAGCAGGCGGCTCAGACGGTTGGCCGCGGCATCCAGTTCGGCGAACGTCTGCGTGAAGCCGGACCCGCCCATGATGACGGCGGGCTTGTCGGCGTGAGATTCGAGGTGTGCACCGGGGAACATGCCGGCCGAACGTAGCCGACGACTACCGTGCCGGCATGGGTCAGGCCCGCTTCCGCGAGCTCCTCGCCGACGAGACCGCCCAACCACCACTCGATGAGGTCTCGCTGGCGATCTCGAGCGCGCTTCGACCCGGACTCGATACGACCGAATGCCTCGCGACCATGGAGATGTTGGCGGCCGAGTGTCCATGGCCCGACCCACCTCGGACGGGACCGCCCTCACCGGAAGACGTCGCTGAGTACCTGTTCGGCCACCACGGCTTCACCGGGAATCAGGACGCCTACTACGACTGGCGGAACTCGTGCCTCGACCGCGTGCTCGCAACAGAGACGGGGATTCCGATCAGTCTCTCGATCCTGATGATCGAGATCGGCCGACGAGTCGACGTCGAATTGGTCGGCGTCGGGATGCCGTCGCACTTTCTCGTCGGTGTCGCCGGTGACCCCAATCGCTTCTTCGACCCCTTCAACGGTGGACGTCGCCTCGATCGCGGTGCGGCTCGCGCGCTCTTCGACGAGCTGACGGGCGGCCGCATCCCCTGGCGCGAGTCGCATCTGCAGCCGACTCCGAACCGGGCAATCGCGATCCGCGTACTGAACAACCTCAAGGCGATCTTCAGCCAGCAGCCCGACCGCGTGCGGTACGGCATCATCATGCAGCTCAGGGGCTCGATCGCCGAACTCCGAACTGCGGAGGCCGACGCGATCGTCGAGGCGACCGCCATCTTCAACTGAGCGTCGACGCGCCACCGCAAGCCGCGGCATTCCCTGGGCCCGGTACTCCCTGGTATCGAGCAGTGCCGAGATCGTGCGACATGGTGTCGGCACGACCCGTGCGCAGACCGCGGAGTCGCCGGTCGGGTGGGGCCGTCGGTAGATTCCGAACTCATGACCATGACCGCAGAGACCTCCCTCACCGCCGACGAACGGCGCGTCGGTGAACTCGTCGATGACCTCCTCACGCACTTCCCACCGACTGAGACCACACCGTTCGAGTTCCTCGGCCAGCAGTACGACCGCGGGCTCGCATGGGTGCATTTCGACGATGGCTTCGGCGGTCTCGGACTCAATCCGAAGATGCAGAAGATCGTCAACGAGCGCCTGCAGCAGGCCAATGCACCGAGCCCGATGTACCGCAACCCGATCGGTTACGGCATGTGTGGGCCAACCGTCGCCGTGTGGGGGAGCGACGAGCAGAAGCAGCGCTACCTTCGTCCTCTCTTCACCGGTGAAGAGGTCTGGTGTCAGCTGTTCTCCGAGCCCGGCTCGGGTTCCGACTTCGCGGGTCTCTCGTCGTCGGGTATTCGTGACGGTGAGGAGTGGATCTGCAACGGTCAGAAGGTCTGGACGACGCTCGCCCACCTCTCGCGGTGGGGGCTGCTCGTGGTTCGTACCGACCCGCAGGCGGTCAAGCACGCCGGCCTCACTGCATTCGTCGTCGACATGCACGCGCCGACCGTGGAGATCCGGCCGCTGCGGCAGATGACCGGGGAGGCCGAGTTCAACGAAGTCTTCTTCTCCGACACCCGGATCCCCGACAGCGAGCGCCTCGGCGAGCCGGGCGATGGCTGGCGCGTCTCGCTCACCACCCTGATGAACGAGCGGGTGTCGATCGGCGGAACGATCCCGCAGAAGGGCTCGGGTCCGATCTCCAGCCTGGTCGATCAGTGGGTCGGCCTCGACGAGGACCGACGAGATGCCGCGACGCTCGATGAGGTGATGCAGCTCTGGAGCAGAGCCGAAGTGTTGCGCCTCACCAATATCCGCGCGAACCAGATGCGCAAGATGGGCGACCCGGGCCCAGAGGGTTCGATCGGCAAGATGGCTTCCGCCGATCTCAACAAGGACATCTACGAAAAGACCGTCGACCTGATGGGTGCCGACGGTCTGCTCTACGGCAGCTACGAGATGGTCGCTCCAGAGACGGCAATGGGCGCCAACACCCTCCAGCAGGCGTTCCTGCGGAGCCGGGCGAACTCGATCGAGGGCGGTACGACAGAGGTGATGAAGAACATCCTCGGCGAGCGTGTACTCGGCCTGCCGGGCGACGTACGAGTGGACCGTGAGGTCCCCTGGGCGGATGTTCCGCGCAACTGAGCGGCATCCCGCCCGCCAGGCTTGACCTCCTCGGCTTGACTTCAACACATGTTGAAGTCGTAGGTTCGATTGCATGACAACGGGGAGCACGTCCGTGAGAGCCGCCGACGCGCGATTCGTCTCGGGAATCGATCCGGCCGATCTGCGCGGCGAATACGCCGACCGAGACCTGCACCACTGGTCGGACGCACGACTGATCGCCGCCGTCGCACAGATCGTGTCCATCCCGCGTCAGGATCGGTCGAACTCCTTCATCTTGCACGCGCCGCTCGAGGTGAGCGCTCGCGCAGCGCTGTTGCCGCGGGTCATGCCCGTCGACCGCGAGCTCGCCCGACTCCACATACTTGCTGTCGCTGCACAGTACGAGGCGTT
>JASJHI010000130.1:0-4578 GCA_033791105.1 Acidimicrobiia bacterium | reverse complement strand
GTGGTGGCACCGTCCTGAACCGGTGGGCCTCGATGGCCGATGTGCCGCCCACGACCGCCGAGTCCGAAGCGATGAGCAAGGAGCTCAAGCGCCTCGGGTTCCGATTCGTCGGTCCGACCATCTGCTACGCGTTCATGCAGGCGACCGGCATGGTCAACGACCACGTGCTCGGCTGCTTCCGGCACGACGAATGCGCCGCGCTGGCGATCGAACCCGGCGTCGAGCTCGGGGGCTGAGTTCTTTCGAGTCCACAGTGCGCGGTACTAGCCTGACCGCATGGCAGGTGTCGTCGCGATCATCCTCGTGTTGTTGATCATTCCCGTCGTGGTGGTGATGAGCGGCGCCATCGCGTCTGCCGTGCTCGGTGAATCGATGTACCGCGACGGTCGAGCCCGTTACGAGGGCAGCGAGCTCCTCGATCTGCCCGACTGATCGCTTTCGGGCATCAGGTCCCTGAGCAGGAGTGACGTGCGACGTGACGAACGACCCGCGCTGTTTCTCGGTCGCGTGACACCATCTGGGCCGCCCTTCTCGCCAGACTGTTGGCGATGAATGCCCCCCGCACCATCACCTTGGCACTCGCGTGCCTGTGCACCTTCGCAACTGCGTGCACGGCCACCCAGTCGTCGGCGGCCGAGGTCGGCACGCCGCCATCCACGATCGGCCTCGGCTTCGAGTTCGAGAACGAGCCCGGTCCGGTGCGCGGCGTCGCCGACATCCGGGCGGTGGACGCCGACGAGATCGAGTCGATCGTGATGGTTGGCGACTCGATCACAGTGGCCTCCAAACCGGCGCTCGCCGACCGGTTCCGGCAACTCGACTACGACGAGGTGCTGATCCAGGCCGAGACCGGCAAGCGGATGACCGTCACAGACGGCTCCAACTCGTCGGGCGAGTCGATCGTCGCATTCCTGGCGGGGACGGACGAAGACGGCGACCATTCCGACGAGGTGTGGATCATCGCCCTCGGTACGAACGACATCAACCAGTACGGCTCGATCGAACAGATCGCCGTCGAGGTCGACGCGATGATCGAAGCGGTTCCCGACGACGCTGCGCTCGTGTGGGTCGACACCTACTACCGGCAAGAAGCCGACGGTGCGGCGAGGATGAACCTCGTGATCTCCGACCGGATTGCGGCGCGTGGCAACGCCATCGTGGCGCCGTGGAGTGCCTACGCCGCCGACGCGGTCAGCGTCGACGGCTTGCATCCCTCACAAATGGGCCGCGAAGTGTTCGCGGGAGTTGTCGCCGCCACCGTGGCGAGCTTCGTCGACAGCTGATCCGTCGCCTGAATCGCTGCCGCCGCCGCTCGACACGCCATCGCCTCTGCCACCCATCGCCGCGACGCCAGCCAGGATCACTCTCGGCGTCACAAGCGGCGGAATCCGCCGGGATCGACGCCGAGACGTGCCTCGTGGGCGGGATGTGGGCGGGATGTGGTGGGATGTGAGCGTGCGGGTCAGCTGTCCCAGCGCGATTGGCCGAACCGGTAACCGACCGAGCGCACGGTCTGGATCAGGCCGGCGTGTTCCTCACCGAGCTTCGCCCGCAGCCGCCGCACGTGGACGTCGACCGTGCGGGCGCCTCCGTAGTACTCGTATCCCCACACCCGGCTGAGCAGAATCTCACGAGTGAATACCTTGCCCGGGTTCTGGGCGAGGAATTTGAGCAACTCGTACTCCATGTAGGTCATGTCGAGTGGGCGTCCGTCGATGTGCGCCTGGTACGTCTCGAGGTTGAGCGTGAGCTCGCCGTATTCGACGAGATCGGCGCGCTGGAGGTCGACTTCGGACACGAGCAGGTGCCGCAGCCGCGCGCCGAACTCGGCCGGATGGAATGGCGTGAGGCAGAAATCGTCGAACAACTCGTCACGGTGTTCGAGGTCGTCGAGCTGCCCGCCGCCGACGAGCAGCATCACGGGCACGAGCGTGTCGGGCCGACGTCGTATGGCACGAAGCGCCGCCCACGCCGAGTCGGGGTCGACCGAAGCGTCGACGATGACGCCGGCCCAGCTTCCCCCCGCTTCGTCGGTCTCTCCGGGTGCCGCCGCCTTCCACGAGTACCCGCCGAGATCGAGCGAGCGCGCCACCTCGGGCTGGACGGGGTCGGCCACGACCAGCACGGTGTCGGCGGGGCGGCTCACTCGGTGACTCCCGGCACGAGGCTCACAGGGCGGTGAGATACCGATCGCGCTCGAACGCCGACACGTGTGTCTTGTAGGCCTTCCACTCGCTCCGCTTGTTGCGGAGGAACCACTCGAAGATGTGCTCGCCGAGTGCCTCTTGTACCAGCGTCGAGCGTTCCATCACGGCGAGTGCGTCCGACAACGACTGCGGCAGCTTGGCGATGCCGAGCTTGTCGAGCATCGCGTCGTCGATCTCGAACAGGTTCGCATCGGATTCCTCGGGCAGCTCGTAGCCCTCCTCGATGCCGCGCATACCCGCGGCCAGCATCAGGCTGAACGCGAGGTATGGGTTGCACGCCGGGTCGGCTGAGCGGTATTCGACTCGGGTGGCGAGCGGATTGCCGCGCTTCGCGATCGGTACACGGATGAGACCGCTGCGGTTGTTGCGTGCCCAGCTCAGATGGACAGGCGCCTCGAATCCGGGCACGAGCCGCTTGTAGCTGTTGACCGTCTGGTTCGTGACGGCGGTGATCTCGGCGGCGTGGCGCAAGAGGCCGGCCATGAACGCCTTGGCCACCGGCGAGAGGTTGTACGCATCGGCCTCGTCGAAGAATGCGTTGTCGTCGCCACGGAACAGGGAGAGGTGGACGTGCATGCCCGATCCCTGCACGCGCTCGAGCGGCTTGGGCATGAACGTGGCGTGCACGTTGTTGCGCGCGGCCACTTCGCGGACTGCGAGCCGGAACGTCATCACGCTGTCGGCCATCGTGAGTGCGTCGGTGTGGCGCAGGTCGATCTCCTGCTGGCCGGGCGCGTCCTCGTGAAAGCTGTACTCGACGGGGATGCCCATCGTCTCCAGCGTGCGGATCGTCTGTTTGCGCAGATCGCCCGTGACGTCGTTGGTGGTGAGGTCGAAGAAGCCGCCGTTGTCGATCGGCACCGGGCGCCCGACAGATCCGTCGTCGACCGTCGGCGGCTCGAAGTAGAAGAATTCGATGTCGGGAGCGACGTAGAACGTGAGCCCGGCTTCGTGCGCCGACTGCACGTGGCGGCGGAGCACTTGCCGTGGGTCGCCCTCGAACGGCGAGCCGTCGAGACGGTGGATGTCGCAGAACACGCGCGCCTCGGGTGCCTGCGGGTCACCCCACGGCAGGAGTTCGAACGTGTCGGGATCGGGGATCGCCAACACGTCTGCTTCCTGGATGCGCGAGAACCCGTCGATCGACGATCCGTCGAACGACATCCCATCGCTCAGGGCGTTGTCGAGTTCGGCCGGCGAGATCGCCAGACTCTTGAGGTTGCCGAGGACGTCGGTGAACCAGAGCCGGATCAGTCGTACGCCGCGCTCTTCGACGCTGCGAAGGACGTAGTCACGCTGTTGTTCCAGCATCTGGTTCACCGATCCGATCGTGGGGCGCCGCGTGGGACGGTCACTTCATCGCGCTGCAGACGGTGTCGACCATCAGGCGCGTGACCACGTAGGGGTCGATGTTGGCGTTCGGACGACGGTCCTCGAGATAACCCTTCTTGTCGACAGCGACCTGCCATGGGATGCGGATCGACGCACCGCGGTCGGAGACGCCGTAGCTGAACTCGTCGTGGCGCTGGGTTTCGTGCGCACCGGTGAGACGGTCCTCGACGCCGACACCGTAGTTGGCGATGTGGAGGGCGGTCTTCTTGCCGAGCGCCTTGCAGGCGGCCTCGATGTGCTTGTAGCCACCGTCCTCACGCATCTCGAGCGTGGAGAAGTTGGTGTGCGCGCCGGCACCGTTCCAGTCGCCCTTGACCGGCTTTGCATCGAGCGTGACCGTGACGCCGTAGTTTTCGGCGAGGCGGTAGAGCAGCCAACGGGCGACCCACAGTTGGTCGGAGACCTCGAGCGGGCCGAGCGGGCCGATCTGGAACTCCCACTGACCGGGCATGACCTCGGCGTTGATGCCCGACAGCGCGATGCCGGCCGTGATCAGCGCATTCATGTGATCCTCGACGATTTCGCGACCGTGGATCTCATCGTCGCCGACGCCGCAGTAGTAGCCGCCCTGCGCGGCGGGGAAACCGGCCGGCGGGAAGCCGAGTGGGCGCCCGTCCTTGAAGAACGTGTATTCCTGCTCGATTCCGAACCACGAGTCGTGCTTCTTGTACTTCTTCGCGGTGCGCGCGGCAGCCGCGCGAGTGTTGGTGGGGTGTGGCTTGCCGTCGACGAGCATCACCTCACACATGACGAGCTTGTCGTCACCACCACGGATCGGGTCGGGGTAGCTGGCGACGGGCTTGAGTACGCAGTCGCTCTTGTCGCCGGTGGCCTGGTTCGTGGACGAGCCGTCGAATCCCCAGATCGGGTAGTCGTCGTTCAGGCCCGCGATCCGCTCGAGTGTTGACGGCTCGTCGAGAACCTTCGTCTTCGAACGGAGCTGCGGCGTGGGCTCCGTGCCGTCGATCCAGATGTATTC
>JASJHI010000129.1:0-4347 GCA_033791105.1 Acidimicrobiia bacterium | reverse complement strand
CCGGCTGCGCGAGGTCGGCGTGGGCGGCGCTCCCGTCGTGATGCGCACCGAGATGGATGCCGGCCACGGCGGCCCGACCGGCCGCTACGACGCGTGGCGCGACGAGGCGCGAACACTGGCCTTCCTCCTCGCCACCACCTGACCGGGCGCAGCTGACCGGGGGCGCGGTCAGAGCGCGGCCAGCACGCAGAGTGCGACGAGCGCCAGGTTGCGCGCGACATGCGCCCACCCGAGCGGGCGTGCCGACCAGGCGCCGAAACATGCACACGGCGGGTGCTCCCCTGCTGCCAGGCGCTGCACGATCAGCACGGTGAACGCGAGCATCAGCGCGAGTGCGAGCAGCGCCGGCACGGGGCGTGCGACCTGCACGATCAGCAGCGCGCCGACGATCAGCTCGATCCACGGCAGGACGGGAATCGCCCAATCCGGTGCACCGAGGCGACGTGCGTCGTCGTGCCAGCGGGCGCCCGACGCGATCTTCGATCCACCCGACACCAGGAATGCGATCCCCACGATGAGCGACGCGACGAACGAGATCGTCGACATGGTCAGCGTGTCGGGCGGACGCGGTGGCGCGGTGCGCGCCCCGGATGTCCCGTCACCGTTGGAGCGTGACCGTGACGCCCTCGCGGGCGGCGAACACCTCGACGCCACTCGGCGCTCCGCACTCCGCGGCGGCCGCGGCGAGGCGATCGATGGTGGCGTCGTCGTGCATCGGGTCGTGGTGGAACAGCGCCAGCCGTTGGGCGCCCGCCTCGGCCGCCAGCCAGACCGCGTACTCGACCGTGCAATGACCCCAGTCGGACTTCATCGCGAATTCCTCTGGCGTGTACTGGGCGTCGTGGATGACCAGATCGGCATCGCGGCACAACTCGAGCGCACCCTCGGTCACCGCGAACGAACCGTCGGCCGGCATCTGATGGTCGCTCAGATAGGCGATGGATGTGCCTCGATGCGTGATGCGATAGCCGCAGGTCGTGCCGACGTGTGGAATCAGCCGAGCGACGACGTCGACCTCACCGATCGTGAACTCGTCGTCGGCCACCTCACGGAAACCGATCGTGCCCGGAAGTGTCACGAGATGGACGGGAAACAACGGAGGTCCGATCGCGTCGGCGAACATCTGCGCGACGGTGCGCGGCGCCTCCTGACGAGGGGCCACGACCTGCATCGTGGCGCCGTCTCGGAGGATCGGGGTGAAGAACGGGAGGCCCTGGATGTGGTCCCAGTGGAGGTGGCTCACCAGGCAGGTGCCGTGGAACGGTTCGTCGGCCGGAAGGCTGAGACCGAAGTACCGGAGTCCTGTGCCCATGTCGAACACGATCGGTTGGTGTCCGGGCACGTCGACGCTGACACACGACGTGGTGCCGCCATAGCCGCGCACCTCGCCACCGTTGCACGGGGTCGATCCGCGGACGCCGTGAAACGTCACGCCAATTCCGCTCCCGGCGGCTCGAACGTCGTCACTTCCCCCGATGGCGCGACACTAGCGCCCGGTCGAACGGGCGTGAAGAGCGCGGTCGCAACCCCGATGCGGCTGCGGGCTACCGTCCAGCAAGTGAGCAGTGAGTCACCCAGCCTGAACGACCCGCAGAACGATCTGCTCGTCGACGTCGACGGCCTCGAGATCCGGTGCCATACGTCAGCCTCGATCGCCGATCGCGACCGGCCGCTGGTGGTCTGCCTCCACGGATTTCCCGACACCGCCCACTCGTGGCGACATCTCCTCCCGGCGCTCGACGCCGCAGGATTTCGAGCAGCGGCGCCGTTCCTGCGCGGCTACGCGCCCAGTGGCGTTCCGGCGGACGGCCGCTTCCAATCCGGCGCGGCCGCACTCGATGCCATCGCCGTCCACGAGCATCTCGGTGGCGATGCACGAGCGGTGGTGATCGGGCACGACTGGGGCGCTCCGATCGCGTACGGCGCGGCCTCGTTCGAACCCGACCGTTGGTCGCACGTCGTCGGCATGGCCGTACCGCCGGGCGCGGCGATGGGCCAGGCACTCGTCACGAATCTCGACCAACTGCAACGCAGTTGGTACATGTTCTTGTTCCAGAGTCCGTTCACCGAACTCGTTCTCCCGATGGAGAACTATGCGTTCATCGACCGCCTCTGGAGCCAGTGGTCCCCCGGCTACGACGCCGGTACCGACCTGCCAGCGGTGAAGGACGCGATACGCGACCCGGCCAACCTCGCGGCTGTGCTCGGGATCTACCGCGCCGCGCTGGGCGACGGCTTCGTCGACCCGGCCCTGGAGGCCGTCCAGCAGGCGACGCAGGCCGTTCCGGAGCAGTCGACGCTGTACCTGCACGGTGGTGGTGACGGCTGCATCGGCACCGAAGTCGCCGAGTCGGCGCGCGCCCTCGTCGGCCCGAACGTCACCATCGAGATCGTCGACGGCCTCGGACACTTCCTCCATCTCGAGGATCCGCACGCGATCAACACCCGAATCCTGGAGTTCCTCTCATGACGTCCCCGACCGACACACCACCTCTTCCCGACGGTCTCGTCGTCGTCGTCAAGGAGGAGTGCGAGACCTGCCAGATGATCGTGCCGGTGCTCGGACAGCTCGACCAGACGGCCACGCTCACCCTGTACACACAGGACAATCCCGACTTTCCGGCGGAGCCGCGGGCTCACCACGACGCCGACCTCGCGGTGAGTTGGCACCACGACATCGAGACGGTGCCGACGTTGATTCGAGTCGTCGACGGCATCGAGATCGAGCGCACCGTAGGGTGGTTGCGCGACGACTGGGAGCGACTCACGGGTGTGGCCGGTCTCGGCGATGGTCTGCCGCCGATGCGACCCGGCTGCGGATCGGTCAGCGTCGACCCCGACCGCGTCGACGAGCTCCGCGTGCGCTTCGGCGGATCAGCGCTCAGCTCGAGGCGGATCGACATCGCGGCAGCCGAAGACACGGCGGAAATGTTGTTCAACCGGGGCTGGACCGACGGGCTCCCCGTCGTTGCGCCGACCGAGGCGCGGGTGATGCGCATGCTCGACGGCACGACACGTTCACCGTCAGAGACGGTCGTTGCCGTCCCGCCGGACCTCGTCGAGGTCACCGTCGAGAAGATCGCGATCAGCGCCGTCATGGCCGGCTGCAAGCCCGAGTACCTGCCGTGGGTGCTGACGGCCGTCGAGTTGGCCTGCACCGACGAGTTCAACATGCACGGCCTGCTCGCCACGACCATGCCGGTCGGCCCGGTGATGATCTGCAGTGGGCCGGGAACCCGGGCGATCGGGATGAACTCCGGGATCAACGCGTTGGGACAGGGCAATCGGGCCAACTCCACGATCGGACGGGCGCTGCAACTCGTCATCCGCAATCTCGGAGGCGGCCGGCCCGGCGGTGTCGACCGGGCGACCCACGGCTCGCCGTCGAAGGTGGGCTTCTGTTTCGCGGAGAACGACGCCGAGTCGCCGTACGGCACACTCGCAGGCCAACTCGGCGTCGAGGGTGATGTCGACGCGGTGAGCCTGTTCGCCGGGGAGGGCCCCCGCTGCGTCGTCGACCAACTCTCCCGCGACCCCGATTCATTGGCTCGGTCGCTCGCCGCCGGACTCGACGCGATCTACCATCCCAAGTTGCGTTTCGCGTTCGATGCGGTGCTGGTCATGGGGCCCGAACACGCCAGAGTGTTCGCCGAGGCCGGCTGGGATCGCGAGGCGATCATCGCCGCCATCTCCGAGCACACCCTGCGGCCCGGTGCCGAACTGGTGCGCGGCGCGGGCGGTATCGCGGAGGGGATCCCGGAAGGGTTCTCCGAGGTCCCGGCCGTACCCAAGTTCCAGCCCGGCGGCCTCCTGCTCGCCTATGCCGGCGGCGGGGCGGGCCTGTTCTCCCAGATCATCGGTGGCTGGGTCGGAGGCGACATCGGGTCGAAGCCGGTGTGCGGGTCCGTGGCATACTGAATCGATGGTGACGACAATCCTCGATCCCACCAGCGAGCAGACCGTGGTCGAGCGCGAGGTCCTCGCTCGACCGGCCTCGCTCGAAGGCCTCACCGTCGGACTGCTCGACATCTCCAAGCCCCGTGGCAACGTGTTTCTCGATCGACTCGAGGAGCGGCTCGTCGGCGCGGGCGCGATCGTCAAGCGCTACGCCAAGCCGACGTTCACCAAACCCGCACCCGTCGACCTGCGACACAAGATCGCGACCGAATGTCGGGTCGTGATCGAGGCGCTCGCCGATTGAGGCAGCTGCACGTCGTGCAGTGTGCACGACATCAACGATCTCGAACTCCGTGGCGTCCCGTCGATGTTCGTCGCATCCGACCAGTTCGTCGATGCTGCGGTCGCCCAGTCGACCGCACTCGGCTTCCCTGCGGTGTCACGTGTGTT
>JASJHI010000128.1:0-3951 GCA_033791105.1 Acidimicrobiia bacterium | reverse complement strand
AGGGCAGCATTGGCCGCCCGGCCGATCCCCGTCTCGAGCATGCCGCCACACCAGACCGGGATGCCCCGAGCGAGGCACAGGTCGTGGATGCGGACCGCCTCGAGGTAGCCGCCGACCCGTCCCGGCTTGATGTTGGCGATCTCGCAGGCGCCCAGCTCGATCGCGTCCGCGGTGGTGGAAGCCGAGACGAGCGACTCGTCGAGACAGATCGGCGTCTCGACCTCGGCTGCGAGACGGGCATGGCCGACGATGTCCTCCTCGGCCAGCGGCTGTTCGATGAGGAGCAGGTCGAACGCATCCAGGCGGCGCAGATGCTCGCCGTCCGTGCGCGCGTAGGCGGTGTTGGCGTCGACCTGAAGCGGTGTCTCGGGGCCGAGAAGATTGCGGACGGCGGCGACGTGATCGATGTCGGAACCGGGCTCGATCTTGAGTTTGATGCGCACGTAGCCGTCGTCGACGTAGCCCTGCACGGCCGCGAGGAGATCGTCCACGGTGTCGTGGATCCCCACGCTGACGCCGCTCGGGATGCGTGTGTTCGTGGCGCCGAGGTAGTCGGCGAACGATCGCCCTTCGATCCGGAGCTGCGCGTCGAGGACGGCCATCTCGAGCGCACCCTTGGCCATCGGATGCCCATGCATCGCGGCGAGCGCCGGCGCGACGGCCGACGCATCGAGGTGCTCGACGTCGAACAGTCGAGGCAGCAGGTGATGGGTGATCACGTGTTGGGCGCCGTCGACGTACTCGGGGGAGTAGCTGGGCTCCGACATGGCGACACATTCGCCCCAGCCCTCGGTGACGGTTCCCCTGGCGTCGATCAGTTCCACGCGGATGAGGAGGATGTCTCGCTCGGTCTGAGTGCCGAAACTCGTGCGGAAGGGGCTCACGAGCGGCAGCCTGATGCGCCGCAGCTCGACCTGTCGGAGTGCGGAGATGCTCATGCGGCGGACCCGAGCACGTACTCACCGTCGCGGGTGAATCCGAGGATGCGGCGGCCTTCGGCGAGGGCCGCGTGCCACGCGGCCCGGCTGTCGGCGCGCCATCTCGCGACCTCCGACGGATCGGTTCGGCGTAGCGCGACCACGTCGATCGGCGTGGGCAGGAGCAAGGCGTCGTCGATGCCGCTGCCGTCGAACAGTTCGTGGTCGGGATCTGTGGCGACGCTCCACGCCACGAGCAGCCGGTCGGACTCGTCGCCCGCATTGAGCGCGTCGGTCATCACGCCGTAGAACGAGTCGAGGTACTCGTGGACCTCGGCGCCCAGTACGGCGATGTTGAACCAGGCATTGCGGCGCACGAGGGGATCGTACGTCCATACGATCCAGTCGATCGATCGCTCTCGGGCCCAGGACTGCTGATGCAGCTTCAGCCGGCGGCCGAGTCCTGTCTGCCGAACGCCGGGCAGGACGCCTGTGATGTGGCTGTGCAGGGCGGGAGCGCCACCGTGGACCGCGAGAATGCCGACCGATGCGCCGAGCACCGTGCCTTGCTCGTCGACGGCGGCGGCGACGTAACCGCCCGCGTGGGCGATCGCCATCAACATCTCGAGGCGGACGATCTCGGTTGATGTGCCCCACACCTGCTGGAACACGTCGACGACCCCCTGCATGTGCTCGGCGGTGTGCAGCAGCTGGATGGTTGCGGACGTGTCCATGGTCGTTTGCTCACCGTAGACCGCGGCGACGAGTGAACGGATCGTCAAATGGTGTGGAAGTGACCCGTTCCTGCAGATAGAGAGTTCTCCCATGGCGCGCATTCTCGTTACCGAAGAGATTGCCGACGGCGGCCTCGACCGCCTCCGCGGCGCCGGACACGACGTCGACGTCCGCCACGGACTCTCCGAGGACGAGTTGGTGGCAGCGATCCCGGGCGCCGCCGCGCTCATCATCCGGTCGGCCACGCAGATCACCGATGCCGTGCTGGCCGCCGACCCCGACCTGATGGTCGTCGGGCGCGCCGGCATCGGACTCGACAACGTCGACGTCGAGGCGGCGACGTCGCGCGGCGTCATGGTGGTCAATGCGCCGCAGAGCAACATCGTGTCGGCTGCGGAGCACACGATGGCGCTGCTGCTCGCGCAGGCCCGCAATGTGCCGCAGGCGCACGAGGCGCTGGCGGCCGGTCGCTGGGAGCGGTCGCGCTGGGAGGGTGTCGAGCTCGCCGACAAGACACTCGGCATCGTCGGGCTGGGCCGCATCGGCAAGCTCGTCGCTGACCGGGCGAAGGCATTCGGGATGCGGCTCGCCGCCTTCGATCCATACGTTTCCGACGAGCGGGCCAAGATCATGGGGGTCGACCTGCTCGCGCTCGACCAGCTCGTCGCCGAGTCGGACTTCCTCACCATCCATTTGCCACGTACCCCCGACACGATCGGGTTGATCAACCGCGATCTGCTGCTCAAGGCCAAGCCGTCGCTGCGCGTCATCAATGTCGCCCGCGGTGGCATCGTCGACGAACGAGATCTCGCCAACTGCATCCGTGAGGGTCACATTGCCGGCGCCGCGCTCGACGTCTTCGAGACCGAGCCGACCACCGAGTCGCCGCTGTTCGACCTCGAATCCGTCATCGTCACGCCCCACCTCGGCGCGAGCACCAAGGAGGCACAGGACAAAGCTGGTGACACGATCGCATCGATGGTGCAGCTCGCCCTCGACGGCGACTTCGTCCCGTTTGCGGTCAACGTCAGTGCAGCCGAGGCCAATGAGACGATCCGGCCGTTCCTGCCACTCGCCGAGCGTCTCGGGGCACTCTTCGTGTCGCTCGTCGGAGAGCTGCCGAGCGTGCTCGAGATCAGCACCGAGGGAGAGATTGCCGGTTACGACACGAGGATCCTCGAACTGGCGGTGCTCAAGGGCTTCTTCGGCGCGATCAGCGATGAGCCGGTCACGTACGTGAATGCGCCGCAGCTTGCCCGTGCGCATGGCGTCGAGGTGCGCGATGTCAACTGTGCCACTTCCGCCGACTACGTCAATCTGTTGACATTGCGCGGTGGCGGCCACACGATCGCCGGCACGCTCGCCACGCGTCGCGGCGAGCAACGCATCGTCAACATCGACGACACTCCGTTCGACGTTCCACCCGTCGACCACATGGTCGTCATCCAGAACGATGACCGGCCCGGCGTGATCGGCACGGTTGGCACGCTGCTCGGCGACGCCGGGGTCAACATCTCCGACATGGACGTCAGCAGGGTCGACGGCGCCGGCACTGCCGTGATGCTGATCGCGCCGACCGCGGTGGTGCCCGCCGTGACGCTCGATGCGTTGCGTGGCGCTCCCGGCATCTTGCAGGTCACCGCCCTCTCGGGCTGATCTCAGCAGCGCAGGGCAGCGGCGGTGCGTGCTGCCTCGGCACGCGCTGCCTCGGCGAAGTCGTCGCCGTCACTGGCGTACAACACTGCCCGTGAGGAGTTGACGATCAGGCCGCGTCGGTCCGGGCCGGCGCCGTGCTCGACGACCGTTGCGGGGTCGCCGCCCTGCGCGCCGACGCCGGGCACGAGAATTGGCAGGTCGGGCGCGACCGAACGCACCTCGGCCAGTTCGGTCGGATAGGTGGCACCGACGACGAGGCCACAATCGCCGAGCTGCGACCACCGCGACACCACGAGGTCGGCGACATGCATGTAGACCGGTCGGCCGTCGGCGACGAGCGACTGGACATCGTCGCCGCCCGGGTTGCTCGTGCGGCACAGCGCGATGACACCCCCGCCGTGCGCGAAGAACGGTTCGACCGAGTCGGTACCGAGATACGGGTTGACGGTCACCGCGTGAGCGCCGTACCGGTCGAAGGCCTCCCTGGCGTAGTGCTCGGCCGTCGAGCCGATGTCACCGCGCTTGGCATCGAGCAACACCAGCAGCTCACGCGCTCGCGCTGCCGCGATCACGCGCTCGAGGGCCACCATCCCCCTTGCGCCGAGCTGTTCGAAGAAGGCGATCTGCGGCTTCACGACCGCGA
>JASJHI010000127.1:0-13135 GCA_033791105.1 Acidimicrobiia bacterium | reverse complement strand
CGGCCGGCCGCGGCGGCGATCTCCGCGTCGGCACGCTGTTCGAGTTCGGCCATCTCGGACTCGATGCGAACGCGTCCCTCACTGAGGAGCGCAGCTGCCTGCTCGTCTGCTTCGTTGTAGAGGCGGCTGCGTTCTGCGTCGATGTCGCCCTTCGCATCGCGGATGCCGGCCGCCTCGGACTCGGCGGCGGCCTTGGCGGCCGCCGACTCGTCGAGCTCGGTCTGAATGCGCGAGGTGCGATTGCGGAAGAACTCCTTGATCGTCGGCCCGGCGAACTTGTAGAGGAGTGCAAAGACGATGATCGATGCGGTCGAACCGATGATCAGTTCGCCGGTCGGCGAAAGAATCGGATTGACCGTGTGGTAACCCTGATCGTCGAACGGCACCTCTTCGGAGGCGATCGCTCTACCGATGATGAGCAGTGTCGGCGACAGCACGCTCATGCCGACACCCCGGTCTGCATGGAATCGGCCACGGCAGAAGCCACGGCATTGGCGGACGGTGATCGCCCGGTGGCGAGCTGTCCGGCCGCCGAAGCAACTTCGGACACCGCTGCTGCGACCTGCGACTCGGCGGCGGCTCGGGCAGCCTCGACGTCGGCCGCCGCTGCAGCGCGGCGCTCGTTGATCCGACCATTCGTCGCCGCCAGCTGCTCGGTCCGTTCGGCCTCGAGTGTGGCGCGGGCGGCCTCGACACGCGTGTGGGCGTCAGCTCGCACCGACGCGACCTGCGCGTCGTACTCGGCCACCTCGGCGCGAGCCGAAGCGGTGAGCGCCTCGGCCTGCTCGAGGTCGCCCTGGATCGAGTCGTAGCGCCGGGCCATCCCCTCGCGCACCTTCGGGAAGAGCCAGTAGCGAATGGCGATGGCCATCACCACGAAGGCACCGAAGCCCCAGAAGACTTCCTTCGGCTCGGGCGCGATCGGGTTGAGATCGCTCTCGGGCACCTCGTGGGTGCCCTCCTCGGCCTCGTCCTCTCGCGGCACACCCTCCTCGAGGAGGGTGACCTTGATCGACGAACCCGAGGACGTCACGACGGCTGTCAGCACGTCAGCTCCTTACGGTCGAATCGTTGCGGTCGAATCGTCGAACGCCTTCGCTCAGGCGAACTTCAGCAGAATGAAGACCACGAAGCCGATGAGGGCGAGCGCCTCGGTGAAGGCGATGCCGAGGAACATCGTGGTGCGGACCATGCCGGCCGCTTCGGGCTGGCGGGCCATCGCCTCGACGGACTTGCCGACGAGGTAGCCGATGCCGATGCCGGGACCGATGGCGGCGATGCCATAGGCGAAACCGGCGCCGATGGCAGCGGAGGTGTTCTTGGCATCTGCCGGGTCGGCCTGGGCGACCAGAGCGCTGATTGCTTCCATTGGGGTGTTTCTCCTGTGTGCTTTCGGTAGGTGGGAGACCGTGGCGATCGTGACGGGTTCGTCGGCGATCAGTGGTCGTCGGCGTGGCCGACGGTCGAGTTGTTGATGTAGACGGCGGCGAGGATGGCGAAGATGTAGGCCTGAAGGAAGGCGACGAGGATCTCGAAGCCGGTCAGGAACATCAGCATGAGGAACGGCAGGATGCCCATCGGCACGAGGAAGACCTGTTTGGTCTCCGCCAAGAGCAGCGATTCGGTGAGCAGCGCGAACGTGACGAGCAGGATGTGCCCCGCCATCATGTTGGCGAAGAGTCGGACCGTGAGCGAGAACGGCGTCACGATGATTGTCGAGATGAACTCGATCGCCCCGACGAGCGGCTTCAGCGCAACGGGGACCCCGGGAGGCCACAGCAGGTGGCCGAAGTACGCAGCCCCCTGGTGTTTGATGCCGGTCGCGATGTAGACGACCCACACGAGCAGCGCGAGCGACATCGGGATCGCCATTCGCGCGGTGGCGGGCATCTGGATAATCGGGATCACACCCGGGATGTTGCAGAGGAAGATGAAGATGAAGAGGCACAGGAGGAAAGGCGTCCACTTGAGCCCCGACTTGCCGAGGGTCTGCATCACGATGCTCTCCTCGATGAAGTCGATCGTGACCTCGGCGAGGTTGCGCGTGCCCGTGGGCGCCTTCATCGGATCCTTGCGGCTCGCCAACAGGAACAGCAGGATGCCGAGGATCGCGGCGGCGGTTGCGATCAGGGCGATCTTGTTGTACGTCGGGAAGATGTCCTTCCAACGCAAGATCTCGTTGATCGGCGGGAACTCGAGTCCGAACACGTTCTATCCGTTTCAATCGTGAGTGCGGTTGCGGGCGAATGCTGTCAGTGCGGAGCGGGCTTGAGCCCCGGGGACGACAATGAGATGGCGACGTACCTCATCTCCCAGAACAGGAGACCAAGGTGCGTCACGATGATGGTCGATCCGAGCGCCGGGAGCGAAATCCACGAGGCGTCCTTCACGAACCAGATGGCGAGGAAGATGAGTCCGAGTCGGATCAGATAGCCGAAGAGCGTCGCGCCCATCAGCAGACCGACCGAGACGCGGGCGGCCGCGGCGATCATTCCGGCGGCGAAAGCGAAGTTGGCGAGCACGATGACGATTCCGTAGGCGGACGACAGCACACCGTTCATTCCCCAGATCACGCCGCAGATCGCGAGGAGCAGCGGCGCGGCGAGGAGGCCGCGCTTGATCATGTCGGTCGACACCTCGACCTCGGGCGCCGGGCCCTCCAGGCGCATTGTCAGTGCGTCGACGTCGGGAGTACTGCCCATCAGATGACCTCGCTCGAGGTGGTGGGAGATTTCGTCGGGCTCGGCCGTGCAGCCTCGATGCGGGCGGCGCGCTGAGCTTCGTGTTCCTGCATCCGCGCCTCGTACCGGTAGCGGAACGAGGTGAACAGACCGACGGCCCCGACGATCGTCATGATGATCATGAACAGTGGGGTCGTTCCGAAAAGTCGATCGAGCCCGTAGCCGCCCGCGAGGAAGAGCCCGATGACGATGACGGCGTCCATGCCGTGGCCGAGCGAGTCCGTCGTACTGACGCGTGTGTTCTTCTTCAGGAGCTTCATTGATCCGGGGCGAACCGAGCGAATGCCGGCGGCGGATGCCGGTGGTGGACAGACGCTTGTGAACGCATGCACAACCTACTGGTCAATCTCGATCGTCGGCAACTCGGCTTCCGATGTGTCGTCATTTTGTAGCACCGTGTCGGACGACCCGTCCCCGTTCCCGCGGCGACGCCGGCGCACGCTCGGATGCAGCACCGTGTAGAGCACGACAGCTGACGCGGCGATCCCGAATGGAAGGTACGTCGGATTCTGACCCGTCAACGTGGGATAGAGCACGAAGCCCGAGAGCAACGCCGTCCATACCCAGAGGATGAGCACGCTGCGACGGTGTCCATGGCCGAGGTTCATCAGCCGGTGATGGAGGTGTCCCTTGTCGGCAGAGGCGAGCGCCCGCCGGCCCGTCGCCCGGCGAACGATGGCGAACAACGTGTCGAGGATCGGTACGCCGAGGATCAACAACGGGATCGCGATCGGCGCGAGGAAGAAGTAGGTCTGACCGATGAACTCCTGGCTGAACGAATCGGCGCGGCCGCCGACGACGCTGGTCGACACCGCGAGGAGCAGCCCGAGCAGCAACGCTCCGCCATCGCCCATGATGATGCGCGCCGGATTGAAGTTGTGTGGGAGGAATCCGACGCACACGCCGACCGCGATGATCGCCACCAAAGGTCCGATGTTGCCGGCGTCGAGCAGACCGAGGTCGGTGAGTTCCTGGCTGTAGAGAAAGAACGCTCCGGCGGCGATCGCGACGATGCCCGCGGCAAGACCGTCGAGGCCGTCGATGAGATTGACCGCCTGGCTCATACCGATCAACCACAGCACGGTGATGAGTGGCTTGAGGTCCTCCGACAAGACGATGGCGCCGTAGTACGGCAGCCGGAACGAGAACATCACCACTCCGAACCACCAGAGGGCGAGGCCGGCGACGACCGTGCCGGTGACCTTGGCCGGCGCGGAGATCTCGCGGATGTCATCGATGAAACCGACGCCGAAGATGATCGCGGCAGCGAGCAGCACGCCGAACGGCTCCGAGTTGCTCGCAAAGAGCAGCTCGAAATCGTTCATCAGCCACGCCGTGCCGAGCGCGACCACGAAACCGATGAACATCGCCAGGCCACCGACGTCGGGCAGTGGTGCCGTGTGCACGGTGCGCTCGTTCGGGAGGTAGACCCAACCGCGGCGTCGCGCGAACCAGGCAACCGCCGGGGTGGCCACGATGGTGGTGAGTGCGGCCACGGCCCCGATCAGGAGATAGGAACCCAGCGTCGGCACGATCGCACAGTCTATGGAGTGCGCCGGACGGGGTCATCCCCGTCGATGGCGCACGATCTGCTCAGGCCGACGTGTAGGCGGGGAAGCGACCGCACAGCGCGGCGACCTCGGAACGCAGCGATGTAATCGTCCCGACGTCATCGCGGGACCGCAGTGAGCGGGCGATCAGCGAGGCGATCACCGGCATCTCGGTTTCGGTCATGCCCTGTGTGGTCACCGAGGGCGTTCCGATCCGGAGACCGCTCGTGACGAACGGGCTGCGCGGGTCATCCGGGATCGTGTTCTTGTTCAACGTGATCCCCGCCTCGTCCAGGGTCGCCTGCGCCTGCTTGCCGGTCAACTCCTCGTCGAACGGACGGAGGTCGACGACCATCAGGTGGTTGTCGGTGCCACCGGAGACGAGCCGGAAACCTTCGCCGACGAGCGCACCGGCGAGCGCCGACGCATTCGCGACCACCTGGTGCGCGTACTCCTCGAACGACGGGTCCATCGCCTCGCGAAACGCAATCGCCTTCGCCGCGATGACGTGTTCGAGCGGACCGCCCTGCCAGCCGGGAAACACCGCCTTGTCGATCGCCTTCGCGTGCTCCTCGGTGGTGAGGATGCACCCGCCGCGGGGTCCGCGCAGCGTCTTGTGTGTGGTGAAGGTGACGACGTCGGCGAACGGGACCGGGTTGGGATGGGCCCCGCCGGCGACGAGCCCCGCGAGGTGCGCGATGTCGAAGAACAGCAGTGCTCCGCACTCGTCCGCGATCTGCCGGAACGGTTCGGGATCGAGCCGGCGCGGGTAACTCGTCGTTCCGACGACGATCATCTTCGGTCGGTGTTGCAGCGCGAGTTCACGCACGTTGTCGATCTCGATCCGATCCTCGGCGCCGACCCCATACGAGACGAAGTCGTAGAGCAGCCCGCTCGCGTTGACCGGCGATCCGTGCGTCAGGTGCCCGCCGTGGTCGAGGCTGAGGCCAAGGACGGTGTCGCCGGGATCGAGCAGCGCCTGATACACGCACATGTTGGCGTTGGCGCCCGAGTGCGGCTGCACGTTGGCATGCTCGGCACCGAACAACTGCTTCGCGCGGTCGATCGCCAGCTGCTCGACCTCGTCGATCACCATGTTGCCGCCGTAGTACCGCTTGCGCGGGTAACCCTCGGAGTACTTGTTGGTGAGCACCGAGCCAGTGGCCCGCATCACCGCGGGTGAGGTGAAGTTCTCACTCGCGATGAGTTGGATGCCCGTCGTCTGCCGTTCGTACTCGCGGGCGATGAGCGCCTCGACGGCTGTGTCGGGATCGGTGTCGGACGGGAAGGACATGGCGGTCTCGTTTCGCGGATCAGAACTCGGCTTCGAGGGCGGACAATTGATCGACCCGGCGGGCGTGACGACCACCCTCGAATTCGGTCGAGAGGTGCTGCTCGAGTTCGAATCCGGCGTGGTCGGACCCGATCGCGAGGCGTGTCATCGTCCGCCGAGTGTAGGAGCCGACCCCCTCGCCCACCCGCTCTATCCGCCCACAACTCTGCGGATCGCTCCATCGCATCCCCATCGCATCCCCACCGAATCCCGATCACGTCCCGATCGCGTCGCTGCGACCACTTCGCACATGGATGCACCGCGTCCCTATGGTGCGGAGCCGTGACCCTCGACCCCCGCACCCCCGTCATCGTCGGCGTTGGTCAATACGTCGACCGCGACGCGACCCTCGACACCGCGCTGGAACCCGTCGCTCTGATGGAACGTGCCGCGCTCGCCGCTGCTGCCGACGCCGGACTCGCCGGCCCTCCACAGGCCGACTCCGTGCGCGTCGTCAACGTGATCGGATGGCGCTATCGCAACGCGCCACGGTTTCTCGCGGAGCGACTCGGGATCAGCGACGCCGAACTCCTCTACACGACCAGCGGCGGCAACACCCCACAATCGCTGGTCAGCCGCACCTCGCTCGACATCCTGTCCGGTGGCCTCGACGTGGCGCTCCTCGCCGGCGGAGAAGCATTCCGCACCTACCTCGCGGCCAAGCGGGAAGGTGCTCGACTCGACTGGGCCAAGGCGCCCGACGACGACCAGCCCCTGAGCTTCGGCAAGGACACGCCGATGAACCACCCGGACGAACTCGACCGAGGTATCGGCGCGCCCGTGCAGGTGTACCCCATGTTCGAGACGGCGTTGCGTGCCGACATGGGCAACACGCCGGCCGAGCATCAAGCGCGGCTCGGGAGGCTGTGGTCCGACCTCAGCCACGTCGCCGCCGACAATCCGTACGCGTGGATCCGCGAGGCGATGACACCGGCTGAGATCAACGACGTCTCACCCTCGAACCGCATGATCGGGCTGCCGTACCCGAAGTTGATGAACTCGAACAACAACGTCGACATGGCAGCGGCGATCATCATGTGCTCGGTCGAGGCGGCGCGCCGGATGGGCATCGCAGAGGATCGGTGGGTCTTTCCGGTCGCGGGCAGCGACTGCCACGAGCACGCGTACGTCTCCAACCGCGAGTCGTTCGCCCGTACGCCGGCGATCGAACTCGGCGGGCGCAGGGTGCTCGAACTCGCCGGACTCACGATCGACGACGTCTCGATCATCGACTTGTATTCGTGCTTCCCCTCGGCGGTGCAACTCGGCGCCCGATCACTCGGGATCGATCCACTCGAGCGCCAATGGTCGCGTACGGGTGGCCTCACATTTGCGGGCGGGCCCTGGAACAACTACGTCTCGCACTCGATCGCCACCGTCGTCGCCGACCTGCGTGCGCGGCCCGACGAGTACGCCCTGGTCTGGGGCAACGGCGGGTTCGCGACAAAACATGCGTTCGGCGTGTACGCGACCAAGCCGCGCGATGGTGGGTTCGTCCACGATGAACCGCAGGCGGAGATCGATGCGATGCCGCGCCGCGAACTCGCGCCGCCGGCCGACGCCGCGGGACGCGCCCCGGTCGAGGCGTACACCGTCATGTACGACCGTGACGGCGCACCGGAGCGAGCGCTCGCCTCGTGCCTCCTCACCGACGGTCGTCGCGCGTGGGCCACGTCCGACGATCGAGATGTCGCCGCCGCGATGACCACGGGCGAGTGGGTCGGCACCGAGGTCAGCCTCACCGACTCCGGCGTGCTCGTCCCCACCTGATCCGCCCGATCCCCCAACCTCCCCTTCTGCGTCGCTCAGTTCCCGCTGAGCGGCAATCTGTGTGCATTTTTCGGGGTGGGGTGGTGGAATGCGGGGATGGGATTTCCGCAGGGTCTGACATCGCGCGGGGCTCGGCCCGACGACGCGCGGCGCGTGTTCGAGCTGATCGAGGCCGTCGACCTCGTCGACATCGGCGAGAAGATGGTCGACCTGTCCGACATCGAGAGCGACTGGGCGACCCCTGAACGGCGAATCGCCGACGATGTCCTCCTCGTCGAGCTGGATGGGGAGCTCGTCGCGTGGGCGCAGGTCAATCGCGACCGCGCGGATGCCGACGTCCATCCCGACCATCGCGGCCGGGGCGTCGGGTTGGCGCTGATCGAGTGGACCGAGCGGGTGGCGGCCGAGAACGCGAACCACGTCGACGGCGTGTGCATCGGTCAGACGATCATCGAGGATCTGCCGGGCACGCTCGAGTTGTTCGTCGCCCGCGGCTACGAGAAGGGATGGGACTCCTGGGTACTCCACCTTCCGCCCGACACCACGATGAACACCCCCGACCTCGGCGACGCATTCATCATCCGCGCGGCCGATCCCGATGACGATCGCGCCGTGTACCAGGTCGTCGAAGACGCGTTCAACGGATGGGAGGGACGCACCCCGCGTACGTTCGAGCAATGGCGTTCCGGCACGATCGAACGCACGGACTTCGACCGTTCGCTGCTCCTCGTCGCCGAGGTGCACGACCCGACCGATCCGCGCAACGGTGAGATCGTCGGCGTCTGCTTCGGCGTGCACTACCCCGATGAGGGGTGGGCCGACCAGATCGCCGTCGCGCACTCTCATCGGGGTCGCGGTGTGGCGAGGGTGATGCTGGCGGAATTGTTCGACGAATTCCGGTCGCGTGGCCAGCACCGCCTCGGTCTGAACACCGACTCGCGCACCGGCGCGCTCGGCCTCTATCTCGACCTCGGGATGGTGGTGACCGAGACGTTCACACGCTGGTCGCGCGTGCTCTGAGCCGCAGGGAACCCGAGCCGGCTCAGCTGCCGATGTTGTCGTTGCCGCCGAGCGTGCCCTGATCCGGGCAGTTGGCGATCAGGTACTGCTCGGTGAGCGGAGTTTCGGTGTCGACGATCAAGCTCGGGTCCTCGACAAGCGAGGGCTTCGCCGCGGCGAACGATGCCGCCGCTGCGCCGAATGCGGCCGCATCCACCCCGGGCGGCACGACGATCGCGATCGTCGGGTCGTCGACGCCGAAGGCGGTCAGCGCCTCCAGCCAGGCAGCGCCGAGGGTTTCGATACCGTCGTCGGTGACAGCCTCCGCCCTCAGCTCGTCGCGGGCGTCCTCGGCTCGGCGGGACAGGGGCTCGACGAGTGCCGCCACCGCACCGCGCTCGGGTTCGAGCTCGGTGGGCAGCTCAGCGTCGAGTGCTGTCGCCGCGCCGAGAACGACATCGGCGGCAGCCACCTCCGAGCGTGCGGCTTCGGTCGGGTCACCGATCGCCCACGCGCCGGCGAGCGCCTGGAAGGAACCCGCGAACTCACTCCACGAGCGGCAGAATTCGTCGTCACTGTCGATGCCCGGAACACCGGTTTCGGGCACGGTTGGTGGAGAGGTTGCAGGATCCGTCGCGGCCGGAATGGGCTCTGCGCTGATGTCGTCCGCCGGAATCGTGTCGTCGGGCTCGGCGGCGACCTCCGTGGTTGCCGCGGTCGTAGCCCCTTCCTGATCCGACGTGCGCGTGAACAGCGGCTCGGTCGACCCGACGGTCTCGAACGTCTCCGCGGTGGGGTCGGCGACATCGTCACCACCGCTGCAGGCAGCGGCGACGATCATGAGCGGCGCGACGAGTGCGGCTCGCAGGACCGTGGAGCGTGCTGGCATCGGGACAGTGTGGCGCGCGAAGTGCGAAGCTCACCGTCATGACATCGATCGATCCGACCGAGCCGGACCGCACCGTTCCACCCCTCGAGTCGAGGCCGGCGATGCTGCTCGACTGTGATCCTGGCCACGACGATGCGGTTGCGATCATCGCGGCGGCGCGCTACGCCGATCTCGTCGGCATCACC
This sequence comes from Acidimicrobiia bacterium, assembly GCA_033791105.1. Lineage (GTDB taxonomy): Bacteria > Actinomycetota > Acidimicrobiia > Acidimicrobiales > Ilumatobacteraceae > JASJHI01. The sequence goes on along the minus strand of JASJHI010000127.1, from coordinate 3,668 downwards.
ACGGTCGCCGGCAACGCAAGCCTCGAACGCACGACCTACAACGCCCGCGTGATGCGCGACATGCTCCGGATCGACGTGCCCATCCACTCCGGTTGTGACCGGCCGCTCGAGGTCGAACCCGTGTCGGGCGACTACATCCACGGCGACAGTGGACTCGACGGCGCCGACCTCCCGCCGCCCACGACACCGATCGACGGCGTGGACGCCGTGTCGTTCATCGTCGAGACGTGTCGCGCAACGGAGGGCGTCTGGCTGGTTCCCACCGGACCGCTGACCAACGTCGCGTTGGCGCTCGATCGGGCTCCCGACATCGCCGCGCGCGTCGCCGGCATCTCGTTGATGGGCGGCGGGTCGTTCGGCAACCGAACCGCCGCGGCCGAGTACAACATCTGGGCCGATCCGCACGCCGCCCAGAGGGTGTTCGGCTACGGAGGTCGGCTCGTGATGGCAGGCCTCGACGTCACCCATCGGTTCCAGGCCACTCCGTCCCGCATCGCGGAGGTGCGCGCACTGCCCGGCCGACTGGCTGCGGTGCTCGCAGACTTGTTCGACTTCTTCACAGCGGCGTACCTTCGCCGCCACGATCGGGGCGCGCTCGCGGGCGCGGCGGTCCACGACCCGCTCGCCGTGCTCGCGGTCACCCACCCCGAGCTCTTCACGCGGATCGACCGCCACGTTGCCATCGAGACTGCGGACTCACTGACGAGGGGGATGACGGTGATCGACGAGCGCCGGCTGGTCGAGCGCCGACCGCCGACCGCCGAGATGTTGATCGACGTCGACGACGATGCCGCATTCGGGGTCGTGCTCGAGGCGGTCGCCCACTTCAGCCGGTGAACCGCTGGGCCGCTCGATTCCAGTGCCGCACGGATCGACGGCCGTCCATTCCACTGCCGAACGGTTCCACGGACGGTCGTAACCTGAGCGCGTGAGCGATTCCTTTCCGCGGCAGCACGCACGCACCCAGCGCTTCAGCCTCGGTGAACCCCGGACGCTGAGAGTCTCACCCGATGGTCACCGAATCGTGTTCCTCCGCAGTGCCGCCGGCGACGACCCGATCACTGCGCTGTGGGTTGCCGACGTCGCCACCGGTGAGGAGAGGTGCGTCGCGGATCCGCGCTCGCTCCTCGGGGACGCTGACCACGCAGATCTGCCCGAACACGAGCGTCGGCGCCGGGAGCGCGCCCGCGAGAGTGCCGGCGGCATTACCGGGTACGCCACCGACGACGCCGTCACGGTCGCGTCGTTCACACTCGGCGGCCGGCTGTTCGCGGCGGGACTGATCTCGGGCCGCGCCAGGCCGCTCGACGTGACCGGTCCGGTGTTCGACCCGCGACCCGATCCACTCGCGCGGCGGATCGCTTACGTCAGCGGCTCGGGCCTCCGGCTCGCCGAGCTCGACGGCTCGTCGAGGCTACTGATCGGTCCCGATCAGGGTGACGGCGGACTCGGCGGCGACGGACCTGCTGATGTCGCCGACGATTCGGTGTCCTGGGGGTCGGCCGACTTCATCGCCGCTGAGGAGATGCACCGCTTCCGCGGCTACTGGTGGAGTCCTGACGGCGAGGCGCTCGCGGTGTGCCGCGTCGACACCACGCCAGTCGAGCGCTGGACGATCGCGGATCCCGGCGACCCGGCCACCGATGCCTCGATCGTGCGCTACCCGGCGGCCGGTACACCGAACCCCGCTGTCACCCTCCACCTCGTCGATCTCACCGGCAGCAGGCGAGAGGTGTCATGGGATGCCTCGGCATTTCCGTACCTCGCTGTCGTCGACTGGTCACCGGCCGGGCTGATCGCGCAAGTGCAGTCGCGCGACCAGCGACGCACCCAGGTGCTGCGGGTCGACACCGGCACGGGCGCGACGTCGGTCGTGGCAACCGACGACGATTCGGCGTGGGTCGAACTCGTGCCGGGGACCCCGTGCCTGACCGACGATGGCCGACTCGTCGGCGCGGCCGATCGCGACGGCGTCCGACGACTGCTGATCGACGGCGAGCCGGTGACACCGAACAGCCTGCAGGTGCGCTCGGTCGTCTCGGTCGGCGACAGCTCGGTCACGTTCCGGGCGAATCCCATCGACGACGCGAGCTCGATGCACGTCTGGCGCCGCGACGCCGAGGGCAGCCTGACTGCGCTGAGCGATGGCCCGGGCATCCATACGGCGGCCGTCGGTGGGGCCTGCACCGTGCTCCGGACCGCTCGACTCGATCGACCAGGGCTGGCCACGACGGTCAGCGATCGGAATGACGGCACCCGGTTCAGTCTGTCGTCGCACGCCGAGGTGCCACTCGTCCAACCGAACGTGGAGATCTTCACCGACGGCGAACGGAACATCGCAACGGCGGTGCTGCTCCCCCACGGTCACGACGGAAGCCCGCTCCCGGTACTCCTCGATCCCTACGGTGGCCCCCATGCACTGCGCGTGCAACGGTCGTACAACGCGTTCTGCGCGTCGCAATGGTTTGCCGATCAGGGCTTCGCGGTCGTCGTGGCCGATGGCCGCGGCACACCGGGACGAGGATCGGCGTGGGAGCGCGCTGTGCACGGTGACCTCGCCTCCGCCCCGCTCGACGATCAGATCGTCGCCCTCGAGACCGCCGCACGACACTGCGACTCGCTCGACCTCGATCGGGTCGCGATCCGCGGCTGGAGCTTCGGCGGCTATCTCGCCGCCTTGGCCGTCCTCCGTCGACCGGACGTGTTCCACGCAGCCGTCGCCGGTGCGCCCGTGACCGACTGGCGGCTCTACGACACCCACTACACCGAGCGCTACCTGGGGATGCCGGCGCAGGAGGCGGACGCCTACGACGCCAGTTCGCTGATCGCCGACGCTGCGTCTCTGATCAGACCTCTGCTGTTGATCCACGGCCTCGCCGACGACAATGTCGTGGCCGCGCACACCCTCCGACTCTCGTCCGCACTGCTCGCGGCAGGTCGACCGCATGAGGTCCTGCCGCTCGTCGGCGTGACGCACATGACGTCCCAGGAAGTCGTCGCGGAAAACCTGTTGCTCCATCAGCTCGATTTCCTCCGCAGATCACTCGATCCCGCTACGCCCGAGCACCCTCGGGCATCTACTCTGCCCGGGTGACCCAACCCGCCCTCAACGACCGCCTGGTCGAGCTGTACCGCGGTGTCGCCGTCCACGCGACCGCCGACCGCGAACACCAGGCCGCCCTCGAACTTCTCGCTCTCGTCATGTTGGCCGACCAGGACATCGCCGACGGCGAGATCGACGTCGTCCGCGAGATCAGCCTCGAGTGGCGTGGGGCCGACCTCGCGTTCGAGGACTATCTGCGCCCAGCGATCGAAGCGGCGCGCCGCGCGATCGAGACCGAGCACGTCGGCGAACTGCTCAATGACATCGATGCCCGCATCAGTTCGCGAATTCTGCGCTCGGCCCTTTTCTCGGCGGCTCGCGATGTTGCCGGCGTCGACGATCACGTCTCCCCGGAGGAGGGCACCTTGCTCGCCGCCATCGCCTTCCGCTTCGACTGACGCCACCGTCACGAGCCAGGTCCAACGAGTGAGGCACATCTGCCGCGCCCGATCCCCACGGGGTCAGCGGCGGGATGGGGAATCGGGACGGAAGTGCATGCGGACTCCGTCGCGCATGACCCCCTCGTGTATCTCGTGGTCGGGCACGATCGCCTCCGCTACGAAAC
>JASJHI010000126.1:0-30635 GCA_033791105.1 Acidimicrobiia bacterium | reverse complement strand
GGTCGCGCTGGAACTTCTCCGACACCACGGCGAACGCTTCGTTGATCTCGAAGATGTCGATGTCGTCGAGCGTCATTCCGGCCTTGGCGAGCACCTTGCGTGCCGCCGGCACAGGAGCGTTCAGCATCAGCGTCGGATCGTCGCCCATGTTGGCCGTCGCCACGACGCGCGCACGCGCGGTCATCCCGTGAGCATGCGCGTACTGTTCGCTGGCGATCAGCAACGCCGCGGCTCCGTCGACGACACCGGAGGAATTCCCGGCGTGGTGCACATGCTGGATGTCGACGTCGGGGTACTTCTGGTTGATCAGCTCGCGAAACGTTGGGCTGTCGTCGGCGTGCCGGTAATCCGCGACCGCAGGAAAGCTCGGTGGGAGCGCAGCGAGCGATTCGGCGGTGGTCTGTGGCCGCGGGAACTCCTCGTGGTCGAGTGCGACCGTGCCGTCGAGGTTGTGGACGGTGATGAGACTCTTGTCGAAGCGACCCTCGCGGATCGCGACGTCGGCGCGGCGCTGCGACTCTGCTGCGTGCGCGTCGAGTGCGGTACGCGGGATGCCCTCGATGGTCGCGATCGCGTCGGCGCAGACGCCCTGGTGCGACTGCGGGTGGATCTCCTGGAGATGGGCGTTGAGGGCGCCCATCGGCAGCATGCCCTTCTTCGGCAGCGACATCATTTCGGTGCCGCCGGACACGACAAGATCTTCCATCCCGGCCATCACCGCATGCGTGGCGTAGTTGGCGCTCGTGATGCCCGAACCACAGAACCGGTCGAGCGTGGCGCCGCTCGCGGTCACGTCATACCCGGCGTCGAGCGCCGCCATCCGGCCGAGGTCGCCGCCCTGCTCGCCGACCTGCGCGCTCGTGCCCCAGACCACGTCATCGACATCAGCGCTGTCGAAACCGTTGCGGTCGACGAGTGCCCGCAGGACGGTCGATGCGAGGTGCTGGGGATGCAGATGCGACAGCGCTCCCTTTCCCTGCTTGCCGATCCCGCGCGGTGTGCGGACGGCGTCGATGATCAGTGCGTCGGGCATGGAGACTCCTGAGGGTGAGATGGAACCGGCGTCGAGTTGGAGGCTCGTCATCCTGTCAGAACGTCATCGGAGCCGACGAGACCGCCGGACGCGGTCGGGGAGCCCGCGACCCGGGCGCTGATCTGGAGCAGGTGCACGGTCGCGACCCAGAGCAGCGTCGCCCCCGCAATATGCGCGCCGACGAGCACCTCGGGAACGCCGTTGAAGTACTGGAGGTAGCCGATCGCACCCTGCACGAGTGCGATGAACAACCATGTCGACAGCGCTGTCCACACGCTCGACGGGAGGCCGGCGCGGCGCATCCGCCAAATGAGGACGAGAAAGACCGCAATCGTCGCGAGGACGACGACCGCGTGCAGCCGTGCCACCGTCGAGATGTCGAACCCCCAACGCCGGGCGAGTTCGTCGCCGGCGTGTGGGCCTGTGCCGGTGACCACGGTGCCGGTGACGATCGCCAGGCCCGTGCCGCCCGCGACGGCGTACAGCCACGGCCACAGACGATTACACAGCTGCACATCGGGCAACTGTCGAGAATCGGGCCAATCCACTGCATCGAGACCGTGGCCGTCGAATGGACGGGAACGTTCGACGGCGACCATGCCGAAGGTGACCGCAACGAGTGCGAGCACGAAGTGTGACTGCACGAGCGCCGGGTGCAGGTCGCCGCGGACCGTCAGGCCACCGAGGATCCCGTTGAGGAGGATCGACACGAGCAGCCCGATCGATGGCCACACCAACTCGCGGCGGGGTGGCCGCACCCGAAAGCAGCCGATCGCGATGATCAGTGCCGGGATCCCGATGAGTGCGCTGAGCAATCGGTTGAGCTGCTCGATCGCGGCGTGGGCCGACGACACGTCGACGAAGCGTTCGGTGTTGCAGTTCGGCCAGTCGTCACAGCCCAGGCCGCTGCCGGTCAGCCGAACGACTCCACCGGCGACGATCACGACGCAGACGCCCACCGTTGCTCCGATCGCCCACCGGTGAAAGGCGCGAGCGGTCATCGTCCATCGCTCGTGGCCCGCGGGATCCATACGTGCGTGGAGGCTACGCGCGCAAGCCACGCGAGTAGGTTCCTGGGCGTGCTCAGCGCCTTTGACGACTACCCGATTCATCAGACGCCGAACCCGATCTCGCGGACCGCGTCCACCGACCTCAACCACTACGACCGGTACTTCTTCAACGGCTACACCGCCGACGCCTCGCTCTACTTCGCCACCGCGATGGGGCTGTACCCGAATCGTCACGTGGCCGACGCGTCATTCAGTGTGATCATCGGCGGTGGCACGCCCTCGGCCAGCCAGATCAGCGTTCACGCCTCGTGTCGAGCGCCCGTCGACCGCGCCGACGCCAACGTCGTGGGGCCGATCCACGTCGAGGTGATCGAGCCACTGCGGACGCTGCGCGTCGATGTCGACGCACCTGAGCAAGGTCTGCGGGCCGACCTCCGCTTCGAGCGCCGCTCCCCCGCTATCGAGGAGCCGCATTTCACACACACCGAAGGGGCCCGGGTCGTGTTCGACTACACCCGCATGACGCAGTTCGGATCGTGGCAAGGCTGGATCGAGGTCGACGGCGAACGCACCGAGATCGGTCCGGACACGCTGGGCTCGCGAGACCGATCCTGGGGCATCCGGCCGGTCGGCGAACGCGGCTCGACTGGTGCCCCGCTCGCCGACCCCCAGTTCTTCTGGCTCTGGGCTCCGCTCAACTTCGAGAAGTTCTCCACCCACTTCGATGTCAACGAATACAGCGACGGCGCCCGCTGGCACGAGACCGGCTTCGTCTCGACCGCCGGCGATCAGCATGCCGATCAGATGCGCGAGGTCGACTACCGGCTCGGGTGGAGACCTGGCACGCGCGCCGCGGCGTCCTTCGAGATCGACTTCACCTCCGACGACGATCGCCGGTCGACGGTGCGCCTCGAGCCCCTCTACAACTTCCAGATGTTGGGTCTCGGCTACATCCATCCCGAGTGGAACCACGGCGTCTGGAAGGGAGAACTCGAGGTCGGCGGCGAACGCTGGAGCCTGCCGGTCGATGATCCGCTGTCACCTCACCATGTCCACATCCAATCGATCGTCAGGGCGACCACGAGTGGGGATCTCGGCGAACACGAAGGCCTGGGCGTGCTCGAGCAGTTGGCGATCGGTCGCCACGTGCCGAGCGGTCTGGAAGGGCTCTTCGACGGCGCACCCGGTTGAGCGAGCCGACCCGGTCGTCAGGTGTGCCTGATCGTCAGGTGTGTCTGATCGTCATGCCACCGTCGACCGGAATGGTCGTGCCGTTCACGAAGCTCGACGCGGGCAGGCACAGGTTGAGCGTCATCTGAGCGACCTCCTCGGGTTCGCCATAACGCCGCAGCGGCACCCGGCGCCGCGCGTACGTCGACTTGGCGTCCTCGGCGATCGCCGAGGTCATGCCGGTGTTGATCGGGCCTGGGCAGATGCAGTTGACGGTCACTCCGTGCCGCCCGAGTTCGACCGCGAAACTCTTGGTGAGGCCGACGACACCGGCCTTCGTGGCGGCGTACCCGGCGAGGCCGGCCGTGGTGACGATCGCTTCTGTCGAGGCGATGTTGACGACGCGCGCGTTGTCGGACTGCAAGAGATGTGGAACCGCGAGACGGATCAGACGGGCATGGGCCGTGAGATTGACGTCCAGAGTGCGCGCCCAGTTCGACTCGAAGTCGTCGTCGGACTGGAGATCTCCGAACGCGGTGTTGGGCATCGAGATGCCGGCGTTGTTCACGACGACATCGATCGCACCCGCCCAGGCCACGGTTCGGTCGACCAGATCGCGGAGCCGATCCGGATCGGCGACGGCGCAGACCACACCGAGTACGGCGTCCTCCCCGTGAGCTCCGACGATCTCGTCGACCACAGCAGCTACGCGCTCGGGTCCGAGGTCCGCGACGACGACACGCGCACCTTCGTCGGCGAGGAGATGTGCCGTCGCCCGCCCCATCCCGCTGGCCGCACCAGTGATGATTGCGACGCATCCGTCGACCGAGCGCGACAAGGTCGTGAGTCGCGTCACGGCCGCACCTCGTAGAACGCGTTGATCGCGTGGTCGATGTCGAGTCGACGGAACCGGGTGAAGCCCGCCTGCTCTGCCATCTCGCGGGCCTTCGACTCGGGGAGTCCGAGTGTTCCCAGTCCGGCACCGTTCGGCGCGGACAACGCCGACGACATGCACGACAGCACGCTGATGCCGTACATCAAGGCGGCCATCGGATTCTTCTCGAGGTTCTCGGCGAGCGTGTCACGACCCTTGATGTCGACGAGGAGCCACGTGCCGTCGTCGGAAATCGCCTCGCGGATCGCATCGATGACACCTTGCGGGTCGGTCATGTCGTGAATGCAGTCGAACGTGGTGATCAGGTCGACCGAGTGATCGCTCGGCAGCGGTTCATCACGGGGATCGCCGAAGTGGGCGTTGCCCACACCGCTCTCGGACGCGCGCGCCTCGGCCCGATCGAGCGCATGGCGCGAGATGTCGTACCCCGTGAACGAACTGTGCGGGAAGCGCTCGGCCATCATCAACACTGCGCCGCCGGCGCCGCACCCGACGTCGCTCACACGGACCCCCGTTTCGAGTCGCTCGACCATTCCCTCCAGGGCCGGCAACACCGTCGGGATGAGGTGGTGTCGATTCCACGGCTCGAAGGAGCGCTCGATCCCCACCGCCCCCTCGGCCCCATGGCTGTCGTAGTCGTGGCCGAGCCCGGTCCTGAAGCTCTCGGGCATCTCCTCGAGCGCGGCCATCGTGGAGGGGAAGCGGTGGAACATCCCCATCCCGTAGGCCTCGCTGTCCGGTGTGGCGAGCACTTGCACCGCCTCGGGTGAGAGCGAGAACCGATCGTCTTCGACCGACACGAGCCGCGCGGCGGCCTGGTTGCTCACCCACTCGAGCACCCACCGCTGGTCGAGAGCGGTTCGATCGGCAAGTTCGGCCGCGCTCAGCGGCCCGTCCGCATCCGCGAGCGCCGTGTAGAGACCGAGGCTGTCGCCGAGGTGGATCATCCCGGCGGTCACCGCCCCGCTCAACTGAGAGAACACGTTGAACGAGAACATCTTCACCCCATCGGGGTCTGACTGTTGGTCGCGCATGCTGCACCGTACGCGGCGTTGCAGCTCCCCGGTGATCCGGAGCCGCTCCACCGGTAGGTTCTGCGCATCGTGTCGAGTCCAACCGAAGGCCCGAACGCCGCGGGCGCCCAGCCTGCCGGCTGGTACAGCGATCCACTCGGACGGTTCGACCTGCGCTACCACAACGGGCGTTCGTGGACTGCCGATGTCTCGCTCTCCGGTGAACGTTTCGTCGACCCGACGGGCACCGCGCCGACCCGTACATCCCCATCGCTCGAGACCGGTAGCCCACGGGCGACCGCCGCGATGGTGCTCGGCATCGTTGCGATCGGTATCGGCTGGTTTCCCTACGTCGCCGTTGCGGGCCTCGTGTGCGCACTGCTCGCGATCGGGCTCGGCATCTCCGCTCGCCGACGATCGGATTCGCCGGCATCGACAACCGCGAGCAGAGCCCGGGTCGGTATCACGCCGGGCATCGTCGGACTGATCGTGGCCGTGCTCGGACTCGTGTTCACCGTGATCATCGCCCGGGCACTCGACCGCTACGCGAACCCGGAGCCGAACGACGCCGTAGTCACGTCGTGCGAGGTCGACGATGGTGTTGTCGCGGCGGCGGGCGAATTGACCAATCGCGGCAACGCCGATGCAGACTTCACGGTGCGCGTCGCAATCACCCGGGCCGGCACCGACAACGTCCACCGTACCGCGACGGTCGAGGTCGACGATGTGGAACCAGGTGCGTCGGTGCCGTTCGCGCTCACGGTCGAGGTAGCCCTCGACGAGGTCAGCTGCGCGGTGCACGACGTCGACGGCCCGCTCCCTTTCGGCGTCGACATCCCCACCTGACGGACCACCGAGCCGAACGATGAGACGTTGGGCTACCGCACCGCCCGATCGATCATCGAACGGGATCGGCGACCGGAGTCGGTGCGTCTGACGTAACGGTTTCGGCGCGGTCCTCGGGATCGTCGAGAATTCGCCGGAAGGCGACCCAACAACGTTCGAACGCGACCGCGGCGAGCAGCGCGATCGCCGGCTCGACCGACGCGCGATACCGATTCTGGGCGAACGTGATCGTGATCGTGATGAACACGACCACCAGCGGCCCGATGAGCGGCAAGATCGTCTCGCGGCGGCGTCGCAGGATGACCGCGCCCGCGATCGCGGCGGCGGCAATCGGATACCACGCCACTGCGGCAAGGTTCGTGGCCCATGGGTCGCGGTCGTAGAGGAAGGCCTCGTTCCCCGCGTCCTCGAGTGGTTTCCACAAGCCTGTGATCCGCATCCATCGCGCGACCAGCACGGTTGGCAGGCGATCGATGTTGTCGCCGATGTACTCGAGCGTCTCATCGACCAGTGCCGCCGACCGCTCGGACTGATCGGAGTTCTGATTCGTCAGCCCGGCATGCTCGAGGAAGTTCGTATAGCAGCCGATGCTCCAATACCCCGTCAGCTCCCCGTCGTAGGTGTCGTCGCAGTGCGACGTGGCAAGGGTGATCTCGTAACCCGCCGAGAGATAGACCGGATCCTCGAACCTCGACAGGTTGAACGCGACCCATGGAGCGAGGAGACCTGCACAGACACCTGCGGCCACGAGCAGCGCGCCGATCCGGCGCAGCCACGTCCAGTCGACCACCCTCAGAATCAGTGGCGTCACCACGATGACGCTCAGCAGCAGCAGCTCCGCCCGGCCGAACGTGGCGAATGTGAGCGCGGCGCCCATCGCAGCCGCGCGGCCGATCGACGGCGAATGCCAGAAGCGGTACGCGGCCCACACCAGCGTCACCAGTCCGAGCATCGCGAGCGGTTCGGAGAGCAGCGTGCCCTGCCAGATCCAGACCGTTGGGGCCACGGCCACCGTGACGCCCGCGATCAGACCGAGACGAGCACCTCCGATCTCGCGCCCCGCGAGGCCGGTGACGGCGACCAACGGCCCCCCGATGAACACCGACGTGAGCAGCATCTGCGCCGTGACCCCAGTGATGCCGATCCACGACCAGAATCCGAGAAAGAGGATGTACAGCGGTGGATGGTCGGCCGCCTGGAGTTCCTCGCCCGTCAGGTTGTATTCGATCGGGATGATCCACCCCAGCCCGTCGGCCAGCAGGAGACCGCTTTCGTAGAAGAAGTAGGCGTCACCCCAGGGGTCGTAGTCCCGTCGCCAGACGAGGACGAAGACAACCTGCCAGAGCAGCGACAGCCCGGTGATGATGATGATCCATCGCCAGAACCAATCCCCTCCACGAGTCCGCTCAGCCACCGTCGCCCTCGACCCCGGTCTCACCGACCGCGTCCTCGACCGCGTCCTCGTCATCGATCGCCAATACCGCTTCGAGGCGCGCTCCGAGCAGCGCGACCTCCTCAGCGAGTCGTCGCGATCGGGATTCGAGCCGTGACAGCTCCCACGAGTAGTGGATCACGATCAGCAACAGAACCGTGGACGCCATCATCAGCAACAGGGCCGGCGCGTACGTGATGCCAAGTCGTTCTGCGGTCCAATCGAGCAGTGCGGGGAACGCGGCGATCGGCACGATCAGCAGCCCGACCGTCAACCAGAGGAGCGCGTACTTGGAGCGCAACTTGCGCTGGCCGACCAGACGCAGAATGAAGAACAGCACCACGACAGCCACGACGAGGACAAAGATGCGAGCGCTCAACGTCACGGCGTGTCGACTCCCCGGCGCGCAACGAACGCCGTGCCGGCAACGCCGACCAGCAGGCGGAGGTAGTTGAACAGCAGCGCCGGCGAACGCTTCGACGGGACACCTGCCTGGCGCTGTCGCATCCCGACCGGAACCTCGACGACGGTGTGACCCGCCCCGCGAACGAGGACGATCACTTCAACTGTGTCGGCGAGGTATTCCACCGGGTAGCGGTCGGCGAGGAACTCGACGACAGTGCGATCGAACGCGCGGAAGCCGGAGGTGGCGTCGGACGCCGGGAAGGCGGTCGCCTTGCGCACGACCCAGTTGAGGAAGCGCTGAGCGCCCCGACGGGTCGTTCCCATCTCGTAGTCCGGAGCACCCTCGGCAAAGCGGCTTCCGATCACCATCTCGGCACCCTCGTCGAGTGCCTCGAGCAGTCGATCGATGTCGGCGGGGTCGTGCTGTCCGTCGGCATCGACGACGACGACCCTCGCAGCACCCTGGCGCACCGCGTATCGGAGGCCTGCACGTACGGCACCGCCGACACCGAGATTGAACGGCAATTCGAGGACTTGCACGCCGCGTTGTCGCGCGATGTCGACCGTCCGGTCGGAGGAACCATCGTCGACCACCAATACATCCAGCGGACGGCCACCGCGTGCCGGCCGCGACTGCAGGTCCTCCAGCAGGGCGGGCAGCGCCTCGGCCTCGTTGTAGGCCGGAATCAGCGCGATCGTGTCATTCAGCATCCGGTGGCGCCTCCACTGTCGGCCGACTCGACCTGAGACGGTGGCGCACCACGTCTGTCGCCGGCTGTTCGACGAAGCGGTGGCTCAGCGCGGCGATGATCGTGGAGCCCACGATCGCGCACGTCAGGAGCACGAAGAAGTTGCCCGAGAGCGGGGGCCAGCCGAGCAGGTCGTGCGTCCACTCGAGCACTCCCTGGTGCCAGAGATAGATGCCGTAGGACACGAGACCGAGCCATGCGAGGGGACGCCACGCCAGCACTCGGACGCCCCGTGATGCGCCTGGTGCGCCGAGCACCACCGGAACGATCAGTGCCAGCGCCACGATGCCATAGAGCGTCTGGCGAGCGATCTCGCGTTCGACCCCGGCCAGTTCGAGACCCCGACGGAGGTCGAGCTGCGTCGACACGAACCAGAGCGCGCCGAGCGAGCACACCCACCAGATCCAGACGTATCGCGTCGCGCGTTCGACGGCCTGCCGTACGAGCGAACGTCGCTCGGCCCATGCCGAAACGACCGCCAGCGCCATACCCGCGCCGAACATGTCGAGATAGGACGGCGTCCAGAGTCGCGAGAGGTTGCCCCAGGAGTCCTGCGAATATGGCGACAACTTCGCCATGACGAGGCGGAACACCACGCTCGAGACGGCGAGCGCAGCGCAGACGACGAGCAACCGAAGCGCCTGACGATTGATCGTTCGTGCGCCGTCGCGGCCGGTGCTGTACCTGCGCGCGCCCGCTGCAATGAAAGGAAGCAGCGCGTAGAATCCGAGTTCAGTGGCAAGGCTCCACGACTGGGTGATCCCCCAGATCGCGTAGGTGGGTGAATAGACATGGGTCAGCGTGAGCGAGAGGACGAATCCCTTGACGCCCACCACGCTGATCGTGCCGAGCGCGAGCAGGGTGAGGAACGCGAGCCAGTAGGCGGGGAAGATGCGCACCAGCCGACGGATCCAGAAGGGCCACCGGGCTGGTCTCGTCGTCCCCGCGAACTGGGCGACGACGAAGGGTCTGTACAGGAGGAACCCCGAGAGGACGAAGAAGATCGACACGCCGATGTCCAAGCGACTGAGCACCAGACCGGGCACATCCCAGCGGAATGTCGCCCCGCTCGAGAAGCCCACGTGATGGAGCACGACGACGAACGCCGCGATGAAGCGGACACCGTCGAGACCGGCGAACCACCGCCGCGACGTCGCGGGTGTGAGCGCGGCGCGGGACATCGTTGCGCTCATCGACGCGACGCTACCTGTGAAGCTGGACGCGGACGCCGCTCTGTCACCGGGATCGGACGATAGCGGCGGGTACGTTCTACCTGGATGACGCGCGCGATTCATGCTGTGAGGTCGTGGTGCGTCCGCTTCCCCGACCGGGCGGTGGTCGTGGCGCTCGCCATCGCGTCCTATGTGCCGATCCTGCTGACGTCGCCTGGCAAGGTCAGTGCTGACACCAAGACATATCTGACGCTCGATCCGGGCGCGGTGCTCGATCAGGCGGCCTCGATGTGGGACCCGTCGGTGGGTGCCGGGACCGTTCCGCACCAGAACATCGGCTACCTCTTCCCGCTCGGGCCCTACTACTGGGTGGCGGACCGCATCGGCAGCCCTGACTGGCTCGCACAGCGCATGCTGTGGGGCACGCTCGTCTTCGCCGCGGCGTACGGCGCCTATCGTCTCGCCCGCTGGCTCGGCTGGGGCGTCGCCGGAGCGTTCGTCGCGGCGTTCGCGTACGGCTTCAGCCCCTACCTCCTGAGCTACCTGGCACGCCTGTCGGTGATCCTCGGTCCGTGGGCCGCGCTGCCGTGGATGATCCTCCTCGCCGCACGTGCGGCCAGAACGCGATCGTGGCGGCCCGCGGCACTGTTCGCCGTTGTCGTGGCACTCGTCGGGAGCGTCAACGCCACCGCGCTGATCCTGGCCGGGATCGGACCGGTCGTTTGGCTGTTGTGCGACGTGGTGGCAGGCCGGGTCGCAGCTCGCCACGCGGTCGCCGGGGCGCTGCGCATCGCCGTGCTCAGCGCCGCCGTGTCCATCTGGTGGATCGTGGCACTGTCGGTTCAAGGGAATTTCGGCATCCCGATCCTGCGGTACACCGAGACGTACGAGGCGGTGGCCGGTGCCAGCACACCCGCCGAGATCATGCGCGGTCTCGGGTACTGGTTCTTCTACGGCGGCGACCAGCTCGACTCGTGGGTCGGCCCATCACTCCCCTATTACGACCGGCCGATACTGATCGCCCTCGGTTTCGCCTTGGCCGGGGCGTCTCTCCTCGGCATGCTCGTCGGCTTCGCGGGACGGGCGACAGCTGCAGTGCTCCTCCTTGTCGGACTCGCCGTCAGCGTCGGGGCCGCGCCGCTCGGCGACTCGACGCCATACGGCTCGGCGTTCGAGTGGTTCGCGTCCGACACGACATTCGGGATGGCGTTGCGATCGACGCCCCGTGCCGCGCCGCTGGTGATTCTGGCCCTCGCCTTCGGGCTCGGCTCGAGTTCCGAGTGGTTCCGCGGACGGATTGCGGCTCGACAGCGGGAATCCGAGACGCGCCCACGCTGGGATCTGCTCGCCCCGGTCGGTGTCACACTGCTCCTCGCCGTCCAGCTGTACCCCTGGTTCACCGCCGATTCGCTGACGCCCTCACTCTTGCGCGATGAAGCGCCGCCCGCACATGTGCAGAACCTCGCGACGTGGCTCGATGACACCGACCGCGACGGTGGCGCCGGACGCGTCTACGAGATCCCGGCTGCCGACTTCGCCAACTATCGGTGGGGCGGCACGGTCGACCCGATTCTTCCCGGGCTGATCGACCGGCCCTACCTCGCCCGAGAACTCGTCCCACTCGGCGCTGCCGGCACCGCCGACCTGCTGAACGCCTTCGAACGCAGGATCCCCGAGGGCTGGTTCGAGCCCGAGACACTCCGTCCGATCGCCGACCGCCTGGGAGCGGACACGATCGTCGTGCGCAACGATCTCGAACACGAGCGGTATCGCCTGGCGCGGCCCGGCCCGCTGTGGACCGACGTGACGAGCGTTCTGGGTGAGCCGGACCACGCTGGTGGTCAGACCACCGACGAGCCCCGCATCCCGCTGATCGACGAGCAGACGCTCGCGCACGCGGACGCCGCCCCGTCGTTTCCGGTCGTCGCCGCGTTCGACATCGAGGTGTCGCCGAGCGTCACCGCCGTACCGTCGACCGATCCGATCATCCTGTTCGGAAGCGGGGACGGCGTCGTCGACATGGCGGGTGCCGGGCTGCTCGACGACGCACGTCCTCTGCTCTACGGCGCGACGCTCGGCGAACTCGCCCAGTCCGGGGAACTTCAGCCGGAGATGATCGGCGACGATCCATGGTGGGTGGTCAGTGACACGAACCGCCGTCAGGGGCACCACCATTCGACCGTCAGCTCCAATCTCGGTGCGCTGGAGGGGGAACAGCCATTCCAACTCGACCCCGATCCGGGAAATCAACAGCTCGATGTCTTCGCCGACGCCGTTGAGCGGCAGACGATCGGCGTCCACACCGCCGATGTCGCCGACGTCCGGGCCAGCTACTACGGCAATCTCGTCGCGTACACCCCCGAGGATGCGCCATGGTTCGCGATCGACGGCGATCCTGCCACCGCGTGGAGGGCCGGTGTCTTCGAGGAGACGACCGGCCTGCTCTGGGAGGTCGATCTGCTCGAGCCGGTCACGACCTCCTCGATCACGTTGCTCCAACCGGTCACGGGTGCCGTCGGGCGATTCATCACCTCGGTGCGCATCACGCTCGACGAACGGACGTCGTTCGATGTCGCTCTCGACGAACGGTCGCGGCAGCTGCCA
Source organism: Acidimicrobiia bacterium (assembly GCA_033791105.1). Classification (GTDB taxonomy): domain Bacteria; phylum Actinomycetota; class Acidimicrobiia; order Acidimicrobiales; family Ilumatobacteraceae; genus JASJHI01. The sequence continues at coordinate 18,306 of JASJHI010000126.1, read as the reverse complement.
GGACAGCCGATCAGCCTTCCTGCTGGGTCATTCGACAGGCTGCGAATCGAGGTGCTGGACGACAACGTCGGGGAGCTGAGCACCTACTTCGGCCAGCCCGGCGTCGGCTTCGCAGAGATCACGATCCCCGGCGTGACCGACGATCGGATCGTGCGGCTTCCCAGGCTCACCGACTCTGCGATTCCGGATCCGGTGCTTGCCGACCACCGTCTCACCTATCTCCTGACGAGGCAGCGGATCGATCCGGCCATTCCGAATCGGACCTCGCCCGAACCTTTCCTCATCCGCGAGATCGAGGTACCCACACCACGAATGTTCACGCTGTCCGGCGAGCTACGACTGTCGGCAGACGCATCGGATCAGACGCTGCTGACCGTGCTCGACGATCCATCCGGCGCTGTCGCCGATCGTCGGCTGCGCGGCAGTCCGGATTCGCGCGGCGCGTCGGCCGTGGACGCGAACCCCGCCACGATCTGGCAGACGCCGTTCGACAGCTCGGTTGGGTCGAACCTCACAATCGATCACGCATCGCCGATCTCCGCCGATCACGTCACGATGTCGTGGCTCGATGACGATCTGCACTCCGCTCCGACCGAAGTCGTCCTGCGCGGCGACGATGGGCAGCCTCGGACCATCCCCCTTTCGCCCGGCGTGACGTCGGACGGTGTTGCCACCGCGTCAGTGGCCATCGACCGGTACGTCTCGGAACGATCGCAGATCACGGTTACCGAGATCGCTCCCCGCCTCACGATCGCCGAGCTGTCAGGGGTCGCCCAGGAGCTCCCGATCGGAATCGTCGAGATCCGGCTCGGCGACACACCAAACCCGACGTTCGACCGTTCGCTCCCTCTGTCCGAGGCGTGCCGCGACAATCTCGTCGAGATCGACGGCATTCCGGTCGCGGTCCGCCTGATCGGGACGCGCGACGGCGCGCTCACCCGCTCGGAACTCGCTCTCGAAACCTGCAACGGTCCGATCAACCTCGCCGCCGGCGCTCATCGAATCCGCGCACTCCCCGGTGTCGACTCGGGCTTCGACGTCGACCGCCTCGTGCTCGACGGCCCTTCGTCTCCCGCGGACCAAACCGCTCCCAGGGCATCGGAGGCAACCGACGTGACCGTCGACCACCACTCCGCGACCCGTCTGGATGCGGACGTCGCCGCGTCGGCATCTTCGTCGTGGTTGATCCTCGAGCAGAGTTGGAACGAAGGGTGGACGGCGCGCGTCGACACCGCCGAGGGGACGATCGATCTCGGAACCCCGGTACTCATCAACGGCTACGCCAACGGCTGGATCCTTCCGCCATCGACCGCAGCGCGCACGGTGCAGCTCGAGTGGGCGCCGCAACAAGTCGTACGGATCGCTCTCTGGACGTCGTTGTTCGTCGGCCTCGGCGTCGTCGCACTCGCGATTTTCGGGCGTGGCGCCCCGATCACCGATGACGCTCGCGCCGATCGCCGTCACCGTGCCGCGCGACGACGGCGGAGCACGTGGCTTGCTCTGCTCCTCGTCGCCCTCCTCGGTCTCGCCGCCGGCCCGGTCGTTGGGGTCTGGAGCGTGATCGCGCTCATCGTCGCGCCGAGGATCCGCTGGTTCGGCGCGGCGACGGTCTTGCTGACCGGCGCGATCGCCGCCGGATCGATCGTGGCCCTCGAGTGGCGACGCGACTATTCGCCAGGACCGGACTGGCCGAGCCGTTTCGGTTGGACCAGCCCCCTCGTCTGGATCGGCGTCGCGACGGTGATCGTCATCGCCGTCATGCCGCTGGGCGTGTCGCTCTCCTGGCGCCCCGCTGGTCAGACCGAGGTGGCCGACACCCAGGCCTCGTAGAGCCGCTCGTAGACGCCTCCTGCGGCGAGCAGATCGGTGTGCGTGCCGTCCTCGACCAACCGTCCCCCGTCGAGCACCAGGACGCGGTCAGCCCGCGCAGCGGTCGATAGGCGGTGGGCGATCGCGATGGTGGTGCGTGTCGCCGCGAGCCGCTCGAGGGCTCTCGCGATGCGGACCTCGGTGAGCGCGTCGACCGAGGAGGTCGCCTCGTCGAGGATCAGAATGTCGGGGTCGGCATAGCCGGCCCGCAGGAGCCCGACGAGTTGTCGTTCGCCTGCCGACATCGCCTCACCGCGCTCGCCGACACGCGTCTGCATACCGTTCGAGAGCGAGTCGACCCACTCCTCGATACCCAGATCGGTGACGACCCGGCGCACCTCTTCAGCGTTCCACTCCGGGCGCGCGAATCCGATGTTCGCCTCGATCGTGTCATCGAACAGGAACGGCTCCTGGGAGACGACGATGACTCGACGCCGCAGCTCCTCAGGGTCGACCGAACGAAGATCGACACCACCGATGTCGATCTCGCCCAGCGTCGGATCGGCGAATCGGGCGAACAGACGGCCGAGGGTGGTCTTGCCCGAGCCGGTGGCCCCGACGAGCGCGATGTCCTGGCCCGGCGGAACCGCCAGATCGATGTGCTGGAGCACGGGCTCGTCGATGTGCCCGCCGGTGTCGCGGCTGCGATACGAGAACGTGACGTCGCGGACGTCGATGGCGAGTTGACCCTCGGGAAGCGGAATCGTCTCGGTGGCGGTGGGCGGCCCGACCGGCATGTCGAGTACCGACAAGACTCTGCGCAGCCCGGCGACCGCTGTCTGCGTCTGGTCGAGGACCTCGGTGAACTCGCCGATCGGTTCGAGGAACCGATACGTGAGGAAGATGAATCCGATGAGCGCGCCGGCGGTGAGGCCACTGTCGGGTCCGCGCCCTACCCCGACGCCGATCACGGCGGTCACCGTGAAAACGGAGAACACCTCGCCGGAGGGGAACAGGAATGCTCCGATCAGCGCCGCCTTGACCTGCGCGTGCGCCTTCGCCGCGACTGTCACCTTCACCGTCTCGTCCATCGCCGGACCCGCGTCGTACGCGCGGATCGTGCGGGCGCCCGTCACGACTTCAGCGATCGATCCGAGCATCTCGCCGTTGCGCTGCCGCGCCGCGTCGTAGGCCACGACCAAGCGCGCCTGCACCGCGCGTAGGACGAAGACCAGTGGGAAAGCGACCGCGAACGCAACGAGCGCAAGGATCCAGTCGTACGCGATCATCACCGACCCGACGATGAGCATCAGCGTGCCGTCGAGCAGCCATGCAAGGCCACCCCACTGGAAGAACTGCGCCAGCGTCTCGATGTCGCTCGTCACTCGGGCGACGAGACCGCCGCGCTGCTCCTCGCTGTGATCCGCCAGGCTGAGTCGGTGGATGTGTCCGATGAGTCGGACGCGGAGGTCGTACAACGCCCGTTCACTCCGCACGCCCAGCCGTAATGCAGCGTGTCGCAGTGCGAAGCCCGAGATCAGTACCGCCACCACGCCGACGAGCGCGAGTTGCACGACGAGATCGATGCGCACCTCGGATTGGCCCACGATGCCGCGATCGATCGACTGCTGGATGAGGATCGGCACGACGACACGGCCACTCGCGCCGATCGCGGCCAGGACCCACGTGAAGGCAAGCCCCTGGCGAAGCACCGGGGCCGTCTCGAGCCCCCGTCCGATCGTCCTCACGGCCGAGTCGGTCGACGGCGCGGTGATCGAACCGGCGCGGGCGACGACGCGGGGATCGACGTTGCTCATCGCGCACCCCGATCCGCGCGTTCGCCGGCCGACCCGGGCGCCGACCCGCCGCGGTCGGTCTCGAAGGCCTCGACGAGTTCGCGGTAGCGCTCGACCGATGTCATCAGATCCCTGTGCGTCCCATGCGCCGCGATGTCCCCGTCCTCCATGTAGACCACATCGTCCGCCAGCGCGATCGTCGACGGTCGCGAGGCGACGATCAATACCGTTGTCGAACCGAACGATGTGCGCAGATTGGACAAGACCCGCGACTCGGTCGCCGGATCGAGCGCCGATGTGGTGTCGTCGAGCACGAGCAGACCTGGGTCGCGCGAGAGCGCTCTCGCCAGCGCAAGTCGCTGACGTTGACCACCGCTCAGGCTGACGCCGCGCTCACCCACGATCGTGTCGAGCCCGTGTGGCAACCGTTCGACGAACTCCGTGGCCTCCGCCGACCGGAGCGCCTGCCAGACGGCATCGTCCGTCAGACGCGCGCCGAGTTCAACGTTGTCGCGGATCGTGCCCGACAGCAGGAACGCCTCCTGGAAGACGATGCAGCGCGTGACGTCGGCGAGATCGACACTTCCCTCCGTCGGCGGAACGAGTCCGACGACCAGGTCGACCAGGGTGCTCTTGCCCGCCCCCGTCGGCCCGACGAGCGCCGTCACCGATCCTGTCGACAGTGTCAGGTCGACATCGCGGACGGCGCGCTGGTCCTCTCCTGGGTACGCGTATGAGACGTGACGCAACACAACGCCCACCCCCTCGGGCGCCGATCCGATGCTGCCACGCGGGTCAGGCTCGATCGGCTCGGTGACCACCGCCTGGATCCGTAGCCACGCGGCACGCGACCGCGGCAGCTCCGACAAGGCGTAACCGATCAGCCGGATCGGGAAGACGAGCAGGGTGAACAGAAAGATCACGCTCGTGAACTCACCGACGGTGACATCGCCGGAGTCGACACGGATTGCACCCAGTACCACCAGCGCGATGTTCGTCAGCGACGGGATCACGTCGAGCAGGGCCTCGAACCAACTGCGCAGCGAGATCGCCTGCACGCGCGCTGAACGAACATCCTCGGCCAACTCACCGAGCCGCGCTGTCTCGCGGGCCTCTGCGCCGTACGCCTTCACGAGCTGGACACCCTCGAAGCTCTCGTGGACACCGGCGGAGAAGTCGCCCAGACGGTCCTGGGCGACGGTGAAGTGACCGGAGACGAGCCGCTCGTAGACGAGGTTCGTGCCGATCAGGAGCGGAAAGACGACAACGGCGACGAGACCCAGCCACGTGTCGAGATAGAAGAGCCAGATCGTCGTCCCGACGATCATCAGCACGGTGCTCATGGCGAACGGGATCGGTGCGATGACCGCGACCGCCGACTCGGTGTCGACGCCTGCCCGGGCGACGAGGTCACCGTCGGCGCGGCGACGGTGCCAGGTGATCGGTTGCGCGAACAGCTGGTCGAGCACTTGATTCGTGTACGACTCCGCCACTCGCCACATACCGATCGATGCGAACGATCGGCGGAAGATGACCGCGACGCCGCGCAGGATCCCGATCCCGATGATCAACGCCGCCCCGGTGAGGAACGCTCCCTCCACGAGCTCACCCGTCTCGAAGCGCGGGAAGATCACCTCGTCGATGATCCACCGCACTGCGAAGCTCGACGCGATGGTGCAGACGGCGAAGACGGCAGCGCCCGCGATGGCGATCGCGAAATAGTCCCGCCGCAGCGAGAGCATCGACCGGACGACGTGGATATTGAGCCGCAGCCGCCCGAATCGTGCACGGGACCTCACTTCGGGCTCGCCGGTCATCGGCGCGTTTCTACCAGCGGTCGGGCGCCGTAGCGTCGTCGAATGTGACATCTACCGACGATCGCGCCGTCGACTACGACGAACTCGACGACGAATCGGCGGGTGGCAGCACCATCCTGCGACTGTTCCTCGTGGTCGGGATCCTCGCCTTCGCCGCGTTCTGGACATGGGCGCTGTTCTTCGCGTCGAAAGAAGCGATCAACAAGATCGAGGACCGCGCGTGGGCCGAGCGCGCGGAAGTCATCTGCGACGCGGTCGAGATCGACCTGGCGCAACTCGAGCGCCAGGCGTCGGCCGATCTGGGTGTCCGCGCCGACCTGGTCGTGACGTCGACCGACCTCCTTGCGGCGATGCTCGACGACCTCGAGTCCGTCGAGCCCAATGACGAGAAGGGCCAGGCGATCGTTCCCAACTGGCTCGCCGACTACCGACTGCTGCTCGAGGATCGGTATCGATACGCGGATCGCCTACGCGCCGGCGAGAACGTCGCGTTCACCGAGACCGCCGTCAACGGCGTGCCGATCACCGAGCGGATCGAGACGTTCGCCGGTGACAACGAGATGCCGAGCTGCGCGCCTCCTCGTGGCTCCGTGCTCTGACCCGGTGCGCTGATCGCCTGGGTCCGTTCCCGCCGCGGAACACGGTCCCGGCTGATGCTCGCTGTGTGGTGAAAGTCGGCGCCCTCAGCGGAGCTTGTCGACAGGACCGGACAACTCGTCGAAGATGTCGCGCCCGGCGATACCCATCATCAGCGCTTCGGACGGGCCGCTGATCGGAACCGCGCCGCCGACGTTGCCGTAGTGCCAATCGATGTCCGTGGCGCGGAAGGCGAGCCCCTGGAGTCGGGACGTGTCGCACAGCAGACGTGCCTGCTTCTGATGCGTGAGAAAGTCGAGCACAGATCGGACCGTGCCCTCACCGGGCGCACCCTCGAGACCGAGACCGCGCCGTACATCCTGGGTGTGGATGGTGACGTCCGACAGCGACAGCTCGGCGGGAAAGCCGGGGATCACCGACTTCTTCTCCGCCTTTGCCCGAAGGATCGCGGCGAGTTCGTCGACCGGATGCTCCGCGAGCGCACGGGCCATCCGGTCCGATGCTGCGTCCGAGTCGAAACCCGCTCGACCCATGTTGAACAGGAACTTCGGGAGTGGCACCTCGACGAACGTGGTGACGTGGGCGAGCAGGTGATGCGGCGTCCAGCCTGCGCACAGGGTCGTACCCTCGCGCTGCTGCTCATCGAGCCCCTCGACCAGGTCGGCAAACCCACGACGCGCCGCCGCGACCGGCTTCCAAGTGTTCTTCATCGTTGTTCCCTCATCTTCGCTCGACGCTATCCGTCGAGCCGCTTCAGCACTCGGGCGGGTACGCCGGCAGCGACACAGTTGTCGGGGAGGTCGCCGGTCACCACGCTGTTGGCGCCGACGACGACGTGCGCACCGATCCGCGAGCCGGGCAGAACGACCGTGCCGTGTCCGAGCCACGACCCGTCCCCGATGCTCACCGGCTGCTCCGGCATCCACTGCTGAGAGATCGGCAGGTCGAGCTGCCGGTATCCGTGGTTCTGGTCGGTGATGTAGACGTGATGGCCGGTCCAGACGTCGTTGCCGATCGTGATCTCGAGATGGCCGACGATGCCACTCCCCTTCCCGATGAGACAGCGGTCGCCGATCGTGATCACCGGGTCGGTCACCATCTCCTGCCCTGGTGCCATGCCGGCCGACAAACTGATCTGGGGGCCGATCAGTGTGCCCTCGCCGATCCGGATGTACCGCTCGTTGAAGAGCGTATTCGGCGGGAAACAGATCACACTCCCGTCACCGAGCGCGCCGAACCGGCGGCCGCGCCGCGAGTCGGGCCCGATCGCTCCGAGTTCGACCGTGAGTTCCCAGCCGCGCTGCACGACCTCCGACGCAGCCCGCTTCAGACCTGTGAGCAGTACCTGACGCAATGTGTCCGGAACTGGATCCCGTGTCAGCACGAGCAGCGACGGTAACGCACTACGTTGACCTCATGCATGGCACAGACGTCGCGACGACCACCGCCGAGTGCCCGGCCGGCGAACTGACGGGCCTCGATCGCGGCCCGACAATGGTCTTCAAGGGCATCCGCTTCGCCGCTGCGAATCGATTCGCCGAGCCGATCGACGAGACGTCGCTGCACCGCGACGGCACGGCTCGGCCCTACGATGCCACCCGCTTCAGAGCACAGGCGCCACAGCTCGGCGGAACCCTCGAGACGCTGCTCGGCGGCTCGCGACTCCCCACCGATGAGGACTGTCACCACCTCAACATCTTCACGCCGGGCTGTGACGAGAACCGGCGACCGGTGCTGTTCTGGGTGCACGGAGGCGCCTACAACACCGGCGGCGGAGCGATGCCCTGGTACGACGGATCGCGCCTGGCCGAGCGGGGCGACGTGGTGGTGGTCACGATCAACTATCGACTCGGAGCGTTCGGTTTCCTCGGCGACCGCAACTCGGGCCTGCTCGACCAGGTGTCGGCACTTCGCTGGGTGGCCCGGAACATCGCCGGATTCGGGGGCGACCCCGAGAATGTCACGCTGTTCGGCGAATCGGCCGGCGGGTCGGCGGTCATCGCGCTCTCAGCGATGAGCGGCGCCGACAGCTTGTTCCATCGCGCGCTCGCGATGAGCCCGTCGATCATGCAGTACCGGTCGCTCGAGGTCGGCCGGCAACTCGAGCGTTCGTTTCTCGACGAACTCGGAGTGAACAGCGTCGGGCCGGTGACACAGATGTCGACCGAGCAATTGTTGGACGCTCAAGCGGCTTTGCTCGCCGCGCCAACCAAGGCGACGCAGCATTTCACGCCGACCGAATTGACCTCGACCATTCCGGGGCCGATCCTCGACGCGTCAGAACGCGACGCTCGGCCGCTCGTCATCGGCACCACGCGCGACGAAGCGACCTTGTTCACTGGGTTCGATCCGAGACGGCACGACTGGAATGCGGCGGACGTCGAGCGGCAGTTCCGTCGCGTCTTCGAAGATGGGGCGCCACGGGCGATCGAGGCCTACCGCGACGCCCGCCCGGGCGCCGATGCGAACCGTCTGGTCTGCGCGTTGGAGACCGACGCCATGTTCACAGTGTCCGCGCGTCGCCTCGCGGAACGTCGCGCCCTCGTCGGCGGGGCGACATGGATGTACCTGTTCGACCAAGAGACACCGCAGTTCGGCGGTGTACTCGGCTCGTGCCACGCCCTCGATATCCCCTTCGCGTTCGACAATCTCCACCGCCCAGGCGTCGACGCCTTCGTGGGGACCGCACCGGGGCGACAGCAGGTCGCCGACCGGTTCGCCGAGGCTGTGGTGTCGTTTGCCTGCACTGGCGAACCGGGCTGGCAGCCGTACGACCTCACCTCCCGCACCACCCAGCGGATCGGACCGGAGCCGGCAGCGGTGTCCGATCCCGGACGCGAGATCAGGATGATGTGGGAGACGGTTGAACGTGGAGCGCCGGTCCAGAGATCCAGCGCATGAACGCCGTGGGATCGATCACCGATGTGCAGGGTGTGCTGGTCGGGCACCACCAGAGGTTGTCGCGGGGTTGGCAGACCGGGACGACCGTGATCCTGGTGCCGCAAGGGGCCACACCGGGCGTCGATGTGCGTGGCGGCGGACCCGGGACGCGAGAGACCGATGCGCTCGCTCCGACGAACCTCGTCGAGTCGATCCACGCCGTGTGCCTCACCGGAGGGAGTGCTTTCGGCCTCGCCGCGGCGGATGGCGTCGTGCGATGGCTCGAGGAGCGATCCCTCGGGTTCCCAATCGCCGGACCGCCCGACACGGGACCCGAGCCGATCGGTGTCGTGCCCGTCGTGCCCGCCGCGGTCATCTTCGATCTCGGCCGCGGTGGCCGGTTCTCCAATCGACCAGACGAATCGTTCGGCTATCGCGCCGCGGACGGCGCACGCGGGCGGCAGGCCCGTTGGGGAGCGGTCGGTGCAGGCGCCGGCGCCGTATCGGGCGGACTACAGGGTGGTGTCGGCACCGCGAGCACCACGGTGAACGTTCCCGCCGCATTGCCCTCGCTGCGCGCCGACGACCAGGGCGCACGACATCCCGAGCCGAACGACGAGTTGCCACCGTTCGTCGACGTGTCGGTTGGTGCCGTGGCCGTCGTCAACTCGTTCGGCAGCGCCATCGACCGCGCGACCGGTCTGCCGTGGGAACCGGGTGGCCTCGATCTGCGACGGCCGGCGACCGGCGACCGGGCAAGACTCAGGGACCTGCTCGACTCACCAGGCCCATGGCCGCTGAACACGACGATCGGCGTCGTCGCCACATCCGCGCGGTTGACGAAGCCGGAGGCATCGAAGCTGGCGTCCGTCGCACACGACGGACTTGCCCGGGCGATCAGGCCGGCTCATGCCCTGGTCGACGGCGACACGATCTTCACGATGGCAACTGGCGAGCACGCGCTCGCCGACCGCGACGCCGGACCTCTCCGCATCGCGTCGCTCGACCGACTGTTCGTCGCCGCGGCCGCCGTCTTTGCCACCGCCTGCGCGCATGCGGTTGTCGGCGCCACCGAATCGGGGGATGCACCCAGTTACCGGAATCTGTGCCCATCCGCATTCCGACACGGGCCGGAGCGCTGATGCAGACGTTCGATCGTCCCGATGCGATGCGGATCTGGGCCGACGAGCGCCGGCGCGAAGGCCGCAGCATCGCCCTCGTTCCGACGATGGGGGCGCTGCACCGTGCGCACATGGCGCTGGCCGAGGAAGGGGCGAGGCGGTGTGATCTCGTCGTAGTGTCGATCTTCGTCAATCCGCTGCAGTTCAACGAGGACGTCGACTTCGACAGCTATCCGCGTCCCGTCGACGCCGACATCGCGGCATGCGAGTCCGCCGGTGTCGATGCCGTCTACGTGCCGACTGCAGCGGCGATGTACCCACCCGGCGCTCAGACCCGGGTCGTCCCGGGCGCGCTCGGCGAGATCATGGAAGGTCCGATGCGTCCAGGCCACTTCGAGGGCGTGGCCACCGTGGTGGCCAAGCTGTTCGGTGCCATCCGGCCAGACGTCGCGCTGTTCGGTCAGAAGGACTACCAACAGCTCGCGATCATCGACCGGATGTCGCGAGACCTCGACCTCGGCGTCGAGGTCGTGGGCCACCCCACCCTCCGCGCCGGCGACGGGTTGGCGATATCGAGCCGCAACCTCAACCTGACCGATTCGCAAAGAGCTGCGGCGGTGTGCGTTCCCCGGTCGCTCGACGCTGCGATCTGCCGCGCAGCTCATCGGGGAGCGACAACCGCGGACGTCGTCGCCGCGGCCACCGAAGTCGTCCGAGCCGAGCCGGCTGCCCGCCACGAGTACACGACCGTGTTCGATGCGGCGACGTTGGTGGAGGTCGACGATCTCGCCACGCGACCACGACATCCGGGTGGGGTGCGTGTGGCCACCGCGGTGTGGTTCGGCGACACCCGACTGATCGACAATCGCGACCTGTTCGAGGGTTCCTGACGGAGAATGATTCCTGACCCGGAACGATCCTGGCCCTGGCCGGTCAGCGGTGCAGATCGGTGTCGACGATCGTCGCTCGGTAGCGGACGGTGTGCACGCTGTCGCCCGACAGGATGGCGCCGCGTCCGAGCATGCGTCCACCCTGCCAGTTCGACAGCCCGAGTTCTGGCGCATCGAGTGCGTACTGCCCGTCGACCCAGCGAGTGAACCCGTCGCCGACGAATGGTGCGTCGATCGAAGCGTAGAACCTGTCGTGCTCGGCCGGATCGTCGCCGATCAGCGATGCGACGAACCGGGGCGAATATCGATTGCACAGTTCGATCGCCCGGTCGACCGAGTCGACTACTGCCAAGGTCACCTCTGGCGAGTTCTCCCACTCCCACTCCGTGGCGAGCCCCTCGACGTCGATGGTGGAGGCCGACGGCTCGGGCCCTGGGCCGGACGCGCGATCGATGGTGACTCGGCGCTCGAATCGGTCCATCGGAACCCACGGTTCGGAGCCCGTGGCGACATGGAGACGGGCGTTCGCCGAGCGCCCCGCGGCCGCGCTGTCGAGCGCATCGAGGAACACGGGCACCAGTTCATCCGCCCGCGCGGCGGGAATCGCGCAGACGTTGAGGGTGTTGCACACCTTGCGGTCGAGCGAGTGGCGAACCGCTGCCCCGAACGGTGCGGCTGCAGCCGACTCGCCGGCGACGATCCACGCGCCGCCGGTGCCATGGAGGCTGACCGGCACGCCGGACTGGGCAGCGACAGCTCCGAGCTCGGCGACCGCTCGTCCCGACCCTCGGGCGACCGCCAGCCCGAGACGACGATCGGCGAACAGTGCGTGGCCGGCGGCATGCGACCGCGAGTCGACGAGCCGGACGACACCCGGAGGCAGCCCAGCCTCGGACAACGCCGGCGCGAGCGCGTGCTCGACGATTGCGCGGGCGGTGCCGAGCGCGTCGGAACCGATGCGAAACACCACGGCGTTGCCGGTTCGAACAACACCGCAGGCATCGGCGAACACGTTGGGACGGCCCTCGAAAACGAATCCGACCACACCCAGAGGCGCCCGCCGCGCATCGACCGACCAACCGTCGTGCTCGATCGTTCGGACGGTCTCGTCGCGCCGTCCGGCCGAGTCGCGCCAGCCTTCCAACCCGGCCACCATCTCGGCACGCATCCTGTCGCCGAGGACGAGGCGCGTCGTGGAACGTCCACGCTGCGCCGCCGACGCGACATCTGCGGCGTTGGCAGCAGCGACCGGTGCGAACGACCTCTCGTCGGAGAGGTGCGCTGCGAACCGGTCGAAGAAGCTGGTGACCGCACCATCGGGGCAGCGCGCCAGCTGGGCGAATCCGTCGACCGCATCCGAAACACAGCTCGTCACCAGCTCGTGTTCGGCTCGTGGGACGTGCAGCAATGCACCCGTGTCCTGAACGACGACGAGGCGGTCGCCGGGCTCGAAGGCGGCAGCCAGCTCCTCGGATACGGACGTCACGCGATCGCCCCCGAATGGGATCTGCTGGCCGGCGGTCAGGCACTCGAGTCCGATCCCGCCGGGTTCAGTCATGGCGGTTAGCGTACGCCCGTGAGCGAATCGCGCCTGTACTTCCGCCAGCTCCTGTCAGGCCGCGATTTCGCGACCGATGACCAGATGGCGGCCCAAATGGTCAACTTCGTCTATGCGATCGGCGATCGGGCGAGCGGCGAGTGCGTGCTGGTCGATCCCGCCTACGCGGCCAAGGAACTCGTCGACATCGTCGAGGCCGACGACATGCGCGTCACCGGTGTACTCGCCACCCACTATCACCCCGATCACATCGGCGGCTCGATGATGGGGTTCACGATCGAGGGCATCGAAACGCTGCTCGAGCACGTCGATTGTCCGATCCACATCCAGCGCGACGAACACGAGTGGGTGACCAAGGCCACGGGAGTCTCCGACGACCACTTGGCCCTTCACGGATCCGGTGACGTCCTGCAGGTCGGCGACGTCGAGATCACGCTCCTGCACACACCGGGACATACGCCGGGAAGTCAGTGCTTCATGGTCGACGGTCGTCTCGTCGCCGGTGACACGTTGTTTCTCGACGGGTGCGGGCGAACCGACCTGCCCGGCTCGAACGCGGCCCACATGATGGAGAGTCTGCGCCGGCTCTCCGAGGTGCCCGACGAGACGATCCTGTATCCGGGGCACCAGTACTCCGTGGCCAGCAGCGCGACAATGGATGTTGTCAAGCAGACCAACTTCATCCTCCAGGGGATCTGAGAACTCTCTCTGGCCGACAGCAGGTCGGCCCGATCACTCAGCGGCGTCAGCCGGTGTCCGGCACCATCGGGGATCGTTGGGCACCCTCGTGGTGTCCGGGTGGTGGGTTGAAGTAGATCCATTTGGTGTGGAGGCGTTCACCCGACGGGTGCCGGTAGATGCCGGCGGGGGATGGTGGCAGGGTTTCGGGCGGTTTGGGTTTGGTTCCGGTTTGGGCGATGGGGTTGCCGGCCTGGTTGGTGAAGGTGATGGCGCCGGGGGTGTCGGCGTTGCCGGTGATACCCAACTTGTTCTGGTGGTGGAGCCGGTGGTGGTGGGGGCAGAGACAGATCAGGTTCCAGGTGTCGGTGGGGCCGTGATGTTCCCAGTGGATGATGTGATGCACTTCGAGAAATTGGTGACGGTTGCAGCCCGGTACCCGGCAGCCGTGATCGCGTAGGATCACTTGTCGGCGGGTGCGTTCGGGGACGATGCGTTGGCTGCGTCCGACCGAGATCGGGACACTGTCGGCGACGAAGACAGGGCTCAACGAGCCGTCGCAGGTGAGGTGACGACCGATCGCGTCGGGCAGCCGCCATCCGAGACCGTCGACCGCGTTGGCGTCGGTGTTGGCGTCGACCCCGTCGGTGTTGGTGGTGTTGAGGTGGATGTTGATCCGGTACCGATCCCGGCGACTGGGTTCGGTGATGCTGTCCAGTGAGCGTTGGCAGACTTCGCGGATGGCGTCGAGCCAGTTGACGTTGGTATGGCCGTTGTTGAACAGATGATCACGGGCCTCGGTGAGTGCTGTTTCGATGATCGCTCCGGTGACCGCGTCGGTATCGAGCGACAGACCGAACCGGCCGTTGTTGTTCCAACCGAACCCACACCGGCCGTCGGGCTCAGCCTCGACGGGGCGTCCCTGGATCTCATCGGTGCCGGACGATTCACCCGAACCGTCCGAGTCGTCACTGTGCCCGACGCTCCCCTCGATCGCAGTGTCGTCGCTCGCGGTGTCAGTGCCATTGGTGTCAGCACCATTGTTCGCGTTGTCGTCGGTTGCAGTGCCGGGCCGGGTCGTGTCGGATTCGTTGTCGACGTCGTCGGGGTGGGCGATGTCGGGGAACGGGTACCGGGCCAACACGTGACGCAGTTGGGAGACGGTCATCGCAGTGCCATAGTTGCAGGCGGTCTGATCAGCCCACCACGGCACTCGTTTGGCGATCGCCGCCATCGCGTCGATCGCGAGTTCACCGGACCGGAACGCTGCAGTGCAGATCGGCAGTTCGCCGACGCGTTCAGCGATCTCGACGATGTGAACCGCACGCGCCGGGGCGAGCCCGACGCGCCAACACAGATACTGCTGGGCGGTCCATACCCCGTCGCCGCGCCATCGGCCAGGGTTGGCCAACAACTCGACGGTCGCGTCGACGAGGCGGGCATGTTGGGTGTTGAGATGCCCAGCGATCTCATTCAACTCGGCATCGAGCACAACCTGTTCAGATTCCCCAGCAAATGCTGACGTTGCTGTGACCACACCTCCGGGCTGTTCGGTTCCCCCCATGCCCATACTCTACGAACACCTGTTCGTATTGTCAACCCGCACGCCCGAGCTTGTACGCCCTTCGGCTCGTCGAGCAAACCCGCCCGGTCGGCGCCACCGTTCATCAGGAGTGCGCCGCGGTCTGCCGATCGAGCTCGTTGACAGCCGCCTGTAGGTCGTCTGAATCGAAGGTGATCAGACGCGCGATTCGACCGCTCGGCCCCGCGACGAGCACGACGAGCCTGCTGTTCTCCTGCCCCGCCTCATACTGCGTCGTGGACGACCCTAGATAGCAGTTGGAACGCACCGCCAGGATCGGCCGCGACGAATACGCGGGGCGATCCATCGCCGATGGCGGTGGCTGCCTCGCGAAAGCCGGCAAGATCCGCGGGAGGGAACGGTAGTGAGGATCGGTCTTCTCTGACGAAATCGGGCTCGAATGGCTCGTGCGCGATCCGATCGAATTCGTCGCCGAACAAGTGAGCCACGAGTCGGTCGGCGTGCAACTCGAGCGGATGGTGTAGGTCCTCATGCTCCTCACTGGGCCCCGGCGGCTCGGCGCACGTCACCCGCGAAACATTGGTCGACACCCTCTCGGCCACGAGTGCCGGCGTAGTTGGCCGAGCAAGCCCGCGCTCGAGTCCGTCCGGGGGCCATGTCTCGTCGGCTGATCGCCTGAAATGGCTGGGCTCAGGCAGGCCCCGATCGGCGGTTCGCTGACGTCGCGACCTCCGATCCTCGGCTCAGCAGTCGGCTTTGGCCGGGATCACGATCGTCTGGCCGGGGATCCACTGGCTGTAGGCAGGGTTCGTAACGTTCGCCGAGTCGAGCGCCTCGACCGTCACGTCGTACTGCTCGGCGACCTTCAGTGGGTAGTCGCCGTCGGCCACGGTGTGGGTTCCCTCACCGCAGTTGTCGCCGGCCTCGGGGATCGTGTCGCCGGTCGCTTCCTCGGTCGCGACGTCGTCGGTCGCTGCGTCGTCGGCCGCGGCCTCGTCGGTCGCCTCACCGTCGGCTTCGGGTGCAGCAGCAGCTTCCTCCGCAGCCGCGGCGCCGGGAACGACACCACCCGGAGGAATCAGAATTGTCTCGCCCGGTCCGGGGAACTCGCCGTACGACGCCCATCCGTTGAACGCGACCATCTCGTCGAGTGAGACGCCGAACTGCTGCGCCACCTTGATCGGATAGTCGCCGGCCTGGACGATGTACTCCTGCGCGTTGCCGGTGACCTCGCCGGCCACCTCCTCGGAGACCGTGGTCGAGGGGGTGGTGGGACGGACGATGAACGCCGTCGACTCCTGGCTGAGGTCAATCGTGCTGCGTGAGGGACCCGAGGCGTCATCGCTGCCGCACGCGGCGAAGATCAGGGCGCCCAAGGCGACGGGCCACGCGACGACAAGGGCTCGACGTGCCGAAGAAGAATTCATGGTTGCAGGGTAGGTCCTGACAGTGCCGCTCATACGTCACCTCGAACGGAGACGCAAGCGACATGATTCACATCAACAATCGGCGCGAACTGCCGATATGGCGGGACGTGGCCGTCGCGCTGGCGCTGCTCGAATACTGATCGCGTGGGCGAGCGTAGTCGGGCGCTACTGCAATGGCCGATCGGTTGGCTGCACGGGGACCGGCAGCCGTGACTCACCCATCAGATAGGCGTCGACGCCCGCGGCAGCGGCGCGGCCCTCGGCGATCGCCCACACGATGAGACTCTGTCCGCGACCCATGTCCCCCGCCACGAAGAGCCCCGGCTGGTTCGTCATGTACCGCTCATCGCGGGCGACGTTTCCCCGCTGATCGAACTCGACGCCGAGCGACTCGAGCCAGGCACCCTTCTCTGGCCCGACGAACCCGAGCGCGAGGAACACGAAGTCCGCCGGCAGTTCGGCATCGGTGCCGTCGATCTTGACGAACCGTCCATCGACCATCTCGACCTCATGAATCGCCAGCGCGGCGACCCGGCCGTGGCCATCGTCGACGAACCGTTCGGTGTTGACGCTGTAGACGCGCTCTCCGCCCTCCTCGTGCGCGGAGGACACCCGATAGAGCATCGCGTACTGCGGCCAGGGGTTGGCGTCGGCGCGTTCCTCGGGCGGTCGCGGCATGATCTCGAGCTGCGTCACCGACGCGGCACCCTGCCGATGCGCCGTACCGAGGCAGTCGGCCCCGGTATCACCACCACCGATGATGACGACGTTCGCACCCTCCACATCGATCGGAGAACTCTCGATGTCGCCGAACTGCACGCGACTGGCGAGCGGCAGGTACTCCATCGCCTGATGGATCCCGGCGAGTTCGCGACCCGGGATCGGCAAGTCGCGCCATGCCGTCGCGCCGCAGGCCAGCACGACCGCATCCTGCGATGCGCGCAGTACCTCGATGTCGACGTTCTCGCCGACGACGGCGTTGGTGCGGAACTCGGTGCCCTCCGCCTCCATCTGCGCGATGCGCCGATCGATGTGCCGCTTCTCCATCTTGAATTCAGGAATGCCATAGCGCAACAGGCCACCGATGCGATCGGCACGCTCGAGGACGACCACCTCATGGCCGGCCCGAGTCAACTGCTGGGAGACGGCGAGGCCGGCCGGCCCCGACCCGATGACCACGACGCGCTTGCCGGTGCGAACCGACGGGACGTGCGGCGTCACCCAACCTTCGTCCCATGCGCGGTCGACGATCTCGACCTCGACCTGCTTGATCGTCACCGAGTCCTGGTTGATACCGAGCACACAGGCCGACTCACACGGTGCCGGGCACAGGCGGCCGGTGAACTCGGGAAAGTTGTTCGTCGCGTGCAAGCGCTCGATCGCGTCCTGCCAGTGATCGCGATAGACGAAATCGTTCCAATCGGGGATCAGATTCCCCAGCGGGCAGCCGTTGTTGCAGAACGGGATCCCGCAGTCCATGCAGCGCCCCGCCTGCTGTGCCAACGTGTCGGCGTCGAAGTCCTCGTAGACCTCGTTCCAATCGCGCAGCCTGACCGGCACGGGCCGTCGCTCCGGCAGCTCCCGTCCCCATTCGAGGAATCCCGTCGCCTTACCCATCAGATGATCCCCTTCGTCGGCCCGAGGGCTCTCCTCGGTCGGATGCAGCTCGTTGCCTGCATTTCCATCGCTGCCGGATGATTGGTGACGACAGGCCTCATGCCCTGGCTGCTTCCATGATCTTGTCGACGGTGGCTTGTTCGTCGAGGCCTTCGGCTTCGGCGGCGGCGACGACGCCGAGTACACGCTTGTAGTCACCCGGCATCACCTTCCGGAAGCGGGACACCTCGAGCGGCCAGGAGGCGAGGATTCCCGCCGCGACGGCCGAGCCGGTGTAGTCGCGGTGGCGTTCGATCGTGATGCGCAGGAACTCGCGGTCGTCGGCGTCGAGTTCCTCGAGACCGACCATCCCGTAGTTCACCTTGCTGGCCACGTCGCCCGTCCGGTCGTACAGAAACGCGATCCCGCCGGACATCCCGGCGCCGAAGTTCCGGCCGATCTCGCCGAGTACCACCACTCGACCCCCGGTCATGTACTCGCAGCCGTGGTCGCCCACGCCCTCACTCACTGCCAGCGCGCCCGAGTTGCGCACACAGAACCGCTCACCGACGTTGCCGCGCAAGAAGATCTCCC
>JASJHI010000125.1:0-3642 GCA_033791105.1 Acidimicrobiia bacterium | reverse complement strand
CCCCGGATCAACGGCAGGGTCCACCAGTCGACCTTGACGTCGGGGTCGATGCCGAGCGCGCGGGTGACGATGTTGCGCCGCGGGTGCGTGCGCGCCTCGTCCTCGGTGATGTGGCCGGTGGCGACGAGTTCTTGCACGTAGCTGTGGTCGATCGTGACGCGCCGCAGGCGATCGTGACGCATCAGGTAGGTGCGCGAATCGCCGACGTTGGCGAGGACGAGCGCCTCCGAGGGGTGTGCGGGCACGATGATCGGCTCGGTGGCCGCGTCGTTCTCGTCGATGTTGGGTTCGCCTCGGCCGGCGAGCGGATCGGCGATCACCGCGACAGCGGTCACGGTGGTGCCCATCCCGCGTTGTGCAGGATTGGTGATCGACGCCCGGAAGATGTCGCCGTTTGCCGTTGTGATCGCGTCGACGACGTCGGTCGCCGTGGGGAGTTCGTTTTCTTCGAGCGCGGCGGCGATCCGTTGGATGGCGAGTTCGCTCGCGACCTCACCGGCCTCGTGCCCTCCCATGCCGTCGGCCACGACGAAGACACCATTGATCGCGAGGACGTTGTCCTCGTTGTCGGGTCGGAGTCGGCCGGTGTCGGACGACGCACCCCAGCGGAGTTCAGCCATTTGTTGCCGCCCTCCAGGTGGAGCGGGGCAGGGTGTGCACCCGAGTCACCCGTACTCGATCGAGAATCGTCACTGAGCCTCGATGACGGTGGTACCGACCTGGATCCGGTCGCCAGGGTGGACGAGTTTGGATCCCGTGACCTTGTTGCCGTTGTGGAAGGTGCCGTTGGTCGAGCCGAGATCCTCGAGCATGGGCTGGCCCTCGTGGTCGTAGAAACGGAGGTGGAACTGCGAGACGTAACTGTCGTCGACGATCGAGATGATGCAGCCGTCGTCGCGGCCGAGGGTGATCTCGCCCTCGAGCGGCACGGTGAGCCCGCGGCGATGCTTCGGCTCGAGCACGACGAGCCGGGTCGCTCGGCGGCGCTCGTCCTTGGATGCGCGCCGAGCCTTCTTCGGTTTCGCGCTGCCCCGCGCGGGCGTGCCGGCCGCAGCGGCGGGCGGCGCCGGCGTGGTGGTTCGCGGGTTGACCTGCGGCCCGACCGGTCGTTGCTTCGGTGGCCGCACCTCGCTCCACACGGCCCAGAGGACGCGCGCGAAAAAGAGGTAGAGCAGCCCGAGGAGGATGAACTTGAGGATGTTGAGGACTTGGTCGGTCATGTCGGCTCTCGGAGCGGTCGCCCGGCTGGGAGCCGGTCAGGAGGCCTCGAAGCGCACGTGCGTGGAGCCGAAACTGATGATGTCGCCATCGCCGAGGCGGTGCTCGCCGGAGACCTTGACCCCGTTCAGCATCGTGCCGTTCGTCGAGCCGAGATCGACAACCACATAGGCGCCGCGTCCCGCGCGGACCTCGGCGTGGTTGCGGCTGACGTTGCTGTCCTCGATGCTGATGGTGCACTCGGGAAGTCGGCCGACCGTGGTGGGTGCCACGCCGAGTTCGACGCGTGCACCTGAAGGCAGCACGAGCGAACCGGCGCCGAGGCCGGAGGGGGCCTGCTTGAGCTGGGACAGGATGCCGAATCTGCCCTGCTTGAGATCGTTGTCGACGACGAGCGAGACCGTGACGGGTCCCATGAAGTGGTAGCCCTCCTCGCGGGCGTACTCGCGAGCTGCCTCGGTGAGTTCGGTGGTGAGCGCGTCCTCGATGTCGCTGAATCCGGTGTGGTCGTTGGCGCTGAGCAGGATCGTGAAGTCGTTGGGCACGATGCGGCGGCCCTTGACGTCGACCGACCGATTGTCGTCCATGTCGCGCACCAGCCGTCGACCGAGTTCGATGGGGCGGATCGAACCACGAGATCGACGGGAGAACACGCCCTCGACCATACGCTCCAGTCGACCCTCGATTGCCTTCAATCCCATAGGTTCGGTGGGAGGCTACCGACGGGGTGTGCAAGCCGTCCGCAGGCCGCTAGCGTTCACACGTCCACTTGCGCGAGTGGCGGAATTGGCAGACGCGCTGGCTTCAGGTGTCAGTGAGGGAAACCTCGTGGGGGTTCAAGTCCCCCCTCGCGCACAAGAAATCCCCTGCTACGCAAGGGGTTTCTTCGCGTCTGGAGTGGGCGACTTCTACCGGACTTCTACCCTTGCGCGCGCAAGGATTCCTCCAACGCGTGTTTGTGTCTAACGGCGTAGCCCGGGAAGTTGGGGTGATCGTCCTGGGACGTGTGCGGTCGCCGACTGCTTTGCGTGACTTCGCAGTCCTGCGCGGGCACGTATCGCGACCCGTCCCGGTGACGCCGTGACACGCCTCCTGTGTCCTCCGCCTCTACCGCAGTTCCGAGACAAGTCAGATGATTGCGCCACAAGGGTATTGGAGGTAGGTGTCATGGACAGTCACCGAACCATGGTTCCGGCGGGGCATCGAACGTCGGCCAAGCGTCGCTCAGCAGTCATAGCCGTTACGGCGTTGCTAGCGATGTCACTTCCAATCTTCACCGTGGATCGGGCTTCGGCGAGCGGTGATTCGGCATCACCCGGAATCGCATTGTGGGCCAACGCCACCGACGGGGGGTCCGGGCTCAGCTGGTCGGCCAGCAAGTCGGCCGCTGACGGACTGGTACACGCCAACCGCGACATCAGAATCAGTGGAGCGAAGAATCAGTTGCTCGGCGGCACCGAGTACGGCCGCGAGCTGCTCGTCACGGGAAGCGACAACATCATCGACCCTCCCGCAACGATGGTTGCAGCCACCGAGTATCCCCTCAGCTTCGACATCGCTGACTACCGGCCGGGCGGTGCGGCGGCCGAAGCGGCTGGTGCGCTGTTCTACGACGGCACCGCTGAATGCGACGGCGACGGAAAGTGGGACCGGCACTCTCGGGGAACTGAGATCGTCACGGGGTTGCACTATGTGCCCTGCGACGTGACCATCAGCGCCGCTGAGATCACCGGATCGTTCACGCTGGTTGCCGAAGGAATGATCAGCATTACCGGGTCGCGTCTGGCCTTGGGCCCGGCGTTCGTCGACGATCTGTTGCTCTTCACGAACTCCGACGCCAAGGACGCGATCAAGATCGCTGGGAGCCGATCAGACTTCGATGGCGTGATCTTCGCACCCTTGGGGAGCGCGACGATTGCCGGCTCAGAGCACGACCTTCGCTGCCCGGTCTTGGCCAACCAGATCTCGATCAAGGGTTCGACGCACACCTTCGAGGGAGACCCCACCTGCGGCGTGACCATCGGGAACGCCCCACCTTCTGCGGAACTCGATGTGTATGCCACTGATGAAGATGTCGTGTCGTCGGTGGCTGCTCCCGGTGTGTTGGGCAATGACACCGACCCTGACGGCGAGCCACTTGTTGCGTCGGTCGTCACCGCCCCCACCGCCGGCACATTGACGTTGGAGGCGGATGGGTCGTTCGCCTACACGCCGAACCTCAACTTCCACGGTGACGACACCTTCACCTACCAGGCCTGTGACCCCGAACCGCTGTGCGACCCCGCCGAGGTGACGATCACCGTCGATCCGGTCAACGATCCGCCCGTTGTCGACACGGCGATTCTCGATCAAGTCAACGTCGATAGCGAAACGATCAGCTTCGACGTCTCCGGTAACTTCAGTGATGTCGAAGGCGATACACTG
>JASJHI010000124.1:0-6201 GCA_033791105.1 Acidimicrobiia bacterium | reverse complement strand
GGAAGCGTGAGCATCCGGAGCAGAATCGACACTTCGCGACCCAGGCCACCGCTGCCGGCCAGCACGAGCCGGTCGACGAGGTGTGGGTGCTGGTACGCGAGCTGCATCGCCACGCCGCCCCCGAACGAGTGACCAACGATCGTGACGCTCTGTACGTCCAACACCGCGAGGAAGTCGCGGAGCCCACTGGCGAATGCACCGAGCGAGTAGTCACCCATCGGCTTGGCCGACTCGCCATGCCCGAGCAAGTCGGTGGCTATGACGTCGTACCGTTCACCGAGAGCCGGCATGACGAGATCCCACGTCTTCGAACTGCCCGCCAACCCGTGGATCAGTAGCACCGCCTCGTCGTTGTCGTCGCCCGTACGGCGGTAGCCGACTTCGTGGCCGTGGATCGAGAGCTGTTGGAGAGGGAGTCGCGCGCCCATGCGTCCAGTATCGCTGTGAGCGGGCGAGTTGCCACGTAGTCCGTTCGGGACAACTGTCGTTCGAGAACGCTACGAAGGTTTGGGTTCGGGGATCAGACCGAGCGATTGTCGATCGTCCGACCGAGCTTGCCGCCCTCGGAGCGTGGCAGCGATCCGTGCGGCTCGATCGCGACGGTCACCCCAACTCCGAGCGACGACCGCATGGCGTGGACGATCTCGCCCGCGATGGCTTCGTCGGGGGGTCGATCACCCGTCGATGCCTCGTCGCGCTCGACGCGGACGTGGAGCGTGTCGAGCGTGCCCTCGCGATCGACGACG
Source organism: Acidimicrobiia bacterium (assembly GCA_033791105.1). Lineage (GTDB taxonomy): Bacteria > Actinomycetota > Acidimicrobiia > Acidimicrobiales > Ilumatobacteraceae > JASJHI01. The sequence goes on along the minus strand of JASJHI010000124.1, from coordinate 5,455 downwards.
AGCTGGAAGTGTGGGCTCACGCCGACGATGCCGAGCAATGTGTGCTCGACCTGGCTCGGATACACGTTGACCCCGCGGATCACCAGCATGTCGTCCGCTCGGCCGAGCACGAAGGACATACGCGCATGCGTCCGTCCGCACGGAGCCGGTTCGCGAGTGATCGAGCAGAGGTCGTTCGTCCAATATCGCAGGACCGGAAACGCCTGCTTGGTCAGACTCGTGAGGACCAGCACCCCGACCTCGCCGTCGGGCAGCGGGTCGCCGGTCTCGGGATGGACGATCTCAGGCAGGAAGTGGTCCTCCATGATGACGAGCCCGTCGCGGTCGGCGGTCTCACATGACACCCCCGGGCCGATCACCTCCGACAACCCGTAGATGTTGACCGCCGCGATACCGAGCGCCTGCTCGATCGCCTCCCGCGTCTTTTCGGACCAGGGCTCCGCGCCCAGGATGCCGACCTGCAACGAAGACGACCGCGCTCGATCGCCCAACCGTTCAGCGAGGGTGAGTGCGTACGACGGCGTACAGCAGATGGCCTCAGGCGCAAAGTCGGCGATCAGCGTGAGTTGGAGTTCGGTATTGCCGCCCGAGACGGGGACGACGATGATGCCGGCCTCCTCGGCGCCCATGTGCAACCCGAGACCACCGGTGAAGAGCCCATACCCGTACGCGTTGTGCAGCATCTGGCCCGGTTCGATGCCAGCGCCGCGAAGACAACGGGCCACACACTCCGCCCAGACCGCGAGGTCATCGGCGGTGTAGCCGACGACGGTCTGCTTGCCGGTGGTACCCGAGCTCGCGTGAACCCGGGCGAGATCGGCGCGCCCAACGGCGAACAGACCGAACGGGTAGTTGTCGCGGAGATCCTGCTTGCGCAGGAACGGGAAGTGACGCAGGTCGTCGAGCGATTTCGGGTCGTCGATGCCGATGAGCCGGTTCGCCATCAATGGGACGTTCTCGCGGAGCCTCCGAACGGACGAGACGAGCCGCTCGAGTTGGAGCGCCTCGAGCTGATCGCGCGGCATCGTCTCGATGTCGTGAGCGTGGAATCCCGGTGTTGTCATGTTCCGTCCTCCGCTGTCACAGGCCGGGGGTCGACCATGAGGGTGTGGGCCCGAACCAATGCAACGACCTCGCCGTCGCCGCGGGCCACGACGACATCGTGCACCGTATTTCGTCCGCGGACGGCGACGGGTCGACTCGTGGCGGTCAGGCGGTCGCCAGTGTGCGCGGGACGAAGCCACTCGATCGAGGCCGTGGTCGACACGGCGGAGTGATCGCCTGCGTTCGAGGCGTACGCCATCGCCGTGTCGGCGAGGGTGAAGATGATCCCGCCGTGGCACACGTCGAGCCCGTTCGTCATCTCGTCGGTCACCGTCATCTCTACCGTCGCCGTCCCGATATCGACGTCGATCACCGACATGTCGAAGAGTTCGGCGACGTTGTCGGCGCTGTACATGCCGCCCGTGATCTCGTCGGCCCGGCGGCTCACATCGCCTCCGATGGCGCCGACGGACCGTCGGGGATCGGCAGTCGATTCGTCACCGGGAACGTGCCGTGCGTTGATGGCGTCGAGGAGAGCTGGATCGTCACGCCACCATCATCGTCGCGCGAGAGCGGATCCTTGCTACCGACGCCGACCCGCGAGAATGGATGGATGAGCAGGGGGAGTCGCCGGGGCATGATCACGTTGCTCGCCGCGTCGATGCTCGGCACGATCGCCTGCACATCGTCTGGGAACGAGACGATCTCGACGCAGGACACGATTCCGACCACCGCTGCGCCAGCGGTAGTGCGGTCGAGCGGTTCCTCCTCGACCACGATGATCACCGTCGCCACGTCGGCCACGATCGAGGTACCGACGACGACACCGGCTCCGTGTGCGCCGCTCAGCACCGAAGAGCAGATCGCGCTGCTCGTCTGGCCGTCGGTGTACTCCGCCGACTGGGAGACCGCACGACAGGTGGTGCGGGAGAACGGGCTCGGCGGGGTGCTCCTGATGAAGCCGTCCGGGTGGGACGGCCCCACGATCGCGGCACGGCTGGCCGTGCTGGAGGACGAGAGCCCGCACGGACTTGTGGTCGCCACCGATGAGGAGGGTGGCGACGTCCAGCGTCTGTCCGGAGTGTCGTTGCTGGCCTCTCAGTACGACGTGTCGACCTCGATGTCGCCAGCGGACGCATCCGCTCTGATCGCCGGCCACGCCGGCATCGTCAGCAGCCTCGACATCGATGTCGTGATGGCCCCCGTCGTCGACGTGCTGCCGACGGAGGGTTCGCCGCCGCTCCGCCGCTCTCGGTTCTTCACGGGTGGGCCAGAAGACGTCGCGGCGTATGCAACCGCCTACGTCGACGCATGGCTCGGTGCCGGTGTGCTTCCCGTGCTCAAGCACTATCCGGGACATGGCCAAGCATCGGGCGACACCCACGTCAGCGACGGCATCACGGCCGATCTGGCGACACTCGAAGCGCGGGATCTGATCCCCTACCGGCTGCTCGCAGACTCTGGTGCGGGCGTGATGGTCGGACATTTGATCACGCCGAATCTGTCGGACGGGCTGCCGGCGAGCAGAAGCGACACTGCCATCGAGTATCTCCGCGACGACATCGGATTCGCAGATGCGCTGGTCGTCTCGGACTCGCTCGACATGGACGCCGTCGGCGTCCCGGTTCCGCAGGCAGCGGTCGAATCGATCACCGCCGGTGTCGATGTCGTGCTGTTCACCGACCCATCGATCGCCGGCGACGTGATCGACGCGATCTCCGTCGCCGTGGTCGCGGGCACGATCCCCGCGTCGACGATCACCGAGTCGGCCCGCAAGGTGTGGGCCCTGCTGGAGCACCCGGACCTACTCTGCTGAGCTTCCGGCATCAGGCGGATCCCATCAGGCCGGTCCGATCAGTGCGGTCCGGTCAGACCGACCGCAGCGTTGCGGTCCGACCATCTGGGGTCTGCGCCTGGACGACGTAGAAGTCAGCCTCGCGGGCAAGCCGCTGTGCGGGGTGGCCGAGGTCCATTCCCCGTCCACCCACCGCAGCCAGCAACGCTGTCGTCGACCGTCTGGCGAGGTCGATGCAGGCGGCTCGATGGTCGCTGCCGTCGCTGGTCATTTCCTCTCCGGCCATCATCGCTCGCAGCAGATCGTCGTCCCGTTCCCAGGTCGACGCCAGTTCGGGTCGTAATCGGTCCGCCGCATCGCGGGCCTCCGACTCGCCGGCGTCGTCGAGGAGGCGGATCGCCCGTTCGGCGACCCCGAGCACGGCGGGTTGGCCGATCGAGCTCCGGATCCTGTCGAGTGCTCGCCATCGATCGGCGTCCTCGGTCGCGGCGACGTGGTCGTCGGGAACGAAGCAGCGGTCGAATGTGAGGGCCACCGTGCCGGTCGCACCGAGGACGGGTAGCGCGAGTGGAGACGCGGCGACACCCGACATGTCATCGGCAGAGAGCATCGACCAGACGAGCTCACCATCCTCCGACACCGCCGCGATCGAAAACCAGTCGGCGAGTCCCCAGGACGTTGTCCACGGCATGTGCCCAGAGAGCACCCAGCCGCCATCGCCACGGGTGGCGAGTACGGCCGGCGGACCGGGGCGCCGGACGTGAGCGAACGCGACGCCGGCGAGCAGATCTCCAGCGCACATGGCGGCGAGCAGCCGGTCGACGAGCGCCGAGTTCGACGACGAGCGGAGCGTTCGGACCGTCGTGTGGTGCTGCGCCCAGACGAAGAAGGTCGCACCGCAGCCACTCCCGATGGCCGCAAGGGTCCGGCGCGCTGCTGCGGGTTCGAGATCGAAGCCGCCGTGCGATCGTGGTCCGACAACCCCGAACATTCCAGCGTCGGCGAGCGCGGTGAGCGACTCGGCCGGCACTCGTTCACCACGGTCGACGTCCTGCGCCAGCGGAAAGAGCAGTTCGTCTGCGAGTTTCCGAGCACGCCCGACAACGTCGTTGGGATCGGCAATCTCAGCGTGCATGCCGGACATCTGGATCGAACGTAGTGGGCCGCGCTCGACACAGCAGATGGGGTGTCAGTCGACACCGTCGACGATGTAGGCGTCGGCCAGGACGGCACCCTCGCGAAGTGCTCGAGCCTCCGTGTAGAGCTCGCCGTCGTACCATTCGCGGGCAGCCTCCATCGAGGGGAACCGCACGACGACGGTGCGTCCGGCGGGAGCATTTCCCTCCAGGAGATCGACGTCGCCTCCGCGCACGAGGAACTCACCACCGCCCGCCGCGACCGCCGGGCCTGATTTCTCGCGGTACCGCGCGTACTGCTCGGGATCGAGTACCTCGGCCTGATAGATGACGTATGCGGCCATGTCAGCGAGCCGATGCTCCGACGGGAACAGGTGTGGCGCGATCGTCCGCCACCGACGGTGCACGCGGCTTCTTCGGGCGGCCCGCGGGCGTCGGGACCGAGGGCCGAGTCGGCGCCGGCGTCTCGGACTTGCCGGCATAGCTGTCGACGTACGCTTGTCCGGACAGTTGGCTGATCTCGTACATCCCCGCGTCGGTCATCGTCCGAGCCAATCGCGGATCGTCGAGCGATCCGAAGTCGGTGGGCCACATCGGCGCGCCGATTCGGATCGTGCATGTCTTGAACGGCTTGAGCATGACACTGTCCGGCGGCTGGATGGCAACCGTTCCCTGCATCCCAACCGGCACGATCGGCGCGTTGCAGCGGATCGCCAGCCGCGCCGCCCCCGTGCGTCCCTTGTGCAGATCGCCGCTGCGGCTGCGCGTGCCCTCCGGGTAGATCATGAACAGGTGCGCGCGATCGAGGACGCTCGCGGCGGTGTCGAGCGCGGCCTGCGCGGCGTCACCTCCAGTGCGGTCGACCGGGATCATCCCGACGGCTGGGAAGATGTATTTCGTCTTCCAGCTGTCCATGTACTCGGCCTTACCGATGCCCCACACACGTCGCGGCAACGCGGCGGGGAGGAACAACGAGTCGCAGAACGACAGGTGATTGGGGCAGATCAGGGCCGGCCCGTCGAGCGGCACGTGATCACCACCGACGATGTCGACCGTCCAGAACGTGTGCAGCAGGCGGGTCACGGAACCGAAGCCGTACTTGTTCGCCCGGTCGGAGCCTGGCAGTTCGGGATCGGGCTCGAAGGAGAAATCGGGGCGGGTGCTCATCCGCGCAGGCTCTTCCGCACGACTTTGCCCGTCGCCGCGACCGGGAGTTCGTCGACGAAGTGATACTCGCTCGGACACTTGTAGCTGCTCATCCGCTCGCGGGCGAACGCGCGGAGCTCTTCCTCCGTCACCTGGCCGGAGACGTGGGCCACAACGGCCTCGCCGGTCTCGATGTCGGGTGTGCCGACGACGACGGCGCCACGCACATCGGGGTGCTCCATCAGGAGCGACTCGATCTCGGCCGGATAGACGTTGAAGCCCGACACGATGATGAGATCCTTCACGCGGTCGACGAGAAACAGATAACCGTCGT
>JASJHI010000123.1:0-7984 GCA_033791105.1 Acidimicrobiia bacterium | reverse complement strand
ACGCTGATGCGCTGCTCCACGCCGGCGAGCCGCAGCAGGCGCTCGCCGAGCTCGAGACCGCGGTCGAGCGTACGACCAGCCGCACGTACTTCTACGAAGCCGAGCTCTGCCGCCTGACCGCGCGCAGCCACCTCGCCGTCGGAGGATCCGACGCCATCGAGGTCGCACGTCGGCATCTCGACGACAGCCGGTCGGTCACCCATCGGCAGGGGGCGGTGGCGCTTGAGCTGCGCACCCTGACTGATCGGTTCGAGCTCGAAGCCGAGCAGGGAAGAGCCGAGCGGTGGCGCGACGCCCTCTCAGGCCTGCTCGCGATGTTCGACGGCCAGCGGCCGACGCCCGACACCATGCGGGCCGGCGAGCTGCTCGCGGGCTGACGCGGCGACGCCGCCCGGACGCCGTCGCCACCCGGCGGCGAGTTCTGACGAAACCATGACGACCGGGTGACGTCCCGAAACCCGATCATCGCCCAACCGTCGCCAAGCTTCGCTCGCCGCAGATCTCGATGCTCGTGGCATGAGCTTCACGGCCATCGTCCAGAACAACGCCGGCGGCGTCACCGCATCCGGCCACATGGTCTCGACGGTCGGCGAACTTGTCGACCGGCTCGGCCCGGCGCCGATGGTGCTGCTCGCCGTCTGGTCACACCCCGACGACGAGAGCCTGCTCGCCGGCGGTTTCCTCGCCGAGGTCGCCCGACGCGGCGGCCGGGTCGTCAATGTGAACGCCACGTCCGGCGAGCACGGGACCGACGACCCGGTCGCCAACCCGCCAGCGATCCTGGCCGAGCGTCGGGAGCGCGAGCTGAGCGCGGCGCTCGACGAGCTCAGCGCCGAGTCGGCCATCCGGCTTGGATTCGGCGACGGATCGTGCGATCTGGTCCCCGATCGACTCGGTGCCGACGTCGTCGGGACCATCATCGACCAGGTCGGCCCCGACGTGATCGTCACGTTCGGCCCCGACGGCGTCACCGGTCACCCGGACCATCGCGCCGTCGCCCGCTGGACCCGCCGGGCCGTCGCCGATCGGGGCGACCTCGTCCCCCTCGTCACCACGGCGGCCGCCGCTGTCTGGCCCGCGTTCTGCATCGAACGGCTGCACTCGATCAACGCCTTCTGGCCGGGATTCCCCGACCGGACGGGAATCGACCAGGCCGTGCTGCTCGACGACCGGCTGATCGAGCGCAAGCTCGCCGCCCTCGCTCGCCACGACAGCCAGATGGCTCCCGTCGAGGAGGCCCTCGGCCCGGGCGGGTTCCGTGCCGTGGCCGCCACCGAGGCCTACCGGGCCACCAATCCCGCCGCTCGTCGCCGCCTGACCTCGGCGTTCACCCCGCTCGCGGCGTGAACACCACCCAGATCGCCAAACGGCGAAACCCAACCAACACAGCAACACCAACTACAAGGAGCAATCCCATGAACACCAACACCACCGAGACCAGCACCAACGCCGTCGACAAGACGATTGTCTTCCTCTCCCGCAGCATCGACGACGAGCGCGCCACCGTGGCGTGGACGCTCGCCAACGCCGGCGTCGCCAACGGCCAGGACGTCACCGTGTTCGCCGTCAGCGCCGGCGTCGACGTCCTCCGCAAGGGCGCCGCCGACACCGTCCAGATGAACCCGCACGATCCTTCGATGAAGGAGCTGATCGGCAAGTTCATGGCCGACGGTGGCACCGTGTGGGCGTGCCCGCCGTGCTCGTCGCTGCGGGGCTACACCGAGGACCAGTACATCGACGGCGTCAAGATCACCGGCGCCGGCCCCGTGTACGACCTCATCAAACAGGGCGCGGCCACCATCTGCCTCTGATCAGTGTGGGTCATACAGACTCCGAACGGCGCCACCGGTCCTCTCGCAGGGCGACCGGTGGCGCCGTTCCGTCGCGGTCAGCCGCGGCCTCAGGGCGCCTGAATCGCGACGGTTGCCGCCGTCGGCTCGACCTCGACGGTGGTACAGGACCCGGTGCCGGCAACGACAGCACAGACGCCGTCACGACTCTCAACCCCGTATCCACCCGAGGCGGGCCTGGCTGGCGGTTGGCGCTGCGCTCCGACGCAGCCGCACAGAATGTGCAGGTGCAAGCGACGACCCGACCACGCGATATCGGCCACGTCAATCGGTGCGTTCTCGGATTCGGAGCGCTCGGAAACGCGCGCCGCCTAGCGGATTCCCACCGGGCTCTCGACGTAGCGCCCCGTTTGCCGGGCCCTGAGCGGGGAGAGAAGCGGTCGGCAGTCGGCGCCGTGCGCGTTGGTCTCCTTGGAGAGTTCGGTGGTCGCGGCCGTCGCCGGTCACACGTGGGAGGTCATCGCCGGTCGACCTCCTGCCACCGCAGCTACCCAGGTAGACAAGTCTCACCATGAATCGCGCTCACCAATTCCCCCCTGGTTCCGCTCGCACGCCCGGACTCCGCCGCCGGGGCATCCGGCTCGGTACAGCGCTGCTCGTCGTACTCGCCGCGTCGTGCGGGGGCGACGACGACGCCGACGAATCGGTGACCACCGACGCCACCGCCGCGCCGGCGAGCGTCGCGACCGAACTGGCCGACGAGTCCGCCGATGCCGGCGCGGTGAGCGCCCCGCCGGTCGACGACGTCGCGAGCTGCCTGGCCGATGCCGGCTGGGAGACGACCCGCAACGACGAGCTGCTCACGCCGCAGCAGCAAACCGACCTCAAGACAGTGTTCGGGCAGGTCGACGGCCTCACCTTCACCGGCGTCGCGTTCGCCGGTGCGATCTCCTTCTTCCAGACGCCGGATCAGGCCACCGAGCGCGCCAACCAGCTGAGCGAGACCGCCGTGGTGCTCGTGCCGGTGGGTCCGGTGCTGATCAGCGTCGGGGCCGGTAGCGAGTACGAGGACGCCATTGCCGCCGCCGAGTCCTGCCTGGCCTGACCCGCGTTGCTCGCGGGCAGCGATCGGGTTGCCCGCCGTCTTTGGCAACGTCGAGCTGACCACGTCGCTGCGGCGACGTGTGGGCGACATGCCACCCGCACCTTGGTGTCGGGGGTGATATCGCTTCGCGAAGTCATCGATCCAGCCAAGCACCGAAGCGTCGACGCCTCAACGACCCTTCCAGTCGCCCGTGCCGGACAGATCCGTTGACCGTCACGGACGCGCCGGTGATGGCACCCATATCGCGCGAGCGGACCCGACCGCACCACCCGTCCGAGATCGAAGCCACCTATGCGAGCGGCCGACCGTCCCATAATGCTCGACCGGCCGAGCGTCGAGGGGTGCCTCCTATCGCCGGATCAAGGGCGCATATCAACGTGCGCCAACGGCGCTCGGGCCCGTCCGATAGCCGGCACAATGCGCACCACCGAGTAGCCCATAACACCGGACCGTCCGCGCTGGACGAGCGTCACCCATGTGCCGTTCGGGGGCACCCGATATCGGCGTCCACCGCCGAATTCAGACCGTACGGATGAGGAACGTCATCCGAACGGTTCTACTCGGTTCGACGGGTCACAGATGGGTGGTCAAGTTGCGTACGCATGAGGATCGCCAAACGGACGTTGGGTGCCGTGTGTGACGCGCTTCGGACGACGGATCCTCCCGCTGCGTCCGGACGCTCAGGACGTGGCGTCGCATTTCATCAGGCCCTCACGTCGTCGTACCGTGTCACTCGTGCGCTTCGAGGTCGAAGACCTCAGCGACCGTGTCATGGGTCCGTGGCACAGGACGGTCGGGTTTCAGTAGCAGTGGGACACTCTGGCCTCGACGTCGGCGTCGGCCCCCGAACCCGCGCATGCCACAACGCGGCCCTCGATGCCATTCACTCGAGCTCGTAGCATCGTGGGGATGGGTGACGCCGTCGACGAGTTGATCGGGGAGATCACTGTTGATGCGTACGGCCTCGGTGAGCAGCTGTGGTCGTTCCGTCAGGCCTTCGAGGACACGGCACAGTTCCCGTTCGAGGGTCGTGTTGTTGGAGTGCTCATCGATGTGGTCGCGGTGGAATTCGACGGCGACGAACTCGGTGGGCTGATCGCCGTCTGCGAACGCTCCGATGAGCGGCACACTGTCGCGCTGCTCGATGTCGTGCCGGCTGATTCGCTGTCAGATGCGACGCGAGCGTTGATCGATGCGTATCGCCGCTGGGCTCGCGCCAGCCCGATGTCGGTTGTGGATCTCGATCATCAGACGCCCCGCCGAGAATCGTCAGGGTGGAACGAACGGTTGTGACGGCGCGTCGCCGATCCTCGTCCGCTCCGGCCCTCGACACGCTCTCGGACGCCGAGTGCGCTCACGTCCTCGCCGGGATGCTCGGCGCTCACCCCGACCTTCGACCTGAGGCCGAGCAAGCGGCTCAAGCCCTGCTCGAGTCAGTGGTCATCGCCGACGTCGCCGACGCCGTGAGTTCATCGATCGAGACCATCCCACTCGGCGATCTCGGTGCGCGCTCGGGTCGAATTCGCGGTCGCGGGTACGTCGATGAGACCGAGGCGGCATGGGAGCTCGTCACCGAAGCGATGGAATCGTTTCGCGCCGACCTACGACGACGTGCCGGACTCGACCTCGCCGACGCCGCGGCCGCGTTGGCGGTTGGGATCGTCGCCGGCCTCTACCGGCTACGCGAACCGCAGGACGGCACGGTCCTGGCATACGCCGGGCCGGACGCCCCCAGCGAATTCGCCTCCGAGATCATCCGCGAAGCCGATCGGCTCGGCGTCGCCCTCCCCACCGAAGGCAGCAGTCGCTATTGGCCGCATTGGAGCGAACTCGACTGATCAGAGATAGCAGCCCGAATCTTCGCGTCACGCGTCCGGTTGCCGATCCCCAAAGTGAGATCGATCTCAGCGATCGCTCGCGGCCGACGACCGTGCCGCGAAACGTCCGATTGGCGTTCCTCAAGTGAGACGCCGGCCGAGCAGCGGCGAGCCGCCCATGTGTGGCGCACCTGAGCAGGTTCCTGTGCCGTCTCGGGCTCAGATTTGAGGTGTCCGGGAACACGACAAGAGTTGGCGGCGGCGAGTGGAGCAGCTGCTGGCGTGTTAGGCGCTTTGCGTTTCGACGTCGGACAATGCGTTGCAGGCGTAGTCGAGGGCGTCGGACGTGCTCATCGTGCGACCGTCGGCTTGGAGGCGGGCGACCTCGGTCAGAGAGTGTGTTGCCTGTGCGGCGAGTTCGTCCAGAAGCAGGTGGTCGGCGCGGCCACCGCCTGATCGCCCGTCGAGCCAGGCGTGTAGCACGACGGTCGGCTGATGGCGTTGCTCACGGGCCAACAGTTTGATCACCTGGGTAACGGTGAGATAGCTGTCAGCGCTGTTGGACGCAGACTGCAGGTGGCGGCAGAGCGATGTCAGCTCCAAGGCGAGCTCGGATGTGGACAGGTGTTCGGCCTGCAGGCCGAGCAGCTCGCGCCACGCAAGGGCTTCGACCTGGGTGCTGTCGATGTCTCGCGCCAGAGCGAGCGCCTCTTGCAGGGTTCGCATGCTCGCTTCGAAATCAGTGCGTCGCTCTGCGAACGCTCTCGCGTGGAGACCGAATGCACGAGCCGTCGGCCAGTCGGCTGCCGCGGCGTTGTCAATCACGCTGGCGATGAGCGCGCTGTCTGGTTCGCCGGCCATGGCGAGCACGGTCGCCAATGGCCACTCGCCCACGAAACGGACGCGAGGCCTCGAATCGTTCTTCGCGAGCGCGTAGAGCGTGCGGTGGCGTTCGATCGCTGTGTCCACGTCGCCTCTAACCCAGGCTGCCCACCCGGAATGCATCAGGCTGTACAGCGGCGGCCGAGAAGCCTCCCATGTCTCGATGGCATCGTCCGCGAGTCGCATCACCTCGTCGAGATCGATGGCGGTCATGAACGCGCCGCCAACAGCGGTGTCTTGCGCGATTGACCACCGTGTCGTCTCGTGGCGCAGCGCGTAGAACCAGCCGATGGCTGTGTGGTTTCCGCGCCAGGAGACGGCGTTTGCCAGTTCACCGATTCGGGAGATGACGTCCTCGGTCGCGGTCTCGATGGCCCATTCGAGCGCAGCCCTGAAGTCCGGCCACCTGCGGTCGAGGGACCGTTCAGCGTCTCGTTCATGGGGTCCGGTCATGTCGGACTCGGCCCGGCGGGCGAGCTCACCGAAGCACGCGGCATGGCGGTCCCGGTACTGCTGCAGCGTGCCTGACTGTTCGAGGTGGTCACGGGCGTAGGCCCGCATCGTCTCGAGATATCGGTACGTGGTGGGCTCCGCGGTCAAGTCCGCAACGCACATCGACTTGTCGACGAGAGAGGACACGGCGTCCACGACATCGAAATCGGAGGTCGCGTCATCAGCGATCACCACGACCGCATCGTCGGTGCGGAAGTCGCCGACGAACACCGCGAGCGCGTCGAACACCCGCCGCTCCGCGTCATCGAGAAGCCTGTAGGACCAGTCGACTGCCGCGCGCAGCGTCTGGTGGCGTTCGACGCTCGTGCGCCGCCCTCCAGACAAGAGCCGAAACCGTTCACCGAGGCGAGTGGCCACGTCGGAAACCCCCAGAGACCGACAGCGCGAAGCCGCCAGCTCAATCGCGAGCGGCATCCCGTCCAGCTGCTCACAGATGCTGTCGATCGCCTCCTGCTCTGACGGCGACGGATCGAACTCACCGCGTTCGGATCGCACGCGCTCGACGAGAAGCTCCGCAGCCTCGCTACGACCCGACCCCACCTCGGAAGCAACACTGAGCGGCGCGAGGGGTTTGATCTGCTCACCAGACACCATCAACGCCTCACGAGACGTCGACAACACACGAAGCCTCGGACAGGCCTGCACCAGTTGTTCGGCAAGTCCGGCCACCCCCGCGATCAAGTGCTCGCAGTTGTCAAGGATCAACAAGGCAGTACGAGACTCGAGATGCTCCAAGAGCCGGTCCTCGGGCGACTGCCCCTGCGACGGACGAACCGCCAAGGCCACAGCCACCCCCTCCGCGACCCCACCGGCTGAACGCGTCGACGCGAGATCAGCGAACCAGACTCCATCCGCGAACTCCGAAACCAGCTCCGCTGCAGCCTGCAGCGCGAGCCGAGTCTTGCCAATCCCCCCAACACCGATCACCGTGACCACACGGCCCGCTCGGACCTTCTCGATCAGATCGACCAGGTCCTGATCTCGGCCAACGAAGGACGTCAGCTGCTCGGGCAGGTTGCCCTCGTACGCGTCAAGGCTCAGCAGCGGTGGAAAGGCCACCGGCAACCCGTCGGCTACCACCTGGAAGACGGGCATCCGCTCGCCGAGATCACGCAGCCGGTGATCGCCAAGGGGACGCAGGGCCGCAGCATCTCGAAGCAACAGCGCGGTCGCACCCGAGACGACGATCTGACCGCCGTGCGCCACCGACATCAGGCGAGCGGCACGATTCACCGGGCCCCCGAAATAGTCACCGTCTCGTTCGCTCGCCTCGCCGGTGTGAACCGCCATACGAACACTCAACTGAAACGGCTCGGAGTCACTCAGCAAACACAGTTGCGCGCGACGTGCCGCCGACACGGCATCATCCGCAGTCGCGAAAGCGGCAGCGAAACCATCACCGCCGGTGGCAAAGACGTAGCCCGACTCGCTCTCGATCGCCTCACGCACGATCTCGTCGTGGCCTTCGAGCGTGCCTTCCATGACCTCAGGCTGCTCTTCCCACAACCGCGTCGAGCCCTCGATATCGGTGAACAAGAACGTCACCGTCCCAGACGGCCGAACGCTCCCCATCGCCTCAGCCTAGATCGACCCCAGACAGCGCCCCCGAACACCTACTCGGAAACGCACGGCAACCACCCGATCGCGCGGCACACCGCGACCGGGCTGACGATCCCCATCAGAGACGTTTGGGCGGGCGGCAACCTGGCTCAGCCGCGACTGTCAGCGGCGTCCGATGAGCGTTCCCCATCCGGACGCTCCGGGGTGTCCATCAACCGGTGATCGGTGGCGGCGCGATGCTGTTCGGGTGATGGTGATCGATGCCGCCAATGTGATTGGGTCCCGGCCCGACGGCTGGTGGCGCGACCGGCCACGCG
>JASJHI010000122.1:0-3278 GCA_033791105.1 Acidimicrobiia bacterium | reverse complement strand
ACCTGGTCGCACGGCGAGGTGAAGAAGCCCGAGACGATCAACTACCGCACGCTGCGTCCCGAGAAGGACGGCCTGTTCTGCGAGAAGATCTTCGGACCGACCCGCGACTGGGAGTGCTACTGCGGGAAGTACAAGCGCGTCCGCTTCAAGGGCATCATCTGCGAGCGCTGTGGCGTCGAGGTCACCCGCTCGAAGGTCCGTCGCGATCGCATGGGCCACATCGAGCTCGCCGCACCCGCAGTACACATCTGGTACCTGCGCGGCACGCGGTCGTGGCTCGCCTACCTCCTCGCCGGCATCGAGCCGAAGGAAGAGCTCAAGGCCAAGCAGCTCGAGAAGGTCATCTACTTCGCCGCTCACCTCGTGAGCTGGGTCGACGAGGACGGTCGACACGAGGCGCTGCCCAACCTCGAGGCCGAGTACCTCGAAGAGCGCGACGCGATCGAGAAAGAACTCGAGCTGGCGATCGATGCCCGCTACAAGGAACTCGAGGAAGCGGCGGCCGAGGCCGAGAAGGCCGACGCGAAGGCCGCCGATCTGAAGAAGCTCCAGAAGGAAGCCGACAAGGAGATCGAGGCGATCCGCGAGCGCTACGCCATCGAACTCGACCTGGTCGCCCGCACCTGGGACGAGTTCAAGAGCGTCCACTCGCGCAAGATCATCGAGGACGAACTGCTGTGGCGTGAGATGCGCGAGAAGTACGGGGAGTACTTCGAGGGTGGCACGGGCGCCGAGGCGATCAAGTCGCTCATCGATCGCATCGACTTCGACGAGGAAGAGATCAAGCTGCGTGGCGCGATCGATCCGGGTGACTCGGGTCGCAAGCCGCTCAGCGCGCAGCGCAAGCAAAAGGCGATCAAGCGCCTCAAGATCGTCGCGTCGTTCAACCGTCGCGACGACCACGGTCGGCGGATCAACGACCCCAAGGCGATGATCCTCGACTCGGTGCCGGTCATCCCGCCGGAACTGCGCCCGATGGTGCAGCTCGACGGTGGACGCTTCGCCACTTCCGACCTCAACGACCTCTATCGCCGGGTGATCAACCGCAACAACCGGCTCGAGCGTCTCCTCAACCTCGGTGCACCCGAGATCATCGTCAACAACGAGAAGCGGATGCTGCAGGAGGCTGTCGACGCATTGTTCGACAATGGCCGCCGCGGTCGCCCGGTGACCGGGCCCGGCAATCGTCCGCTCAAGTCGCTGTCCGACATGTTGAAGGGCAAGCAGGGCCGGTTCCGCCAGAACCTGCTCGGAAAGCGCGTCGACTACTCGGGCCGCTCGGTCATCGTGGCCGGCCCGACGCTGCGTCTTCACCAGTGCGGGCTGCCCAAGCTGATGGCGCTCGAGCTGTTCAAGCCGTTCGTCATGAAGCGGCTCGTCGACCTCGAGTTGGCACAGAACATCAAGACCGCCAAGCGCATGGTCGAGCGGCGTCGCCCACAGGTGTGGGATGTGCTCGAAGACGTGATCAAGGAACATCCGGTGCTGCTCAACCGCGCACCGACGTTGCACCGTCTCGGAATCCAGGCGTTCGAGCCGGTGCTGGTCGAGGGCAAGGCGCTCCAGATCCATCCGCTGGTGTGCACCGCCTTCAACGCCGACTTCGACGGCGACCAGATGGCCATCCACGTGCCGTTGTCCGCCGAGGCGCAGGCCGAGGCCCGCGTGCTGATGCTGTCGGCCAACAACATCTTGTCGCCTGCGTCCGGTCGTCCGATCGTGACCCCGACCCAAGACATGGTGATCGGCGGCTACTACCTCACCGAGAAGATCGAGGGCGCCGAAGGTGAGGGCCGCGTGTTCCGCCACCTCTGGGAGGTTTTGCGCGCCTACGACGAGGGCAGCCTCGCACTGCACGCCGAGATTCAGGTGCGTCCGCGCAAGGGCGATCCCGATCTGAGCGACGAGGCACTCCGTGGGCTCTCCGACGAGGAGAAAGAGCGCGCCCGCGCCCCGTTCGCGACCACGGCCGGTCGCGCGCTCTTCGAGGAGGCATTGCCGCAGCGCCAGATCGCGACCGAGACCGAGGACGCCGTGGCGGCGTACGTCGATCGCTTCGATCACTTCGACGACATCGTGAAGAAGAAGGAGATGGGCGTCATCGTCGAGCGCCTCTCCGACAACTACGACAAGGCGGCCATCGCCGAGTCGCTCGACAGGGTCAAGAACGTCTGTTACCGGTTCGCGTCGCAATCCGGACTCACCGTGTCGATCGACGACGTGCGGACACCGAAGGAAAAGCGCGCGCTGCTCGACGGATACGAAGCTCAGGCCGACAAGGTCGAGAACCAGTTCCGCCGGGGCATCATCACCGACGGTGAGCGCCGCCAGCAGGAGGTGCGCATCTGGACCGATGCGACCGCCGATGTGCAGGCCGCGATGGAGAAGGACTTCAAGGCAGCGCAGTTCAACCCGATCGACATGATGGTCGGCTCGGGTGCACGAGGGAACATGACCCAGATGCGTCAGATCGCCGGCATGCGCGGTCTCGTGGCCAACCCCCGTGGCGACATGATCCCGCGTCCGATCAAGTCGAACTTCCGCGAGGGTCTCGAGACCCTCGAGTACTTCATCGCCACGCCGGGCGCCCGCAAGGGCCTCGTCGACACGGCGCTGCGTACCGCGGACTCCGGTTATCTCACCCGCCGTCTCGTCGACGTCGCGCAGGAACTGATCGTCCGCGAGGAGGACTGCGAGTCGACGCTCGGTGTCTGGATCGAGAACGTTCAGCCCGATACCGCCAACAGGCGTTCGTACCTCGAGACCAAGTTGTACGGCCGTGCGCTGCTCCAGGACGTCGAGCTGTCGACGGCGATGGAGGACGGACGCACCGTGCTCGAACGCAACACGATCGTGGGCGACGACGAGATGGAGGCGCTGCGCGATGACCCTGCGGTCGAGCGACTGCGCGTTCGCTCCGTGCTCACCTGTGACGCCGATCTCGGCGTGTGTGTGATGTGCTATGGCCGTTCGCTTGCGACCGGCAAGCTGATCGAACTCGGTGAGGCCGTCGGTGTCATCGCTGCGCAATCGATCGGCGAGCCCGGTACCCAGCTCACGATGCGAACCTTCCATACGGGTGGTGTCGCCGGCAAGGACATCGCCGGTGGTCTGCCCCGCGTGGTCGAGCTCTTCGAGGCTCGCACACCGAAGGGTTCGGCGCGCCTGGCCAAGGCCACTGGCGTGCTGCAGCTCCGCGAGGACGAAGGCAAGGGCATCCCGGTCGTCGTCATCGACGACGCAGGCGAAGAGCACGAGACCGTGCTCCCGCTCGGTGC
>JASJHI010000121.1:0-4954 GCA_033791105.1 Acidimicrobiia bacterium | reverse complement strand
CTGAGCGATCGTCGCGCCGTCGGTGAAGCTGACCATCGAGTGGATGATCGACTGAGGGTGGACGACCACGTTGATCTGGTCATAGTCGACACCGAAGAGCTCGTGCGCCTCGATCACCTCGAGGCCCTTGTTCATCAAGGTGCTCGAGTCGACGGTGATCTTGGGACCCATGCTCCAGGTCGGGTGTTCGAGCGCCGACTCCACTGTGACATCGGCCAAATCCTCGGCGCGTCGGCCGCGGAATGGTCCACCGCTGGCGGTCAACAGCAGACGGGCAACCTCGCGAGCTGGATCGTGCGACGATCGAAGACACTGGTGCAACGCACAGTGCTCGCTGTCGACGGGGACCAGTTCGGCTCCGGGGGTGGACCGCAGCGGCTGCACGACCGGCCCAGCGGCGATGAGGCTCTCCTTGTTGGCGAGCGCCAGGCGTTTGCCGGCGCGCAGTGTCTCGATCGTGAGCGGCAGGCCGGCGAACCCGACCACGCCGTTGATGACGACATCAGCGCCGTCAATCACCGCCGAGAGGTCATCGGTGACCGTGACGGCCGCCGGCACCCCGGCCTGAACGCGACCCCGCGCAGCGGCGTCGGACACTGCGACCACTGCGGGACGAAGCGCCCGCGCTTGCGCGATGACCTCGGACGTGGACCGCCCGACACCGAGAGCCACGATCTCATAGGAACCGGGCTGCCGCGCGTTCTCGGCGTTGATGACGTCGATGGTCTGGGTGCCGATCGAGCCGGTCGATCCTCCGATCGCGACCCGGACCGGATTCATGATCCGGTGGTCGCCGGGCTCGTCAGGACGCGGTCCACGGCTCGATGACGAGCATCAGGTAGTACACCGCCGGCAGCGCGAAGAGGAATCCATCGAACCGGTCGAGCACACCTCCGTGGCCCTTGATGATCGACCCGAAGTCCTTCACGTCGAGGTTGCGCTTGAACATGCTCTCGGTGAGGTCGCCGAGAGGGGCCATCGCCGAAATGACGATGCCGAGCATGAGGAGGTGGCTGGTGCTCGACCAGGTGTCGCTGAGGTCCTGCATGCCGATGATGACCATCACGACAAGCGTGAGCACGGTCCCTCCGAGGAATCCCTCGATCGACTTGTTCGGGCTGATCCACGCGCGCAGCGGAGTCTGGCCGAAAGCAGACCCGGCAAAGTAGGCGCCGACATCGTTGGCGACCACCCCCACCGCGAGAAGGACGATCGTGTCGGTACCGATCGGGTTGTCGCCGCCGAAGAAGTTGGAATACCGGATGATCAGCGCAGCGAACGAGCCGAGCATGCCGATCCACACCACCCCGAGCATGGTGATCGCCATGTTCGGCATCGGGCCGACCTCGATCGAATTGGCGCCGATGAACCCCGCTGCCCCCGCGATGAAACAGAACGAAAGGACGATCGGATACATGCGCTCACCGACCCAATAGGCGGTGATCGGCGCGGCCACGCAGGCCGCGACCCCCGCGGCCACCACCGGCCGATACCCCTTTTCGGTGACCTTGGAGAAGTACTCGATCGACGCCAGGCCAAGCGCCACGGTGACGAATGCGATTGCACCGGCAGGCCGCCACATGACCAACACCAAGAAAACCGCAGCCAGGCCGAGGCCGACGGCGATGGCGACGGGAAGGTTGCGGTCACCGCCCGTCGCTGCCGGTGGCGTGGAACCGGGCGGCCGTTGCTTGATCGCGCCTCGACCGGTGGTCTCTGGGCGACGTGGCATACCGGAGGGATCGGTACCGATCGTGATCCGCGCAGGTTCACGAGGAGCGGCGACATCGGCAATCGGATCGTCCGTACCGACACCACCCATCGACACGGCCGTTGTGGCATCGACGTCGGCGTCGACCGCATCGGAGCCGGCAGCACCGCTTTCCGGCGAGGCGTCCTCCCAGGTGAGCTCACCGGTCGGATCGACCGGTGGAGCGGTCGTCGGGACACCACCGGACGGATGGTCGACCTCGTCGCCCTCCTTCCACACCGGCGCGTCGCCGCTGAACGACGACCAGACGTCGAGATCGTCGGTGGGGTCGGCGCCCCCAGTCGGCGCGGGATCGATCCGCGGGACGTCGCCGGTCGGCGCCTCGGTCCAGTGTGGCAGCGCGCCACTGTCGTCACCGCCGAAACTGAGCGGCTCGCCGCCGGTGCCGAGTTCGGGTTCGGACTCCGGTGGCGTCTGGGCGGTCGCCTGCTCGTACGGGGTCGGCGCGGGAGGAGTCGTTGCCGGTTGCTCCGCGGTGTCGCCGAACAGTGGGCCACCGAAGTCGTCACCGTCGAATTCGTCCATCCGACTCTCGAGCGGGCCAGCGGGACGCCCTCCATCCCCGGCCTGCGCGTCGTCCGATTCCCAGATGTCGTCACTCATTTTTCGTCCCTCCTACGGCGTGCCCGCGTGCCTCAGACCTCGAGCAATTCGGATTCTTTGCGTCCGAGCGCCGTATCGATGTGTTCGACATGTTCGTGGGTGACCTTCTCGAGATCCTTCTCAGCCCGTTCGAGGTCGTCCGCGGAGATCTCACCATCGCGCTCGGCATTCTCCATCGACTTGCGGGCGTCGCGACGGGCTGCTCGCACTGCGATACGCCCGTCCTCGGCGTGGCTGCGCACAACCTTGACATACTCGCGGCGGCGCTCCTCCGTGAGTTGCGGAAGAGAGATCCGGACCGACACGCCGTCATTGTTCGGCGAGACGCCGAGATCGCTGTCGCGGATCGCTTTTTCGATCGCCGCCAGCGCGCCTTTGTCATGTGGCTTGATGAGCAATTGTCGTGCCTCGGGCACCGAGATCGCCGCGAGCTGTTGGAGCGGGACGGGAGCGCCGTAGTAGTCGACGTTCAGTCGCTCGACGAGTGACGGTGTCGCGCGACCGGTTCGCACCGACGCGAACAGTGTCTGCGTGTGCTCGACGGCGTTGTCCATCTTCTCCATCGCCTCGAGCAGCGTCTCATCGATCACTCCCCCAGCGTACCCACGTCGCACCTGTGGGGCGGGGCAATGGCGACGACCGGCGGTGACACGACTCAGAGTTCGTGGACGAGGGTGCCCTCGTCGCCGCCCTGCACGATGTTGCGCAGTGATCCCGGCTTGGACATGTCGAACACGACGATCGGAATGTCGTTGTCACGACAGAACGCGATGGCGGTCGCGTCCATCACCTTGAGGTCCTTGGTCATTACTTCGAGATAGTCGATCTCGTCGTACTTCGTCGCCGATGCGTCGGTCCGCGGGTCGGCAGAATAGATGCCATCGACGCCCGAATGTGTGCCCTTGATCAGCACCTCGGCCTCGATCTCCGCGGCCCGCAGCGCCGCCGCTGTGTCGGTGGTGAAGAACGGGTTGCCGGTACCGGCGGCGAAGATCACGACACGGCCCTTTTCGAGGTGGCGTACCGCGCGGCGACGAATGTAGGCCTCGGCGATGCGGGGCATCTCGATCGCCGACTGCACGCGGGTGTCCTGGCCCAGCCGCTCGAGCGCGTCCTGCAGCGCCAGCGCGTTCATCACCGTGCCGAGCATGCCGATGTGGTCGGACTGGCTGGGGTCCATCCCCGTCAACGACCCGGTGCGACCACGCCAGAAGTTGCCACCGCCCACGACGACTGCGACGTCGACCCCGAGATTCTGACGGAGATCGATGATGTCCCGCGCGGTGTCGTCGAGCGTTTGACCATCGAGGCCGGACCCGGACGATCCCGCCAACGCCTCCCCCGACGGCTTGAAGACGATGCGCTTCCAGCTCGGACGGGATCCCCTCGACTCGGGGTCTTTCTGGTCGTTCATGGCCCTCCGCGTGCTGAAGCTGCCGCAACCGGACGCGGCGACGGCGCCGCCGACCGTACAGCACGGGCGACGACGCCGTTCAGACGCCGGTTCTGTGTTCCGATCGGACGAGGGTCAGCGCGGGTGCGCTCGTCAGCCGATCTCGATCTGCGCAAACGCGACGATGCCGGCGTCACCGAGGAACTGGCTGACCGACTGCTTGTCGTCCTTCGCGTACGGCTGATCGAGCAGCGCCACGTCCTTGTAGAAACCGTTGAGACGACCGGTGACGATCTTGTCCATCGCCGCTTCTGGCTTGCCCTCGTTGCGCGTGATCGTCTCGAGCGTCTGCCGTTCGGACTCGACAACGTCGGCGGGCACGTCGTCTCGGCTCAGGTACTTCGGACGTGCGAACGCGATGTGGACAGCCACTTCGTGGGCGAGATCGGCGTCGCCACCGGTCACCTCGACGAGGACACCGTTGACCCCTCGGCCGCCCTGAATGTGTTCGTAGGTTCCGAGAGCGTTGCCGTCGGTCGCTTCGATACGAGCGACCTCACCGAGGCCGATGTTCTCTTTGAGGGTGACTTTCAGCTCCTCGAGCTCGGCCGCCCGCTCGGCTACCGCGTCGACACCCTTCGCGGCGACGAGCTCGGCGAGCGCCCGCCCTTCAGCCTTGAACTGGTCGGATCCGGCCACGAAGTCGGTCTCGCTCTTCAGTTCGACGATCGCACCGACATTGCCATCGACGACCAGACTCACAACACCCTGCGAGGCGTCGCGGTCCTCACGCTTCGCGCTGGCCGCGAGACCCTTCTCACGGAGCCACGTCTTCGCCTCCTCGAGGTCACCGTCGGTGGCCTCGAGCGCCTTCTTGCAGTCGAGCATCCCGGCGCCCGACGACTCGCGCAGCGCCTTGACGTCCTGTGCGGTGAATGACATTGGGCTCAGACCTCCGAGCTCTCGGTGCCGGCACCGTCGGCGACGATGGCCTCAGCAACAGCCTCCTCAGCCACAACCTCAGCAACAACCGCCTCAGCCACAGCCTCCTCAGCCACAACCTCAGCAACAACCGCCTCAGCCACAGCCTCCTCAGCCACAACCTCAGCAACAACCGCCTCAGCAACAGCCTCCACGGCAACGGCCTCAGCAACAGTCGCATCGGAACCCGTGGCCTCAGCAACAAC
>JASJHI010000120.1:0-3589 GCA_033791105.1 Acidimicrobiia bacterium | reverse complement strand
CACCTGGAACCGGGTAGTCGATCTGAACGACCGGGCACTGCGCAATGTCGTGGTGGGCCTGGGCGGCCGCCTGAACGGCCGGCCTCGCGAGAGCGGGTTCGACATCGCGGTCGCCTCCGAGGTGATGGCGATCCTCGCGCTGGCGAGCGATCAGGACGACATGCGGCGCCGTTTCTCACGCATCGTCGTCGGCTACACCGCCGCTGGTGACCCGGTCACCGCCGAGCAACTCGATGGCGCGGGTGCAATGGCGGTGCTGATGCGCGACGCGCTCGCACCGAATCTGCTCCAGACGATCGAGAACACGCCCGTGATCGTCCATGCCGGCCCGTTCGGCAACATCGCGCACGGCAACTCCTCGGTCGTCGGCGACCTCATCGGCATTCGCGGCGGCGAGTATCTCATCACCGAGGCCGGCTTCGGGGCCGACATGGGCGCGGAGCGTTTCTTCAACATCAAGTGCCGCGCATCGGGACTCGTCCCTGATGCCGCGGTTGTGGTTGCAACCGTGCGGGCGCTGAAAGCCCACTCCGGCAAGTACAAGATCGTCGCGGGCCGCGAGCTGCCGCCCGAACTGCTCGAGGAGAACCCCGACGACGTGCTCGCCGGCATCCCCAACCTCCGCAAGCAGATCGAGAACGTCACCGCGCACGGCGTCACACCGGTCGTCGCGATCAACGCATTCCCGACCGATCACGCCTCCGAGCACACGGCGATCCGATCGTTCTGCGACGAGATCGGCGTGCGCGTCGCTGTGTGTACACACTTCGTGGACGGCGGTGCCGGCGCGACCGAACTCGCCGAAGCGGTGATCGAGGCCTGCCGAGAGGAGCCGGGCTTCCACTACCTCTACGACACCGAGGACAGCCTGCGCGACAAGGTGGAGAAGGTCGCCACCACGATCTATGGCGCTGAACGTGTGGAGTACACGACCGAGGCGAGCAAGCAGTTCCGCATGTACGAGGACAACGGATTCGGCAACCTCCCCGTCTGCATCGCCAAGACCCATCTCTCGATCTCGGGCGACGCATCGCTCAAAGGTGCACCGATCGGCCACACGCTGACCGTGCGCGAGGCCCGGGCCTCGGTCGGGGCCGGATTCGTGTACCCGATCTGCGGGGTGATGCGAACGATGCCAGGCCTGGGCCGCACGCCCGCCGCCGCTCGGATCGATATCGACGATGACGGCGAGATCGTCGGGCTGTCGTGAGCGGAGAGCGCTGACCCGATGACGACGGTGCAGTCGGTCGAGCGGGCATTCGACGTACTCCGGTCGTTGTCCGCCGGACCCGCCGGTGTCTCGGAGATCGCCGCCCGCACCGGTCTTCCCAAGAGCACGGTGTCGCGGCTGTTGAGCACGCTGCTCGATGTCGGCGCCGTCGAACGCCGCGACGACTCTGGTCGTTACGGACTCGGCGAGTTGATCATCGACCTCTCACTTTCAGCCGGGCCAGAGCGCAGCCTGATCGCCTCCGCTCGCCCATTCCTCGAGGCGCTCTCCGCGACCACCGGCGAAGCAGCCGGCCTGTCGGTGCTCGACGGAACACGGGTGCAGTACCTCGACCAGGTCGCCATGGCACACGAGGTCAACGTGCGCGACTGGACGGGCGAGTCGATCGACGCCCATGCGGTGCCGTCGGGCCTCGTGCTGACCGCGTTCGGCCCGGCCGCCGCGCGCGACGAGCTGCTCTCCCATCCGCTGCGCGCGTGGACCGACCAGACCATCGCAGATCCCATCGCGCTGGCGCAGCGGCTCGACGATGTTCGGGCGGCCGGATTCGCGTGGGGTCGAGGGGAACTCGCCGACGGACTCACGTCGATCGCCGCCCCGATCGTCAGCCCTGGCGGCAGCGTCGTCGCCGCGGTACACGTTCACGCCCCGGCCTACCGGTTCCCGCCTGCGGGGGAGGACGCCGCAACCGCTGCCACGGTGGTCGACTACGGCCGCCGAGTCTCCGAGCGACTCGCGGGTGCGCGGTGAGCAACACCACCGGTGAAACAAAAGGCCGACGGTCGGGAGGACGAGCCGGGCGCCGGGCGATGCGCGCCGCCACGCCCGATGTCGCGGACCCGTTCGTCACCCGTGCGCTGAAGCCGTTCGAGCTGGTGTCGACTGAAGGACTCGAACGGCTCGAGCACGCCGCGGACACGATTCTCGAGGAGGTCGGCGTCGAGATCCGCGACTACCCGCCCGCGCTCGAACTGTTCGGCTCAGCGGGTGCAGAAGTCGATGGCACGCGGGTCAGGTTCCCACGCGGCTTGTGCCGATCCGTCGTTCAGGCGACTGCGCCTCAGATCTATACGCAGCACGCCCGGAATCCGGCGCGCAGCGTGCAAATGGGTGGTGATGCAACGGTGTTCGCGCCGAACTACGGGTCGCCGTTCGTCCACGATCTCGACGACGGGCGACGGTACGCGACGATCACCGATTTCGAGAACATCGTGAAACTCGCCTACCGATCGCCGCATCTCCACCACAGCGGCGGCACGGTGTGCGAGCCGGTCGACGTCCCGGTCAGCAAGCGTCATCTCGACATGGTGTACGCCCACCTGCGCTGGAGTGACAAGCCGTTCATGGGGTCCGTCACGTCGGCCGAGCGGGCAGCTGATTCGATCGAGCTGGCGCGCATCGGATTCGGCGGCGATCTTGCCGACCGGACCGTGATGACCAGTCTGATCAACGCATCGTCACCGCTCGTGTGGGATGCCACGATGCTCGGTGCCGCGGAGGTGTACGCCCTGGCGAACCAGGCATGCATCATCACGCCGTTCATCCTCGCGGGGGCGATGTCGCCCGCCACCTCGGCCGGCGTTGCCGCGCAGACGCTGGCGGAGGCACTCGCCGGGATGACGTTCGTGCAGCTGGTCCGCCCCGGCGCACCCGTCGTGTTCGGGTCGTTCGCCAGCTCGATGTCGATGCAGAGCGGCGCGCCGACGTTCGGTACACCAGAACCGGCGCTCGTGCTCTACACGGTCGCCGCGCTCGCGCGACGTCTCGGTGTGCCCTTCCGCTCGGGCGGTTCGATGACCGCATCGAAGCTCCCCGACGCCCAGGCTGCGTACGAGTCGGCGTCGACCTTGATCCCCACGATGATGGCCGGCGTGAACTTCGTGCTCCACGGTGCCGGATGGATGGAGGGCGGACTGACCGTCGGCTACGAGAAGTTCGTGCTCGACGCCGATCAGCTCGGGATGATGGCGACGTTCGCCAGGGGCCTCGATCTCAGCGACAACGGGTTGGCGCTCGACGCGATCCGTGAGAATCCTCCGGGTCAACACTTTCTCGGCACGGCACACACGCTGGCCAACTTCGAGACGGCATTCCATCGCTCCGATACAGCCGACAACTCGAGCTTCGAACAGTGGACCGAGGAAGGCGGGTTCGACGCGGCGCGGCGGGCGAACACGATCTGGAAGAAACAGCTCGCGTCCTACGAGCCACCGCCGATCGACGACGCCATCGACGAGGAGCTCCGCGAGTTCGTCGAACGCCGGAAACAGGAACTCCCCGACACGTTCGAGTGAGCTCTGGAACCCACTCTGGTCAAGCTCGCCGGCGTTCGATCTCGGCGGTGATGGCCGGGACGAC
>JASJHI010000119.1:0-33012 GCA_033791105.1 Acidimicrobiia bacterium | reverse complement strand
CCTGGGCATACAACGGCAAGGTGCCCGGACCGGCCTTCCACGTCGACCTCGGCGACACGGTGCAGGTGATCCTCCACAACGAGACACCGATGGGCACCGACATTCACTGGCACGGCATCCACACGCCGAATGATCAGGATGGCGTCTCCCCCTACACGCAGGATCCGGTCAAGAGCGGCGAGTCCTTCACCTACGAGTTCGTCGCCGACGATCCGGCGATCGGCATGTACCACGCCCACCTGCACAGCCAGGTCTCGGTGCCCAACGGAATGTTCGGCGTGTTCACGATCGGTGAGAATCCGCTTCCGCTCGGGCAGACGATCAGCGGCGTCGAGATTCCCGACGATCTCGAGCCGGCGCTCGAGATGCCGATGGTGCTCAACGACGCAGGTGTGATCGGCTTGTCGCTCAACGGCAAGAGCTTCCCGGCGACCGAGCCGGTCTCGCTCGCTCCCGGCGACTGGGGCGTGGTGCACTACTACAACGAGGGGCTGACCAGCCACCCGATGCACATGCACCAGTTCCCGCAGTTGGTCTACGCGAAGGACGGCATCCCCCTCGACCAGCCGTACTGGGCCGACACGATCAACGTGGCGCCCGGCGAGCGTTACTCGGTGCTCTTCAACGCCAGCGATCCCGGCGTCTGGGTGTGGCACTGTCACATCCTCACGCACGTCGAACGTGACGAGGGCATGTTCGGCATGGTCACCGCGGTGATCGTGGCCGAGTCCTGACCCGAGCGGCCACCGTCCGCACAGAGATCGTCGGACTCAGTCGAGGCCGAGTCGTGCGAGTTGTTCGCTCGGCGCCTCGACCTCGGCGAGCGCAGTTCTGAGCAATTCGCCCATTTCGGCTTCGTCACCCGCGGCGCGCCCGCCCGCGCGGTTCTCGGTCTCGTCGGGATCGATGCCGAGGTCGTAGAGGTGATGGTGACCGATCGACTGCGGTCCGCCGACCCAGAACGGCAGCATGTCGCCCGGCTCGAACGGTTGGCGGATGACCGGTGTGTTCGATTCGGGCATGAAGTCGAGGATCGCTCGACGGTCGGGGTTCGGGAACGTCATGAAGGCAGCGAGATCGTGCGGCCCCGGCATCGTCGACCAGCGGTTCGACCACATCGAGAGCGGAAAGTTCTCCTCGACGGGTGCGCGTGCATACTTCCGGCGGCCGTCGGTGATCTGCACCCAGTTGCCGTACACGCCGCCGATCGCCCATTCGCGAATCGAGGTCGCGTCGGTGTCCGCGTCGAGCAGCGGGAGCATCGAGACGCCGTGGGTGCGGTGATCGGGCACGACGCCGAACGCGTCCGCGATCGTGGCGTTGATGTCGACGTTCGTGGTGAGTGCGCGGCAGGTGCCGGGCGCTCGTCCGGGCCAGTGGACCATCAACGGCGTGTGCCCGAGCGGCTCGAACTGCGGGACGCCGGGTTTGCCCCAGATGTCGTTGCGAACGTCGTCGCCGGGCAGTCCGGTCGCCCGTTCGTCACCGAGATAGTGGCCGTGATCGGTGCACACGATGACCGCAGTCGTGTCCCACAAATCGTGCGCCTCGAGTTCGTCGAGCAGCGTGCCGAAGTGGTGGTCGATCATCGACAACTTCGCCCCGTAGTTGGCCCGGATGTTGCGCGCCTGGTCGTCGTCGATCATGCCGTGCGATTTGCCGCCCACGACGTACGGCGGCCAGATGAGGCGTTCGCCGTCCCAGGGTTCCGCGTCGTACATCGTCGCCCACGGATCGGGCGTGTCGAATGGCTCGTGTGGATCGAACTCGTCGACGAAGAGAAACCAACCGTCGTGTGCCGGCGCCTCGTCGCGCACCCACGCGGTTGCCGTGCGCATCGTCTTCGGGCCCGGGAAGTCGTCTTCGGCCCGAAACCATGTGCGGCTGTCGTCGTAATGGCGTCGGCCGAAGCGGTCCCCCTCGACGTCGAGGCGCCCCCGTAGGAACCAGCCTCCGTCGACCGTTGGGGGGAGGTGCGGCGCGCCGATCGCCGTGGGATCCGGTGCCGTCCGCCAGGGGTCGCCCTCGTGCCCGCGGACATACCGCCAGGCACTGAAGTCGGTGTGGTAGTTCTCGCCGCCCGTCTCGAAGAGGTGTGGATGGTCCGACACGAGCATCGTCGTCACGCCGGCCCGCCTGAGGTTGGCGGTGATCGACTCCTCCCACAGCTCGATCGAGCCCCACGGCTTCCAGAGGAAATCGAGTGCGCCGCAGAGGATGTCGTGGCGTGCCGGCATGCACGGCAGCGATCCGGTGACGTGGTTCGTGAACCGCGTCGAGCGGGCGGCGAACCGGTCGAGGTTCGGCGTGTCGAACTCGGTGCCACCGTAGCTCCCGAGCATGTGCCGGTTCAGTGAGTCGAGCAGCACGACGACCATGTTCTGGGGGTTCGCGTCGGTCATTCGACGACCGTATCCCAGCACCGACCAGAGACTTCGCGCCGACCGGCGGGCTCTGCAACACTCCGACGATGACGCGCGACGGACCCCGATGTGACCGTTCCCGTCGCGTTGGAGCCGGCCTGCACCGGCCGCCGAGCCACCTCTTCGTCTACGGGACGTTGCTGCCGGGCGAGGTGCGTTGGTCGTTGCTCGAGCCGTACGTGTCCGACCGCGGCACGGTCGACTCGGCGGCGGGAAGCCTGTACGACACCGGGCTCGAGTACCCAGCGGCGGTATTCGGCGGGCGGTCCGTCATTCTCGGCCGCATGTTCACGATCGAGCCGAGCGTCTACGAGGAGTGCCTCGCCGACCTCGACATCGTCGAGGGAACCGTCGGTGGGCTCTACTCGAGGATCGTCGTCTCCGCGGGGAGTGGGATCGACGCGTGGGCGTACGAATACGGAGGTGGGCTCGAGCTCGTTCGGATCGCCTCCGGCGACTGGCTCCACCGCTGAGATCTGCACTCGTGCCGCAGGTCATGCATGATTGTGCAATGACCGAGCCACAGCAGATGTGTGACTGGTCGACGCGGGCGGTGAATCTTCCCGAGCACGACAGCAATCCGATCCACACCGATGAGGGTGCGCGCGCGAAAGGGTTCCCGGCGGCGCTCGTCGCCGGTGTGACCGTCTACGCATACCTCTCGCATTTGCCGGCGACAGCCTGGGGGCCCGGTTGGGTGAGTGGTGGGGGAGCGCACGTGCGCTTTCGCTCGCCCGTGCTCGACGGCGACACCGTCGACTGCGTGGCGCTGGACGGTGACATCGTCGAAGGGCGGGTCGGCGGCGAAGTGCGGGCGCGCAGCGAGATGTTCCGCACGGCGCCCGACCTGCCGACCCGGCCGGGCGAGGCGCTCGAGCCCTACGAGTTCGTGCTCGAGCAGCCGTGGCTCGACTACGGCGAGCGCGGTGGAGACGACCATCCGCTCTACACCGAACAGGAGATCGCCCATCCGGTCGCGTGGCTCACGATCGCCAACCGGTTCTTCGGAGATCAGTTGGTGAACGGGCCGTGGATCCACGTCCGCAGCATCGTCGCCCATCACGGTGTCGCTCCGCTCGGGTCCACCATCAGCGCCGAGGCCGTGGTCGTCGACCGCTTCGACAGCCGCGCCGGTCGCCGAGCGATCGCCGATGTGCGGATTCACGCCGACGGCGCCCTCGTCGCGACGCTCGAACACGAGGCGATCATCGAGTTGTCCTGACACCGAGCTCGCGACCGCCCGCCGGCCCGGTTCTGTGTGCGTGTCATCCCGCTCAGCGCGACATCACGCACAAGTTTCGGGGTGGGGAGGGGGTCAGGCGCTGGGTGCGAGGACCTCGAGGGCGCGCCAGTCGAGGGTGAGGGCGCCCTCGGTCGAGAGCGGCTGCACGCAGACGTGATCGGCGCCGGCGTCGTAGTGGGCTTGGACACCTGCCCGCACGCGGTCCTCGTCACCCCAGACGACGACCGAGTCGACGAAACGGTTGTCACGCCGTTCGATCTCGTCCTCGGTGAAGCCGAGACGCTTCCAGTTGTTGCGGTAGTTGGGGAGTGCCGCATAGATCCCGAGCGCCTCGATTCCCGCCGCGCGGGCAGCATCCGCATCGGTCGAGAGCACCACCTTCTGTTCGACGCAGAGCAACGCATCCGGCCCGAGGATCTCGCGGGCGTTCGCCGTATGCGCTGGCGTGGTCCAGTAGGGATGAGCTCCATCGGCGGCAGAGGTCGACAATTCGAGCATCTTCGGGCCGAGCGCGGCGAGCAGACGGAGCGGTTGTTCCTCCGGCGCGGCCGCGCCGAACGGTGACGCGTCCATCGCCGCGAGGTACTCGCGCATCTTCGTCAGCGGCTTGGAGTAGTCGAGACCGCGCAGGCCCGCCACGAGTGGGCCGTGGCTGACGCCGAGACCCAGTACGAATCGGCCGCTGGTCTGCTCGGCGAGCGTGTTCGCCGCCTGCTTCATGGGGCCGGGATGACGGTGGAAGATGTTCGCGATCCCGGTGGCGAACTGGAGCGACTCCGTCTGCGAGGCGAGCCACGCGATGTGCGCGAAGGGATCGCGTCCGACCGTGTCGGGGAGCCATAGCGTGGAGTACCCGAGCGACTCGATCCGCCCAGCGACGTCGGCGGCCTCCCCGGCGCTCATCGCGTCGGTGAAGTACCAGACGCCCGTGGTTGACAGTCGATCTCGTGCGCTCATGGGATGCACGGTAGGCGCGACGGGACCGCGCAGAACGCACGATGGCCCGCGATGCCGGGCGCAGTTTCGCAAACTGTTCGCGGTGTCGCGGACAACGGAGCCGCTGGAGGTGGTTCCGTGGGACATGAAACGTCGCATGACGGTGCTGATCGGCGGCGCGGCGATCGTCCTCGCGGCGTGCGGTGCAACCGCCGACGAGTCCGGTGCCGCCAGTGATACCGGCGCCGCCCAGTCGCCCGAGTCGTCCGGAACCACCAGCGGCGAC
The DNA here is from genome assembly GCA_033791105.1 of Acidimicrobiia bacterium. Taxonomy (GTDB): domain Bacteria; phylum Actinomycetota; class Acidimicrobiia; order Acidimicrobiales; family Ilumatobacteraceae; genus JASJHI01. Next base: position 28,124 of record JASJHI010000119.1, on the reverse strand, counting down.
ACGCCAGATGATGCTTCCGGGCCCGCAGCCGCCGACGCCGATCGATCGGTTGAGCCGGGGGCTGGGTCACGTGGCGGGGTCGTGGTCGAAGTCGAACAGATCGAGTCGAGCGAGCGGGAGGACGTGCCGTCCGGCCTGGACGACTACCCGATCGCGGTCGACGAGCTCCCCGAACTCGCCCGGCTCCGGTCGGGAGGCCCGCCCCCCGATGGCATTCCAGCCGTCGACTCGCCGGTCTTCTACTCGGCGGAGAGTGTCGACTACCTCGGGCCGAACGATCCGGTGGTCGCCCTCGAGATCGACGGCGACGCGCGCGCCTACCCACTCGAGGTGATGGTGTGGCACGAGATCGTCAACGACACGGTCGGCGGCGTCCCCGTGGCGGTGGCCTACTGCCCGCTGTGCAACTCGGTCACCGTGTTCGACCGTCGCATCGAAGATCGTGTCCTCGACTTCGGCACGTCGGGGCTGTTGTTCAACTCCAGTCTCGTCATGTTCGACCGGCAGACCGAGACGTTGTGGAGCCACTTCGCGGGGCGACCGCTGTACGGCGAACTCGGCGAGGCGGAACTGGTCGACTACCCGGCCACCATCGTCGGGTTCGAGACGTGGCGGGAGTCCAACCCTGACGGGCTCGTGCTGTCGCCGGAGACCGGGCACGATCGGCCGTACGGGCAGAATCCATATCCCGGCTACGACGACGTCGATCGTGAGCCGTTCCTGTTCGAAGGCGAAGTCGACGGCCGGTACACGGCGATGACGCGTGTTGTCGGTGTCTCGACCGGCGACGCCGAGGGCAGCGACGGGGGCGCGGCGGCCGCGCTGGCCTTCCCGTTGCTCGACCTTCGCGAGGCGGGCGTGATGACCGGCGATCTCGACGGTGAGGACGTCGTCGCGTTCTGGGTGCCCGGCAGCAGCTCAGCTCTCGACTCCGCCATCGTTTCCGAGGGCGTCGATGTCGGCGCGACCGGGGTGTTCGTCCCAGCGGTCGATGGACGGTCGCTGACGTTCGAGTCGACCGACGGTGTCATCAGCGACGTCGAGACCGGCTCGACGTGGGACATCTTCGGCATGGCGACCTCCGGTGAACTCGCCGGGTCGTCACTCGAACAGCTGGTCCACATCGACACGTTCTGGTTCGCCTGGATCGCGTTTCACCCCGACTCCGAGGTGGGTGGCGAGGGATTGGATTCCGCGGGGTAGGAGTCCGGGTCGTCGAGCCGGCGCTGGAACTCCGGCGCGGCGAGCCCAACGACATCGCCGGTGGCCGGCACGGCGTCGTGGTGGCACAGGAAGGCCATGCGCCCGTCGAGTACGCGCACGACGGGCACGAACGCTCCCGCGGCGCAGGACGCGTCGACGAGTGGACCGCAGGGAGCGGCGCGCATTCGCCACCCCTGCCGCGAGCGTTCGTCGAGGAAACGGTATGTGATCCCGTCGATCCCGATCACCCGCCCGAGGTACTCCTCGGGCACGGTCGAAACGGCGCTGTGGGGTCGGCTCGGCGCGAGCTGGAACACCTCCCGGCGGCCGAAGACGCGCCCGAACCTGTTCGTCGCCAACGCGTTCACCTCGTCGTTGGACGTCATCGCCAGCATCCGGCCGATGCCGCGCAGGTCGAGGTCGCGGTCGGCCTCCTCGGCGAGCGCGCTCATCATCCGTGCGTTGAGGCCGGCGGCGATCGCCCGCGTCACGTTGTAACGGTCGGTGTCGATCAGCAGTGTCTTCACGCCGAGCGAGTCGAGCTCGATCGCCAGCCCGCGGCCGATGCCCGTCGCCCCGGCGATGAGCACGCCGTCAGCCTGCGCCTCGGCGAGCCCGAGGGCTCTCGCCGCAGGGCCTGCGGCGAATCCATAGACGACGATCGTGCCGATGACTACGAGAATCACGATCGGAACGATCTGGTCGGCGTCCGCCACATCCTCCTGCTCGAGCCGGATCGCGAAGATCGCCGAGACGGCTGCCGCCACGATGCCGCGTGGGGCCATCGTCATCAGGAACAGCCGTTCCCGCCAGGTCAGCGATGTGCGGAGCGTCGAGAGGAAGACACCGATCGGTCGGGCGACGAACACGAGAACGGCGATGAACCCGAGCGCCGGGAGTACGACGTGGCGCAGTTGGTCCGCATCGATCCGCGCCGCGAGCAGGATGAAGACAGCGGAGATCAGCAGGGTGCGGAGACTCTCGTTGAACTCCGACACCTGACGGATCGTGGAGCTGTCTCGGCGCGCCAGGTAGATGCCGATCACCGTCACGGTGAGCAGACCGGCCTCCTCGCGGACCGCGTTGGCGAGGACGAACGAAGCGATCACCACGGCGAGCGTGACCGGCACGGCCAATTGGTCGGGGATCAGGAACCGCTTCAAGGCATTGTCGAGCGCCCAGGCGGCAGCGAGCCCGATCCCGGCACCGGCGAGGATGGTGACGAGCAGGACCCAGGCGACGGCGAATGCCGCCTCGTCGACGGTCTCGGCGAGCACCACTTCGAAGGCGAGGAGGGCTGCCACGGCGCCGACCGGGTCGATCAGAACTCCCTCGGCGCGCAGGATCGGACCGGTCCGACCGGCCGGGCGGACGAACTTCAGCAACGGCCCCACGACCGTCGGACCGGTCACGACGACCACCGCGCCGATCATGATCGCCGCCTCGTTCGAGATGTCGAAGAGTTCGCGTGACGAGTACCACCCGACCACGAACGTGACGACGAGTCCGACGGTGATCAGGCGCCGCACGACGGTCCCGGTCGACCGCAACTCGCGCGGCGGAAGCCCGAGGCCGCCCTCGAAAAGGATCAGCGCGACCGACAGCGAGACGAGCGGGAAGAGTGTGTCGCCGAGCAGTTCGTCGGGGTCGACGACCCCGAGGCCCGGACCGAGCAGAATTCCGGCGACGAGCAGCGCGAGGATCGACGGCAGCTGCAGGCGCCAGGCCAACCACTGCGCCATCATCCCGGCGCCGACGATGACGGCGAGTGCGGGTCCGATCGTCGAGCCGTCCGCGGCGATCAGTCGCGCGGCTACCTCCACCATCCGGCGGCACACTACAACGGGTCGGGCGGCGCGTCGGTCTTGCCGACGAATCGGGCGTGCAGCGGTACCGTCGGTGCCGTGTCAGCGCGCATCGAACGAATCACGTTTCCCGGCAGTGGTGGGACACCGCTCGCCGCCCGGCTCGATCTGCCGGCCAGACCACCCGTTGCGTACGCCCTGTTCGCGCACTGCTTCACGTGCGGCAAGGACATCGCAGCCGCGTCCCGCATCGCGACGGCGCTCACGTCAGCGGGGCTGGCCGTCCTGCGATTCGACTTCACCGGCCTGGGGATGAGCGAGGGCGAGTTCGCCAACACGAACTTCAGTTCGAATGCGGCCGACCTCGTCGCCGCCGCCGATTGGCTCCGCCGGGAGCATCGCGCGCCGCAACTGCTGATCGGACATTCGTTGGGTGGTTCGGCAGTTCTCGCCGGCGCGAGCTCGATTCCCGAGGTTCGCGCCGTCGCGACGATCGGCGCGCCGGCGTCGCCCGAACACGTCGCCCGCCTGCTCGACGGCTCGCTCGAGGAGATCTAGCGACGAGGCGAGGCGATGGTCGACATCGGTGGGCGGCCATTCCGCATCCGTAGTCAGTTCCTGAACGACCTCTCGGGTCATCGGCTCCTGGATGAGGTCGGCTCGTTCCGGCGAGCGCTGATGATCCTGCACTCTCCTGTCGACAACGTGGTGGGCGTCGAGAACGCGGCTGCCATCTACGAGGCGGCCAAACACCCCAAGAGCTTCATCTCGCTCGACTCGGCGGACCACCTGCTCACGTCACGCGATGATTCGTCCTATGTGGCCTCGATGATTGCGCCGTTCGCCCGACGCTACGTCGTCGACGAGAGCGGCGGGCTCCCGGCGCCGGCCGCGACCGCTCAGATCGTCGTTGCCGAGACGACGCAAGGTCCGTTCCTCAACCACGTCGTCATCGGGCGGCACTCGTTGCTTGCCGACGAGCCGATCTCCGTCGGGGGATTCGATGCCGGGCCTGGTCCCTACGACCTGCTCGCGGCGGCGCTCGGCACGTGCACATCGATGACGGTGCGGATGTACGCCGACCGCAAGGGTGTACCGCTCGACCGCGTGAAGGTCCAGGTGTCGCACGGCAAGGTGCACGCTGAGGACTGCCTGGAGTGCGCGGACAACGAGCACCTCGCCGACCGGCGCGGCATGATCGACCGGTTCGAACGTGCGCTGAGCCTCGAGGGCGATCTCGACGATGAGCAGCGCGCACGCCTGCTGGCGATCGCCGACCGCTGCCCCGTGCACCGCACGCTCGAGTCGGCCAGCGCGATCGTCACGCGACTCACCGACGACTGAGACAGTTGCCTGGAGGACGTCTGATCGTGCGCCTCCAGAGTCTCGGCGTCACAGCCACCGTCTGACCCTCAGGGCGGCTTCCGCCGTTATCGACGCCGAGTCCGGAGGTCAGTCGTCGGTGTCGGTCATGCCGTCGGCGCCGTGGTCGAGCGTCTGGATCGGTTCGGTCGCGGCGTGCGCGATGCCGAGCAGGTTCGCGACGATCCGCTTGAGGTAGCGGTAGTAGATCGCCCGCGGCACGACCTCGCTGCCGGGTCGATCGGAGTGCAGGTAGCCGTCGATCTTGCTCTGGTACTCGTCGACGAGCGCCCCGCCCCGTCGTCCCAGCTCGGCCACCGCCTCCTCACTCGGTTCGGACAGGATCTCGGCGGTCTCGTTGAACATCGACGAGATCAGTGTGCGCTCCGCGAGCATCGCCTCGGTGTCGGGCTCGTTGGCGAGCGAGATGCCCGTCTCTGCGAGGTCGAGCACGTTCTTGGCCTGGTCGCCGATGCGCTCGATCTTCTTGAGCAGGAGCGTCATGCTGAGCACGGTGCCGATCTCGAGCGCACCCTGCACGCTGACGTGGACCACGAGCTCGGATCGGAGCTCCTGTTCGGTTGCGTTGATGCGGGAATCCGTCTCGCGAATGTCGGCATCGACCGCAGCCGTGTCGGTCTCGGTGAGCAGCGCCAGCGTGGCCAGGTCGAACGAGTGCCGAGCGTCGCCGAGCATCCCGATCGACTTCGTGAGGATGTGCTCCAGCCCGGTTGGGCCCTTGCGGAAGAACGACATGACCATGATGAATCCCTTTCAGTCTCTCAGACTCTCGGAACGTCAGCCGAGCAGTACGATGCCGACGAGTGGTAGGACGATGAACAAACCGAACACATAGGCGACCGCCATGATCCGCTGCCGCACGGCGAACGCGCCGAGTCGTTCGGCGAGGTGGACCGGCACGTAGCGCCACCAGGGCGGGACATACAGGATGAGGATGCCGAGGACGTTGAACGTCGTATGCGCGAGCGCGACGGTGAGCGCGTCGGGGCTCGAGGCGGCGAGCGCCGCGAGGAGTGCGGTGACGGTGGTGCCGACGTTGGCGCCGAGGGTCACCGGATAGGCATTGCGCAATGTCACGACGCCGGCCGCCGCGAGCGGGATCAGGATCGAGGTGGTGATACTCGACGACTGCACCAGCATCGTGATCACGACGCCGAGCATCATTGCCACGAAGCCACTGCCCTTGCCGAGCACCCGGTTGACCGAACGTTCGACGCGGTCGGCGATCAGCGTCTTCATGTTCTTCGTGATCAGGGCCAGTGAGATGATCACGATCACGAGACCGCTCGCGACCATCACCGACGCGAGCGCGTTGCCGCTCAGCCCCAACGCCTCCCAGAAGCTCTGCAACCATTCCACCGGATTCTTCACCCACTGCTTGACCGGACTCTTCCAGTCCGAACCCGATGCGCCGACGAGTTGTTCGCTGATCCACGAGGCGATGTCCGAGCTCAGTCCCGTCGCCAGCTCGAGCGGAAGAAGGATGGCGACCGCGAGAATGTTGAAGAAGTCGTGGACCGTCGCCGCGGCGAACGCTCGTTTGAACTCGTTCGAGTGGCGCACATGACCGAGTGCGACCAGGGTGTTGGTGACCGTGGTGCCGATGTTGGCGCCCATGATCATCGGAACGGCGGCGTCGACGCTGATGACGCCCGAAGCGACGAGCCCGACGATCACAGAGGTCGATGCGGACGATGACTGGACGAGGACGGTGCCGAGAATGCCGACCGACAGCCCGGCGATCGGGTTGGAGACGCTCGAAAAGAGATCTTCCTGGATGTCCTCGCCCATCAGCTTGATGCCCTTCTCGAGGGCGGACACCCCGATGAGGAAGAGGTAGATGTAGCCGACGACCAGCACCGCGCGAATCGGCGTGGGCAACTCGCTTGGTGGGGTGGAGGGATCGTCTTGCGGGCTCACGGACGCTGAGGAAGTTATCCCGTCCGAGGTGGAGTCGCGAAAGTCATGTCTGATCGGCCGTGAGCCGCACCCGCGCGGCGTTGTACTCCGCTGCCATCAGGGCGGTGATCGCGAGCAGACTGAGCCAGGTCACGATCCCGAGCACGAGCGCGAACTGCCCATACGTGTCGCTGGCGTTCTGGGTGATCCGGCTGACCAGCGCTGAACCGAACTGCTGGATGAGCGTGAACATGAGCGCCGCGACGAGCGCCCCGGGGAGGATCTGCCGCCACGTCGGCGAAGCGCTGGTGAGGTACCTGTAGGTGAGGAGCAGCGCGGCCGCATTGATCGCCGCGGATGCTGCGATCAGCGCCCAGTCGCCCACAGCGTGAAGGTCGGAGCGCTGAACGACGACCGCGCTCGCCAGGCTCGCCAGCTGGGCGAGGCCGAGGATCAGGATGCCGAGCAGGGCCAACGCCCGCTGTACCGGCATGCTCGCGCGCTCGTCGACCGGTATCTCCCAGGTGTCGTCGAGCGCCCCGTGCAGCGCGACGAATGCCTTCGTCGCCGACCAGAGCGCGAGCACCAGGCCGAAGAGGAGGACGAAGAGGTTGCCGTCCAGAGAACTGGGATCGGATTGGAGCTGGGACCCGAGGACCGGCAGCTCCGCGAGAGCGCCATCGACGATCCTCTCCTGGAGATCCGGGTTGTCCTCGAGCACCAGTCCGAGCACCGTCGTCGCGGCGAGTAGCAGCGGGAAGATCGACAGGAAGAAGAAGAAGGAGAGAAGCGATGCATTGCGGCCCGAGAGATGTCGCCGCCAGCCGTCGAGGGTCTCGACCGCCACATCGATCGCGTGGTGCCTGCTCCGGAGTTCGACCACCCGGGTGCTCGTCGTCCACGGCATCAGCGGTTCCACCACATGAAAGGGCCCCAGGCATGAGACGGTTCAGGCATCAGTTCGTCTGCTCCATGAGCGCCCAGTTGACTCGTTCGCGCCCTGCTGCCACAAGTGCATCGTTGGCCCTGCTGAAGGGCCGGCTTCCGAGGAACCCGCTGTTGGCGGAGAACGGCGACGGGTGCGTCGACTCGATGATCGTGTGCCGTTCGGCGTCGATCAAGATCTTCTTCCTCCGCGCGTAGTTGCCCCACAGGATGAACACGACGTGCTCGTCCTTTGCTGCGACGGCCCGGATCACTTGGTCGGTGAAGGTCTCCCATCCTTTGTTCTGGTGCGAGGCGGCGGAGCCGGCCCGGACCGTCAGGGTTGCATTGAGGAGCAGCACACCTTGGTCTGCCCACGATTCGAGGTTTCCATGATCGGGGATCGGCAGGCCGAGATCGGTGCGCAGCTCCTTGTGCACGTTGGCCAATGACGGTGGAACGCGCACGCCTCGGCGGACCGAGAAGCAGAGGCCATGTGCCTGGTCGGCGCCGTGGTACGGGTCTTGGCCGAGGATCAGCACCTTCGTGTCCGCGTACGAGGTTCGGTGGAGTGCGGCGAAGACCTCGTCAGGTGGTGGATAGACCGTCGCCTCCGCGCGTTCGCTGGCGACGTATGCCTGGAGTTCTTCCCAGTAGGGCTCCTCGAACTCGTCCCGGAGCAGCGGGTTCCAATCGGTCGTCGGCATGGCACCCTCCCTCCCCCTCGGCACCGCGTCGCGCGGCTTCATGGCCTCGTATCATGTCACCGTGTTCGATCGGTTGGCTCGTTGCGATCTGGCGACGCTACCGACCCCGTTGGAGCGAGGTCCTGTGCTCGATGGGGGCGGACGACTATGGGTGAAGCGCGACGATCTCACCGGACTCGGCGGCGGTGGCAACAAGGCCCGCAAGCTCGAATTCCTGTGCGGCGAGGCGGTCGCCGGCGGAGCGCGATCGCTCGTCACCGTCGGAGCCGGCCAGTCGAATCACTGCCGGATGACCGCTGCCGCAGGGGCACGTCTTGGGCTCGAGGTGCATCTGGTGTTGTCCGGCGACGCCGAGGATGGAGCCGGTACAGGGAATCAGCTGCTGTCGCGGTTGTTCGGCGCGCAACTCCACTTCACGGGCAGCGACGCAGCACACTGGGGCGAGCTCGAGATCGCGCGGGAGGCGCTCACCGGCGAACTCACCGCAGCAGGAATGGCGCCGGCCTCGACGCCGATTGGCGGCAGTACAGCGGTCGGGGCGATCGGCTACGCGGTCGCGATGGTCGAACTCGCCGAGCAGTGCGAGGCCGCCCAGATCGAGCCGTCCACGATCGTGTTCACGTCGTCGAGAGGTGGTACTCACGCCGGACTGCTCGCCGGCCGGGCACTGCTCGCGGCGCGAGGTCGGCCGGCTCCCGACGTCGTCGCCATCGGCGTCGCCAAGGGTGTCAACCTCGGCCATCCGGACATCGTCTCGCTGGCCAACGATGCGCTCGGGCTGATCGATGCCGCAGCGGGCGAAGTGACGGCCGACGACGTCGAGATCGACACGAGGTGGATCGGCGACGACTACGCCGCCCCGACCGCCGCAGCCGACGAGGCGATCGCGTGGGCCGCGACCCGGGGCGGTTGGCTGATGGACCGGACCTACAGCGGTAAGGGCTTCTCGGGTCTCCTCGGGCTCGACCGGGAGCATCGGTTCGTCGACCGTGATGTCGTCTTCCTGCACACCGGCGGATGGCCCGCGCTGTTCGCCGCCGGCGGCGTTCCCGCCGACCCGGCGCAGTAGCGTCGACATCGATGACGGATCACATCCTCGATGTCGACCTACTCGCGTTCGAGCGCGGTAGTAGCGAGCAGCGTCGAGCGGTGGTCGACGGCGCTCGGCGGAGTCTCGAGACCGGCTTCGTGTACACGAGCCACGACGTTCCCGAAGACCTGCTCGACACCGCGTACGGAATGCTCAAGGAATTCTTCGAGCTCCACGCTGACGAGAAGGCGCGGTTCAGCGTGCCCGGAAGCAACGGGCAAACCGGGTACACGGGTCTCTTGGTCGAGACGGCCGCATCGAGCGACAAGCCCGACTGGAAGGAGATGCTCAACTGGGCAACGCCGATACCGGCCGGGCATCCGTTGAAGCGGAACTTCCCCGGCTCGTACCCCGACCAGATGCTGCCGGAGGCCGCGGTGCCGGGAATCACCGACGTGTTGTATCGCTTCCACGACTCGATCGCCGACCTCCAGCGTCGGTTCCTGAGAGTGATCGCGGAGGGGATCGGATGCCACGAATCGTTCTTCGACGACATGGTGCTCGACGGTCCGACGCTGACCCGCTCGATCCGCTACCCAGCGATGGATGAACTCGGTACCGATGGCCACGTTGGGGCCGCCGAGCATGGCGACATCAATCTGATCACTGCGCTGCCGCGAGCCACCGCGCCCGGTCTGCAGGTCAAGGTCGACGAGGGGTGGGTCGACGCCGTGGCACCGGACGGTGGTGTCATCGTCAACACGGGCATCATGCTCGAGCGCCTGACAAACGGCGTCATCCCGATCGGCTGGCACCGTGTGGTCGCCGCCGTCGGCTACGAGGGTGAGCGCTACAGCGTCGTCCAGTTCTGTCATCCACGGCCCTGGACGATCCTGTCGCCGGTCGCTTCGTGCTGCACGCCGGAGTCGCCGCAACGGTTCGCGGCCCTCAGCGCGGCCGATGCGCTCGACGAGGTGTTGTACGAGATCAACCTCGTCGAGGATGCGCGTCGGGTCGAGAGTTGACCGAGCACGACGCACCGGTCGACGCGGTGTTGGCGGTCGACATCGCCCCGACGCAGTTCGGCGTCGCGCTCGTGAGCCCGAGGGGTCTGCTCATCGATCGGGCCGCCGCGATCGTGCCGCCCGCCGATGGTCCCGAGTCGCTGTTCGCGACACTGGTCGAGTTGATCGAGGAGATGCTCGCTGAGGCGGCCGCGCGGCACCACGTTCACGTTCACGTGCGCGGTGTCGGTGTCGCGTGCGCCGGACCCGTCGAACGTGATCTCGAGAATGTGTCGCCTCTCGGCCTGTCGTGGCAGCGCTACCCGCTTCGGTCGCGCCTGGTGGAATTGACGGGCCTGCCCGTCTTCGGTGATCTCGACGCGCGGGGGCTCGCGCTGGCCGAGGGCTGGCGCGGCGCGGCCCAAGGGCACCCGAACTTCTGCTCGATCACGATCTCCAACACGATCGGCGGCGGCGTTGTACTCGACAACGAATTGCTCGACGGCGCGACGGGAGCCGGGGGCTCGATCGGCCACGTCATCGTCGAGCCCGGTGGTCGGCGCTGCCGCTGCGGCGCGCAGGGATGTCTCGAGGCGGAGGCGTCCACGCTCGCTGTCGAGGCGATCACGGGACGACCGCACAGCGAGCCCACCTACGAGATCATGCAGCGCACGGGCCACCTTGTCGGGCGTGCCGCGGCGATGACGTGCAACTCGCTCGATCTCTCACTGGTGGTCGTGGGGGGCACGCTGGCGGTGGACTTTGCGGCGACGTTCTTCCACTCTGCGCAGCTGAGCCTCGACGAGCACGCTCGTCTCCCGTACAGCCGGGGTGCGCGCATCACACCGTCCCGTCTCTCGGAGAGCGGGCCGCTCCTGGCGGCAGGAGCGATCGGCTGGCGCGGAGTGCGGCGTGCGTCCCGCCAGTCATCTCGTGAGAATGGTGCGCACTCGCAGCGCTCGATCCTCACGCCAACGGATCAGCCGCCGAGCGCGCGGTAGAGCCGTTCGGCAGGCCCGAGTCCGAGTCGCGCGCTCCACGCGAGTGCGGCCAGGATCGCGACGACCCAGAACGTGAGCGCGAATGTGAGTGACACGTCGAGTCCCGCCGGTTCGATCCAGCCCGACCACTCGACGAAGACCTTGAAGACGAGCACATGCGCGAGGTAGAGGGAGAGTGTCATCTGCCCCGCGCGGCGCAGCGGGTCGAGCGCACCGGTGAAGCGTTCCGCGAGCCAGTCGATCGTGGCGTACGCAACGAGCGCGGTTCCCAACGCGCTCGCCGAGTAGATCGCGCCGCGCTGGAGTGGGTCGGTCGACAAGAAGACGCGTTCGAACCCGGTGGTCGCCGAGGCGTTGACGAGATTCGCCAGTGCGAACAGGCCGAAGCCGCCCGCCAGCGCGGCGGTTCGCCACCAGCCCGAGTCGAATGCCCGGGCGAGCAGCATCCCGCAGCAGAAGAACACCAGCCAGGGGAACAGGGGATGGGTTCCATTGACGAACACGTCGTAGGCCGGGCTGAGGATCGAACCGCTGTCGGGAGACGTGAGCCAGGCGGTGCTTTCGCCGGCCAATTCCTGCTCCCACCGCCACCAACGGATCGCCCACCCGGCCGATGCCGCGCTGACCGCGATCACGACGAGCCAGCGGCTGCGCAGCGTGAACATCACTGCCGCGAGCACGAACATCGCCCCGTAGAACGGGATGATCGTTCCCGCCCAGACCTCGTCGAGCAGGAGCCCACCCACGTAGAGGACGAGACCGCGCCGAACCAGCCGGAAGCGCATCTCGGTGACGCCGCGGCCGGACGCGCGGCAGCGCCTCGTCATCAGGGTGACGCCCACGCCGGCGACAAGGACGAAGGTCGCGGCGAATCGTGTGGCGAGCGGGCCCACCCATGGATCGAAGAAGGTCGCAGCCGAACCGGTGCCCCGCTCCCCGCCGCGCAGGATCAGGTAGCCGTGGTAATTCATCACTACGACACCGGTCAGCGCGAGGGCGCGGACGACGTCGGGACCCGGGAGACGGGGCCGTGAGCCTGCTGCGACGGACGTGAGCAGCGGCCGGCCGGCCGGTTTCAAATCCACCGGTACTCATCGACGGCGGTCATGTGGAGCGGCCGTTGGAGGTCGACCCACGAGCCGATCGTCGGGACGGATTCGTCGGCGGGGACGAACAACATCGACACATGCATGTGTGGCGGCTCGAGCAGCGCGATCCGACGCTGCTCGTGATGAAACGGACTGCGCCCGTCCGCGAGCGCGGCGACACCGCCGGCCGTTCCCGCGCCGACGATCACGATGTGGCCGTCATCGGGGATGGCGGTCATGCGGTAGCCGGCCGGCTCTTTCGCGCGCACCGGGCGCACGTCGAGTACGTCGGCCTGTAGATGGAGGGCCGATTTGTCGCTGTGCCACAGCATCGTGCCGAGGCGGAGACGGTGCGCGCGATCGGCGGGCAGGGAGCGGTAAGTGGCCGGGTCGAGATGGCTGACCCAGGCCGACAGGTCGGTCGGGATCCCCGCGGTGGCGGCGGTGATGTCCACGGCGTGATCGGACATCGACCCCGCGAGCGGTGGGTGCACGCTGACCCCTTCGACGATCAGACCGGCATCCCCGGCGCGCTCGATGAGTTCTGCCCCCCGACCGAAGCGCCGCATACTCGATGTGACCTTCACGAGCACGCGGCCGCCCCAGCCGCGCAACACCTCGATGTGCTCGGCACTGCCCACGGTGAGGATCGGCTCGGTCGAACGCGGTGCCACCATCGTCGGCGTCAACACCAGCTGCCCGAGTCCATCGGGCAGCCCTTCGAGTTCGTGCACCGTGCCGACAGCGACGACGTCGGTGAACTCCGCGGCAATGGCTGCGAGCGTGGTCCGGCCGAAGCCGTATCCGTTGCCCTTGACGACCGGCACCAGCCCATCGACGGATGCGGCGACGCCGGCAACCTGGCTGCGCCAGGACACCGATCGCACCGTGAGCCGAATCGTCACGACAGCGACCGTAGCGGCGCGGTTCGCGACAGCATCGTCACGCCCGGCCGCGCCGGCACAGGTCAGCCGGTCGAGCGTTCCCTCCCAGGCCAGGCGGAGATGGCGGGAAGAATGGGAGCGAGCGTGCGATGTTCGATCATTCCCTTCCAGACGCCCACGCCGTAGGCCAGATCGCGAAGCGTGGTCGCCGGCGAGAAGGCGACCGATGTCAACGCGATCCAGCGTGCCCGCCGCGAGACGAGCGCTGCGCCGGCGACGAGCGGCCACCACGTCCGGCGGACCGCGGCAGCCAGCTGCCGGGATGCCGCGAGGTGTCCCACGAGCGCGAGCCTGAGGGCAACCCGTGGTGGTACACCTGGCAGGCGTCGTGGCAGCGCCGTGGCGCTCCCGAGTGCAATCGTCGCCGCGCTGAACCAGCGCCCGGCACCGGCGAGCGTCCAGACGGCTGCCGTCCATCCGTTGCTCCGCACGGGAGCGAGCCGTCCGGGATGTCGGATTGCGAGCGGTGCCGCGGACGTGCCGTAGTCGACCTGTTGTCGCAGCGACGCGAGAAGGCCCCGACGCGGCTCGTGCCACACGCTCGCCGCAGGTTCGTACCGACAGCTCCAGCCGGCCTCGTCCAGTCGCCAGACCAGATCGACGTCCTCGCCGAACCGCAGGCCTTCGTCGAACCACCCGACATCGTCGAGCGCGGCCACACGCGCAACGATCGCGGCGGTCGGCACGTAGCTCACACGAGTCCCGGCCCTGACCCGCGCAGGATCGGGGCCCATGTCGAGGGACGAGCCTGCCTCGCCGCGCGCACGTGGCGCAACGAGCCCGACAGTGGGGTCGTCGAAGTGGGGAAGGAGCGGGCGCAACCAGCCGTCGTCGACGACCACGTCCGAGTCGACGAACGCGACGAGCGGTGTACGTACCAGCGGGCGAGCGGTGTTGCGGGCACCAGCTGGGCCGTGATTGTGATCGAGCCGAATCGTCGCGCCCGACAGCGGAGGCGACGACCCGTCGTCGACGGTGATGCGTCCGTCCATGCGGACCGTCCCGCCGAGTTGCGGCGTGACGATCGTGACCTTGTCTTCCCATCGCCGAACGTCGCGGTCGGGGACCGGATGGATCGCACCCGCGTTCGACATGCGCGCCGTCAGGATCGATCCCCCGACCCGCTCGTCTCGCTCGATCCGGTCGACGATCGTCGACCCGCTTGCCGTCAGCCGGAAGATGGTCAGCGGTGATCCCGCGATGACGACCGTTCCGAAGCGCTGCCAAGAGGTGTCGAGCGTGAACCGAGTCGCCCGTTCGTGCCTACCGCTTGCCGAGGCGTTCACTGGGAAGGTGCGATCGGGCGCCAGCGCTCGATCTCGTGCACGAGATCGCCGACGAAGTCGGCGATGAAGCGTTCGCCTTCACCGCCGGAAGCGCCGGATGGGTCGCCGAGCACCCCGGATGGGGCGACCGCCAGCACCCCACGTTCGCGCAGGTCGTCGAGCTCGGCATCGGTCCCGGGTGCGGCGAGTTCGAGGCGCACGAGGCCGGGGTCGATCGCCAACAGCAGCGACGTCTCGATCCGGCCGGCGTGGAGGTCGGCCGGCCCTCCGTCGCTTCGCCGTGGCCACCGCGGCCACCAGGCCAATGCGTGGCGCCCCTCGGATTCGAGTGTCGCAACCGCCGAATTCACAGGCGCGTGGTTGCCGCCATGTCCGTTGACGAAGACGATTCCGGCCGCCCAGTCCGCGCTGCGGCCGAGCTCGAGCGCGAGGTCGCGCATGACGGTCGTGCCGATCGACAAGGTGCCGGGGAAGCCGGCGTGTTCACCCGACGCCGTGACACCGATCGTCGGACCGATCATCAAGCCGTCTGTGCGGTGGATCGCACGCTCCACGATCTCCTCCGCGATCAGCGTGTCGGTCGAGATCGGCAGGTGCGGTCCATGTTGCTCGGTCGATCCGACCGGAACGAGCAGGATCGGTGAGGGCGTCGGCCCCGCCCCTTCTACCGCGTTTGCGGAACTCGACGTCCACACGAGATCGTCGATCTCGTTCCAGGTCGCATCTCCGAGTCGCATCCGCTCCCACTGACGCCTGCGGGCGTCAGACCCCGTCCGTTCCATCGCGCTCGCTCCCGGCGTCGAGCGCGCGTGAGTCGAGTCTGGGCGGGTCGATGTAGCCCCACGCGGTGAGCTGGGTGATGATGCGCCTCGCTGCGGCCGACGGATCGAGGGTCACGGTTTCCGCGTGCATCTCGTCAGCTCCGTCGATCTGGAGCAGCTCGCGGATACGGTCGAGCGTCCCGCCGGACGGCGCGTGCGCAACCCGCGGTCGCGGCCGGTAGGGCCGCACTTCGATGCGTGGCGGGCTCCCCGCGGGCGGTGCAAGCACCTGGATTGCGGCGTCGCCCGACGTGAGTGAGGCCTGAAGATGAGCGCGGCGGAGCTTGGCGGCGGAGCCCTCGACCGACATCACGGCGGGCAACGGTACGTCGAGCACCTCGCGACGGCCACCGTCGAGACGCCGCACCGCCCTGATCGTCGGCACCTCGTCGATCTCGTAAACGGTTGTAGCGACGTCCACGAGGCCGAGCGCCTGCGCAGCGCCGAGGTCGGCGGCCATGAACGCCGGCACCGCGCCGGTACCGCGGTCGATCGAGAAGTCGCCGGTGAGCACGAGGTCGTATCCCGTCGCGGCGCGCGCGAGTGCGGTGGCGACGGTGCGTCCCTCGTAACGGGTCGGTCCGTCGATGCGGATCGCCCGGTCGGCGCCCGCCGCAACCGCGTCTCGCAGCGCACGGTCCGCCTCGGGCGGCCCCAGCGTGATCACGGCGACCTCGCCGTCGTCGCTCTCGGGACCGTCGCTTGCGTCCCTGAGGCGCAGCGCGATCTCGAGGGCCGCGCGGTCGCCGGCGGACACCCCGGCCCACCGGCGATCGGGCAGCTCCGTCGAGTCCCGGTCACGATCGACCGCGACCCACTTCCAGCAGACCGCGATCCTCACGGCACGAACCTCATCGGCTCACGAACGCTTGAAGACGACGCCTTGGCCACCCTCGGGATAGGTCCAGGTGATCGCGCCCTCGCGGTTGCAGACCAGATAGCAGGCGCCGCACTCGAAGCACTGCTCGTAGTTGAACAGGATCCCCCCGTCACTCGTCGGGACGAACAGCTTGGCCGGACAGGCCACGATGCACTCGCGCGACGGACATTCCGCACAGACGGTTTCGTCCACGGTGATGTGCGCGTGTTCGGCGACATCGAAACGCGTCGTGCCGATCAGGTGCTCGAACGACACGGCGGGCCAGCGTTCAGTGTTCATCGTCTTGCCCTACCCATACGTGCGCAATCCGTCGAGTGCGTCGCGGGCGAGGTCCCGCATCCGTACACCGGCGCGCTTGCGTTCCTCGGTGAAGATTCGCCGAAGACCCGGCTTCGGCTCGGGATTGTCGACCCGGAACATTCGCTCGATCGTGTTCGCCACCATCTCGGGGTACAGGTGTTGCACGCGATCGGACAAGACGAGCGACGGTGCGCGTCGCAGCTTCTTGTGGTCGCGCAGGACGAATGTGTCGCGCAGCAACTTTTCGTAGTCGGCGAGTCCCGTCGCGCTGGTGTCACCGGCGTCGAGGGCCGCGACCGCGGCTCGGCCTGCGTACATGCCGCTGGCCATCGCGAAGTTGACACCTTCGAGCCAGATTCCGGCCGCCAGACACATCGCTGCTGCGTCGCCGGCGCCGAGCATCCCGTCGGCGGTCATCTTCGGCATCATCGACAGTCCCGCCTCGGGAATGACGTGCGCCGAGTACTCCGCGACGTCTCCACCTTCGATCAGGGGAAAGACACCGGGGTGTGATTTGAGGTTCTCGATGATCTGTTCAGGGCGCGTCTCCTGAGCGGCGAGCTTGGGCAGCTTGAGAACAACACCGACCGCCACTGTGTCGCGGTTGGTGTAGACGAAGCCGCCGCCGTTGACCCCGGAGGTGCCACCCAGGATCTCGATGTCGACGCCCTCGTCGCCCCGCACCCCGAACCGGTCGTCGATGACGTGGCGCGGGAGCGACACCGTCTCTTTGACGCCGAGGGTGTAGTTCGCGGCATCGACGTCGCCGTACAGGCCCGCCTCTTTCGCGAGGAAGCTGTTCACCCCGTCGCAGGCGATGACCACGTTCGCCCGAAGGTTCCCTCCCTCACGGTCGGTGGTGACCCCGATGACGCGGCCGGCGTCATCGCGGAGCAGTCCGGTCGCCGTCGTCGAGCAGATGAGTCGGGCGCCATCGTCGGCCGCTTTCGACGCGAGCCACTCGTCCCAATCGGGTCGATATGTGGTGGCGCCGTTGTAGGGCGGGTGGGCCCAGCGTTCGGTTCGAAAATCGACGGTGAGCGCCTGTGAGTCGGTGAGCAACATGGTGGAGCGCCGCGTGACCCAACGCTGGATCGGTGCTTCGGTCCACCACTCGGGGTGTAGCTCGTCGAGGATGCGCGGGTAGACGACACCTCCGTACATGTTCTTCGAACCAGGGAATGGCCCGCGCTCGAGCAGCAGGACCGATCGACCGGAACGCGCGACGACGGTGGCGGCGGCGGCGCCCGCGGGACCAGCGCCGACCACGACGACGTCGACGTCGACATTCGCCCTGCTACCCGGCGCGGGGTCGGCTGTCTCGTCGGCCGCGATGACGGACGCGCCGTCAGCCATTTGCGGACTCGTCGGAGGCGACCGAGCCGTCTGCAGCAAGCGCGGCGTGCAGTTCGTCGAGTGTCTCGTTGGCATCCGCGACGATTGCGAGATCGGACATCTGCATCATCGGGCAGTGCGGGTCGGTGTTCACGCTGATGATGTGGTCGGGGTTGCCGAGCCCCGCGGTGTGCTGCACGGCGCCGCTGATCCCGAACGACACGTAGAGGTCGGGGTCCACGATGACGCCGGTCGTGCCGATCTGCTTGTCGTGCGGGACCCACGCGCGATCCGTGATGACGCGGGTGGCACCCATGGAGCCGCCGATCGCCGCCGCGACCCGGGCGAGTTGTGGGAAGCGGCTCTCCTCGTCGAGCCCGGCGCCACCGCCGACGATCCGATGCGCCTCGGTCAGGTCGATCGTGCTGAGATCTGGTGGGAGCACTTCGACGACGCTGGCGTCAGACGGGCTGTCCACGTCGGCCACGACGATCGTGCGCCGCTGCGCAGGCACGTCGTCGTGTTCGAACCCGACACCGCGCACACCCGGCAGGAGTGTTGCGACGAACGGACCCTGGGGATGCATCGTGTGCTCTTCGCGGCCATCGCGGCGGATCAGCTTCACGCGGTCGGGGATGACGTCCGAGCATCCGGCCAGGAGCGGCCGGTCGAGAGCCACGGCCAGTCGTGGCGCCAGGTCGCGGCCGTCCGGCGAATGTGGCAGCACGATGACGTCGGTGAGCGGTTCGGCGCGGAGGAGCGGTGCCAGCGCGGCGGACCAGCGGCCGACCTCGAAGTCGCCGAGGTCGATGTCGGTGATCTCGATCGCGAGTCCGGCCACGTCCACGTCGGTGGTTCCGGTGCCGACGAGCCAGCCCACGCCCCCGCAGTCGGCGAGCGTCTCGTCGGCGCCCGCGGGGAGTTCACCGTCACGTATCGGGATCACCGCGAGCATCAGGGACAGCGTAGGTGGTGGCCGCAGAACCCTCATCCTCGGGAATCTCGACGTTCGGATGACGGACCCATCTGATCAATTCGATGATCGCGGTGAAGCCGAGCGCGGTGCCGAACGCGAGCCAGAACGCGATCGTGTGGTCATCCTCGAACGCCTGTCCGAAGATGTACCCGAGGATCGCCGCGTACGACGCCCAGACAAGTCCGGCGACCGCAACCCAGCCCGCGAACCAGCGTCGGGGCTGGCTGGTGATGCCGGACGAGACCGTCAGGATCGTGCGGCCGCCCGGGATGAACCGCGCGGTGATCAGCAACATGCCGCCGCGCTTGCGAATCTGGATCGCCGAACCGTCGAGCCGCGCGGACCGCGCCGGCTTGCGTTCGGCCCAGGCGCGGACGCGGCCCTCGAACTGATTGCCGATCGTGTACGCGAGGTTGTCGCCCACGAACGCGCCGAGCGCGCCGGCGAGGATGACCAACGCGAGTTGCTGGTTTCCGGTGCCGGCGGCGACGCCACCTGCGATGACCGTCGTCTCGCCGGGAACGATCGGCAGAACGGAGTCGAGCATTGCGACCGCGAAGATCACGAAGACGAACCACCAGTTGTTCGACACGTCGGCGATCCAGTCGGTGACCTCGGTGATCCGATCACCGAACCAGCTGAAGGCGCTGGCGATCAGCGTGGCGTACATGCGCCGCCGACGTTACCGGCAGGTCGCTCGGTCGTGGCGAGTGGTCATCGGTCCCTCAGCTGCGTGCGCCTCACCGGCATCGGACCTCACTGGCAACCGACCTCACTGGCTTCGGCGGTTCGTCGGCTTCGGGCGTTCACTCGATGGTGATCCGCACGCGCCCCCGCTCGTCCGCCGCCGAGGCTGCGACCACGAGGTCGTATTCGCCGGGCTCGACGACCCAGCCGCCGGAGGCGGGATCCCAACGCTTGAACGCATCGGGTCCGAACTGGAGCTCGACCTCGGACGTGGCCCATGGGAGGACGACGACCTTGCTCCAGTCGCGAAGTTCCTTCGGCGGTCGAACACAGGTCGGGTTGACGGGAGCCACATAGCCCTGCACGACATCGGTCGTCGCCCGATCGCTCGTGGATGTGACCGACACGCGCACCACGACCGTGCCATCGCCGGCGATCGTCGTGCGGTCGACCGTCGGCGCCGACCATGTCGAGCTGCCGTAGCTGAGGCCGTGGCCGAACGGGAATCGTGTGGGCAGCGACAGCGCGTCGTACGCGCGGTACCCGACGAACAGACCTTCGCCATACCGCTGTACGCCGCGGCCGCTGGCGTCGTGATCCGGGTGGTGATGGAGGTAGGCCGGGTGATCCTCGAGGCGGACGGGGTACGTCGTGGGCAGGCGCCCGCCTGGGTCGGCTTCGCCCAGCAAGACATCGACGAGCCCCTCGGCCTGCTCCTGGCCGGCGAAGAAAGACGTGAGGACCGCGGGCGCAGCTCCGGTGTCGGTGTCGTCGGCCCAGTCCATCGTGACCGGGGAACCTGCGTTCACGATCACGGCCGTACGAGGATTGGCGGCGACGCACCTCCGCACGAGTTCGTCCTGTCGTCCGGGGAGATTCATCGTCGTTCGATCGGAGCCCTCCGTCTCCCATTCGTCGTTGGTGCCGACGACGACGATGGCGACGTCTGCGCCCGCCGCGGCTGCGACCGCCCGCTCGAGTAGGTCCGCCGGATCTGGACGCCGGAACCCGACGCGCACGGCCGCGAAGCCGAGGGCGGCACTGAACCCGATCGACAGCGGCACCGGCTCGCCCGCTCTGCAGTCGACCGTGCCGATGACCTCGACGCTGCCGCGACCGAAGAACTCCTCGCTCCGCGGCAACTGCGCTTCCGGGTCGTCGACGATGGTCACGGCCGCGTCCCCGTTTCCGGCCCGCATCGTGATCGGCCCGGTGCCGACGATGCCGATCTCGTGCCGTCCGTCGACCTCAGGAATGAACGACCCGTCGATCCGAGCCGAGAACTCGCCGCTGTCGACCCCCTCCGGCGTCGAGCCGAAGAACCGGACGAGGGAACTGTTGGTCGGTTGCTCGATGACGACGTCACCGTTCCAGTCGAGGCCGTTGACGTACGAGATCCGTAGCCCGGGCTCGCTGTTCGGCTGGCGAAGTTGCGTGCCGGAGGCGACCGGCGTCATCTTGTCGATGCGCACCCCCGGTTCGTAGACGATCGACGCGTCCGCCGCCGTGCCTGGACCGATCCTGTCAGTGACCGCATCGAGCAGGGTGCGCGAGCGGAACGGCACGAGGCTCGCTGACCCGCCGCCCATCGAGCGGTCGACCACCGCGTTGGGTCCGATGACGGCAATCGACGAGAGTGCGTTCGTCTCGAGCGGGAGCAGCGGTGCGGAATCGACATCCGCGTTGCGGAGCAGCACGGTTCCGGCGGTCGCCGCCCGCCTCGTGAGTGCGCGCTCGGTCGGGTCGTCGACGGACTCCTCCGGCTCGTCCGGGTCGCGTTCGTCCGCGTGGGTCCTGTTGGCGAGAACGAGAATCTCTCGGACGAGTCCGTCGACCTGGGACTCGGCCACGTCGCCGCGTTCGACCGCGCCGACGAGGTGATCGCCGGACACGCGGACCGGCGCCGGCATCTCCAGAGTGAGACCCGCGTTCGCAGCTCCGACCGTGTCGTGGACACCGAACCAGTCGGACACGACGAATCCGTCGAATCCCCACTCGTCGCGGAGGATGCCGGTGAGCAGGTCGCGGTTCTCGGCGCAGTGGTCGCCGCTCAGGCGGTTGTAGGCGCTCATGATCCCCCAGGCGCCTCCATCCTTGACCGCCCGCTCGAACGGGCGCAGGTACAGCTCGCGCAGCGGTCGTTCGTCGACCTCGACGTCGACCGACATGCGTTCGATCTCGGTGTCGTTGCAGGCGAAGTGTTTGACGGTCACCGCCACCTCGTTGGACTGGACGCCGCGCACGTACGCCGCGGCGAGCGCGCCGGTCAGTTCCGGATCCTCGCTGTAGCACTCGAAGGTGCGGCCACCGACCGGTGTGCGGTGCAGGTTGACGGTCGGGGCGAGCAGCACGTGCGCTCGCTTGCGGCGCGCCTCGCGGCCGACGAGATCGCCGATCTCCTCGAGGAGTGCGACGTCCCAGGTAGCGCCGAGCGTGATGCCCGACGGCACGACGACGCCGGGCGTTCCCATGCTGCCATGACCCTCGCCGCGCACGCCGTTGGGGCCATCGGAAACCTTGATCTGTGGAACGCCCGCCGCGGGGAATTTCTTCGTGCGCCAGGTGGACTTGCCGGCGAGGAGACGACATTTCTCGGCGAGCGAGAGGGCGGCGAGGGAGGCTTCGACGTCGATCACCGTGGCATCCTCCCATGCGGGCACCGATCGTCGCACGACCGAACCAACTGGGCGCGTTGTGTTCCGGTATCCGGAGCTGGGTCGCCCCAGATGGGGGTCGGTGGGACCGGTGGTCAGAGCGCTGCGCCGGCGCGTTCGCCCTCGATCACGGCGCTGTGGGCGCGGCGCGGTGCGACGCAGTCACCGACCCGTTCGACGCTGACGCCTGCTGCCTTCAGATCGTGGTAGAGCCATTCGACTGGGTTGGCGGGGACGGCGAGCACGATCCAGTCAGGGCGGCGTGTGACCTCGGCTCCGGTCGGGTGGTGCTGGAGGACCAGCTCACCGTCCTCGACGCGCATCGGCACGACATCGGTCGTCTGCACGATGCCCTTCTCGCCCGCCCGGATCCACCAGTTCTCCATGTCGAGCGTGATGCCGAGGTCCTGGCCGACGACCATCCCCGGAGTCATGATCTCGACGTTGCAGCCACGGTCGGCGAGCACCTCGGCGGTGGAGGTCGCCTGGTGGAAGCCGAGCTCGTCGATCAACACGACGTCTCCGAATGGCTCGGCCGATCCGTCGAGAACTTCGCGTACGTCGGCCGCGTTCGTGAAGTCGTCGGGAAGCCACCACGGTCGCAGGGGCTCGGCGCCGGTCGCGACGATCACGTGGTCGGACCGCTTCTCCTCGACGAGCCCGGGCCAGACGCCGACTCCGAATTCGAACTCGACGCCGAGTCGTTCACATTCGGTGAGCTGATTGCGGATCATGTCCCCGAATTCCGCCCGATTCGGAACCGAGGCGGCGACTTTGACCTGTCCACCGGCCTCGGCCTCCTGCTCGTAGACGGTCACACGGTGCCCGTTGCGCGCCGCTGCGATCGCGGCCTGGAGCCCGCCGGGACCGGCTCCGACGACCATCACGTCGAGCGGCTTCGACGTTGGGCGGACGGCGCCGACACCGAGCGCTTCGCGGCCCGTCTTCGGGTTCTCGATGCAGCCGAGCCAACGATTGAGGCCCATGCGGCCCACACACTCTTGGTTGCACGACAGGCACAGGCGTGCATGCTCGGTCGCGCCCGCGCGCGACTTGGCCGCGAACGCGGCATCGGCGATCTGGCCGCGGACGACACCGACGAGATCGCAGTGGCCTTCCGCGAGCGCCCGCTCGGCCTGGAGCGGATCCTTGAAGCGACCGACGCCGACGACCGGTAGCTCCACCGACTTGCGGATCGCGGAGGAGATGAACGTCGCGTACCCGGGCGGGACGTGCATCGATGCCTCGATCATGAACAGGCTCGCGGTCGCGACGCCGATCGAGGTATTGATGTAGTCGACCTGGCCCGTCGCCTCGACCAGTTGCGCGACCTGAACGGCGTCGTCGATCGTCGTGCCGCGGTCGATCAGCTCGTCGCCGCAGATCCGCACGCCGAGCGCGAGGCGGTTGCCGATCACGCCGCGGACAGCCGCCACGATCTCGAGGAGAATCCGAGCACGATTCTGGAGCGAGCCGCCGTACTCGTCGGTCCTCCGATTGGTGGCCTCGGAGAGGAAGCCCCGCACGATCGAGGAGTGCGAACACTGCAGCTCGATCCCGTCGAACCCGCCCTCGGCACAGTGCTCGGCCACGATCCCGTAGCCCTCGACGATGTCGCCGATCTCTGCCATCGTCACCGCCTTGGGAACTTCCCGGAAGAGTGGATCGGCGACGGCTGAGGGCGCCCAGACCGGGAGTCGCGAGTACATCGACGACGCCTGGCCGCCGTTGTGGTTGATCTGGGCGAAGATCGGCGTGCGATGTCGATGGACGGCATCGGTGATCTTCCGGTAGCCGGGGATGACGTCGCGGTTGAAGCCGTGGATCAGCTTCTCGTACGGCCAGTCGGTCGGGTGTGTCGAGTGTTCCTCGGTGATGATGAGACCGGTGCCGCCCTGGGCCCGGGCGGCGTAGTAGGCGGCGTGCTGATCGGACGGCCTGCCGTCCCGGGCGTAGTTCGTGAGGTGTGCCGAGAAGACGATCCGGTTGCCGACCTCGACCGGGCCGAGCTGCAACGGAGTCCAGAGGTAGCGGTACGCCATGCGTCGGGGACCGTACCGCGCGGCACGGTCGGGTCGCCTTCCGCGCATCCTCGCGCCGCGCGCGTGTGTGTCGTAGCCTCGCCGCATGAGCGACGAGCAGCCCGTCATCGCGCGCGACGTGATTGCGCCCGGAAACGTCGCGGTCATCACCGGCGGCGCAAGCGGCATCGGCCTCGCGGTCGCCGAGAAGTTGATCGATCGCGGCATGCGCGTCGTACTCGCCGACATCGATGGCGCCAAGCTGCGCGATGTCGAGGCACGACTCACGGAGGCGGGCGCCGATGTCGCTGGGTCGGTCTCCGACACCTCGTCGGAGGCTTCGGTCGGCGAGTTGGCCGAGTTCGTACTCGGGCGTTACGGCGCCGCCCACCTGCTCTTCAACAATGCGGGCATCGCCGGGGTCGGTGACGCCTGGCGCGATCCGATCGACCTCTGGGACCGCGTTGTCGGGATCAACATGATGGGCGTCGTCCACGGCATCCGATCGTTCATGCCGATCATGGAACAGCAGGGAATCGGCCACATCGTCAACACCGCATCGATGGCAGGGCTGGTGGCGATGCCGGGCTTGGCGCCCTACAACGCCACCAAACACGCGGTCGTCGCGATCAGCGAGGGCCTGTTCCTCGAGCTCCAGGCCACGGGCTCGCCGCTCGGTGTCAGCGTGCTGTGCCCCGGCTTCGTGAAGACCGATCTGATGAGCAAGGAGCCCGATCACATCGACGCGCCGATCGGCGAATTGATGGGCGAGATCATCCGGTCCGGGGTTCAGACCGGTGTGCCCGCCGCGGGCATCGCCGACGATGTCGTCGGCGCCGTCGACGCCGGTGACTTCTGGATCCTGACGCACGACGAGATGCGTCAGGCTCCGGTCGAGCGCATGCAGCGGGCCGCCTCCGGCACGAATCCCGACCTCGCCGCGCTCATGCCCGACGAGAACTGACCCGGAAGATCCCGTGGGTACCTCGACCTCTTCCTTCGGTGTCAGCCGCCGCGAGTCGCACGATTCGACCGATTTCTACGCGCGGTTCGCGACGCCCGAGATCAGTGACGACGATCAGCTCGGCGAACCGGGCGAGATCGACGTCATCCACGTCGGCGACGCCCGCGCGATGTCGGACGTGCCCGACGCCTCGGTGGCGTTCGTCGTCACCTCTCCGCCGTACTTCGCGGGCAAGGAATACGAGTCGGCACTCGGTGAGGGCCATGTCCCTGGTGACTACTTCTCGTATCTCGAGATGCTCCGCGATGTGTTCGCCGAGTGCGTGCGCACGCTCGAGCCCGGGGGACGCATGGCCGTCAACGTCGCCAACCTCGGGCGGCGGCCCTACCGCAACCTCTCGGCCGACGTCACCACGATCCTCCAGGACGATCTCCGCCTGCTCCTGCGCGGCGAGGTCGTGTGGCAGAAACAACGCGGAGCGAGTGGGTCGTGTGCGTGGGGCTCGTACCAGTCGCCCGCCAATCCGGTGCTCCGAGACACGACCGAGCGACTCATCATCGCCAGCAAGGGCCGCTTCGATCGCGTCGGAAAGGGCGGGGCGGGTATCGCCACCGTGCCCGGCGACGAGTTCATGGAAGCGACGCTCGATGTGTGGGAGATCCCCGCGGAGAGCGCCACGCGCGTGGGGCATCCCGCGCCGTTCCCGATCGCCCTGGTCGAACGCTGTCTCCACCTGTACACCTACGAGGGCGACGTGGTGCTCGACCCGTTCATCGGCTCGGGCACCACTGCCGTCGCGGCGGTCTCGACAGGGCGTCGCTATGTCGGGTACGACACCGACGGTGACTACGTCCGCAGAGCGCGCGAGCGCATCGCCTCGCTGGCGCCGAGCGCGCCCATCGAGCGTCGCACGGTCAAGGAACTGGCGCGCGAGCTGCTCGCCGCGGCCGGATACGGCGACGTTTCCGAAGCGGCACGAGTGTCACCCGGGGTGGCGATGAGCATGCGTGGCATCGCGCCCGATGGCACCGTCCGATACTTCGAGCTGGGTGGTGTCAACACCCCGGCGCGGCCGGGGCTGAGTCGCATCGAGTCGGTCTGGCGGTCGATCGCCAAGGCGTCGGTCGTGCGGGAGGTCGAGCCGGACGCAGAGGTCGTCGTGTTGACCGTTGGAACGGTGCGCGGCGGACCGCTTGCAACCGTCACCGGGGAGGGCCGCCCGATCGCCGCCATCATCGACATGGCTCGCGACGACGCCCTCGAACGCCTCGCAGCAATCTGATCGGACGATCGTGACCGACGCTGCTCGGTCGGCGTCCGAACCGTTGCCGGGAGACCGGCGAGCACTCGCCGCGATCGCGGTGCAGTTCTTCGTCAACGGTGCGGTGTTCGCCTCGTTCATCCCGCGCCTCCCGGAGATCCGTGATCGCGTGGGGATCGGTGACGCGACCGTTGGGCTCTTCCTTACGATCGCGGGGGGCTGCGGCCTCGTGTCGAGCGCGTTGGTCGGTCGCCTGATCGACCGGTTCGGGAGCCGACGCGTGCTGGTCAACGGAGCGATCGCGATGGTGATCGTGATGCCCCTCGTCGGCATCGTCACCGTGCCGTTGGGCCTGCTCGCCGTGCTGATCGCGTTGTCGATGCTCGACGTGGTCGTCGACGTCGCGATGAACCTGCAGGGTTCCTGGTTGAGCGCACGTCGACGGTCACCGGTGATGAATCGCCTCCACGGCCTCTGGAGCCTCGGCACGGTCGTCGGCGGACTCGGCGCCGCGGCGCTTGCGACGACGTCGGTGCCGTTGCAGGCACAGTTGATCGGTGTCTCGGCGTTGCTGTTGGCGGCGATCGTGTTCGTCGCTGGAGGGGTGCTCAGGACCGACCAGCACCACGAGCCGCAGATGCCGGCGCCAGACGGATCTCGTCGTTCGCGTTGGCGCCCGCTCGTGCCGCTGGCGCTCGCCGGAGCCTTCGCAGTCACCGTCGAAATGACGTCCAGTGACTGGGCCGCGTTCCGCCTCACAGACGACTTCGCCTCGAGCGCGGCGATCGCGTCGCTCGCCTACGTAGCGTTCACGACGGGGATGACCGTCGGCCGGTTCGCCGGCGACGCCGCCCTCGTGCGACTCGGGAGCGACCGGCTGCTTCGGCTCGCCTGCGTGGTGGCATTCGTCGGGTTGGCAGCGGCCACGCTTGTTCCGTCGCGACCGCTCACGCTGATCGGATTGCTGCTCGCCGGCCTCGGGACCGCCACGTTGTTTCCCAAGCTCTACGACGACGCCGCTCGTTTTCCGGGCCGAGCCGGGGCCGCCCTTGGTGCGCTCACGGCGGGCTCGCGCAGCGCGGCGCTCATCGCGCCTGTATTGACCGGTGCACTGATCGGCTCGGCGCTGTCGGTCGGCGCAGCGATGGCGGTCGTCGCACTCCCGTGCATCGTCGGCCTCTACCTCGTCGAGTCTCGTGCCGTGCCCGGGACCGTCGCGAGCCCCTCCGTCGGCCGCGCCGATACCTGATCCGCGCCGAGCGCTGGGACTCGCGTCGGTGGCGGGCGCCACGCGACGGGTATTCGGGGACACGAATCCGCTGCAACGATGTTCTCCGGTTACTCGAGCGGTTGGATGTCGAGGACGTAGCGGTCGTCGGACCAGTCGCCGAGCACGCCGAGCGCGTCGCGTTCGGAGGTGAGTATCGCTCTCGCGAGCCGTCCCTTGGCAGCCTTGGCGAAGTGGCCGCCGGGCTTCCCGGAAGGGTCGATCAGTTCGATCCGAACGCCGCGCGCACCTGTCGGTCGCCATGCCGCTCGATGCTCCTTCGGCAGGAGGTCGATGACGAACGACTGCCGGGCGGAGCGGTCGAGGGTCCGCGAGATTTCCTCGCGCCACCATGTCGAGAGCTTGCCCAGCGGTGGCAGGCTCGCCGCCATCTTGATCCGGTAGTCGGGTACGGGATCGTCACCGCGCACGAGTCCGAGCAAGCCCGACACGACGACGATCCGGCGCCGGAGAGTCGCGTCGAGCGTGCCGGGCTCGAGGTGTTCCCAGACGACGCCGGTGTACCGGCGCCAGGCCGGCATGGTCGGCGCGCCGAGGAGGGAGGTGTTCGCAGACCGGGCGCGGAGGAGGTGGTCGCCGCCCACCCCGAGGAGCTGCTCGTCGCCACCACCGATTCCTGCCAATGCTTCGACAACCTGGAGGCGCAGGCTCGACAGCGAGCCG
>JASJHI010000118.1:0-6999 GCA_033791105.1 Acidimicrobiia bacterium | reverse complement strand
CCGTCGTGGATGTCGACCCGTTGGATCCGTCCCCCGATGTATGCGGCCGGGTCGAAGGGGCCCGGCAGGAGCAACCCGTCGAGGTCGACAGGTTGGAAGGCGCCACCGTTGTTGCAGAGATAGACCGCTCCGTCGGGGCCGATCGCGGCACCGTTCGGTCCGCCGGCGATCTCCGCAACTGTCTCCTTCTCACCGTGGGGGTGCACCAGCGTGAGCCGCCCGCCGAACATCTCGACGACGATGACCGATCCATCGGGCAACGCGATCGGTCCCTCCGGGAATCGGAGCCCGTCGGTGATCTCGGTCAACTCCGGCACGTGTTCGGTCAGTTGCGGCATGAGCCCATGCTTGCAGGCCGTGCCCGTCGGCCACGGCCTGCGCACCACGAGCGACGCATGCACCAGGCCGGCACCGAACCGATACGGCCGCGGCGAGGGCCCGAGGTTCAGACTTGACCGTTCTGTTGGAGCAATTCGAATTCCTCGACCGTCATCAGCACCGAACGCGCCTTGGATCCTTCGCTCGGACCCACGATGCCGCGCTGCTCGAGCAGGTCCATGATGCGACCGGCTCTGGCGAAGCCCACCTTGAGCTTGCGTTGCAGCATCGACGTGGAACCGAGCTGACTGCGGACCACGAGCTCCATGGCCTGGCGCATCATCACGGCGTCGTCGTCCTCGGCCCCCGCCGAGAACGCGTTGGCGTCGGCGGTGACGTCGAGCGCCTCGACGTTCGGTAGCGACGCGCCTCCTGGCGGCGGGACGAGTGCGGACACGGAGGCACCGGCTCCGGTCACCGTCTGCGATGTGGCGCCGGCATCGGTCGCCGCCTCGACCTCGGTGGAGTAAACGGGCTCGGGCGCTTGCTCCCGCCAATGGGCGACCACCTGGCGCACCTCGTCCTCGCCGACGAAAGAACCCTGAATGCGGTTGGCGATCGATGAATTGCCCGGGAGCAACAACATGTCGCCCTTGCCGACGAGCTTCTCGGCACCTGGCTGATCGAGGATGACTCGGGAGTCGGTGAGCGACGACACAGCGAACGCCATACGCGCCGGGATGTTGGCCTTGATGACCCCTGTGATCACGTTGACGGAGGGCCGCTGCGTCGCCACGATGAGGTGGATACCGACGGCGCGCGCCTTCTGCGCGATGCGCGTGATCGATTCCTCGACGTCGCGCGCGGCGACCATCATGAGATCATTGAGCTCGTCGACGACGACGACGATGAACGGCATGTGCTCGCATTCGATGTCGGAACCCGGCGGCACCTCGACCGCACCGTTGGCGAACGCCTTGTTGTACCCGGTGATGTCGCGGTAGCCGAGCTCGGACAGGACGTCGTAACGCCGCTCCATCTCCTTGACGGCCCAGCCGAGCGCGTTGGCGGCCTTCTTCGGGTTGGTGACCGGCTGCGTCAGGAGATGCGGAAGACGCTGGTACTGCCCCATCTCGACCTGCTTGGGATCGATCAGGATCAGGCGCACATCGTCGGGTGTGGTGCGCATGAGCAACGACGTGATGATGCAGTTGATGCCGCTCGACTTGCCGGCACCGGTCGCACCGGCGATCAACAGGTGCGGGGTGGCGGCGAGATCGAGAAAAACTGCCTCACCGGTGATGTCCTTGCCGACGGCGACCTCGAGCGGGTGGCTCGCCTTGCCCGCCTCGGGAGACGCGAGCAGATCTCCGAGCGCGACGAGCTGGCGCTGATGGTTCGGCACCTCGACCCCGATCGCCGATCGGCCGGGAATCGGTGCGAGGATGCGCACGTCGGTTGCGGCCATCGCGTAAGCGATGTCCTTTTGCAGGCTCGTGACCTTGGCCACCTTGACTCCGGCGCCGAGTTCGAGCTCGTACCGGGTCACCGTCGGGCCCACGGTCATCCCGACCAGCGAGGTTTCGACGTTGTGCGAGGTGAGTGACTCCTGCAGCATGACGCCGCGCGCCTCGATCGCCTTGCGGTCGACCTTCTTCGCACCCGGCCGCTCGAGCATCGACATCGGCGGAAGGATCCACGAACCAACCTGGGCGCCCTCGCCGGAGACCGCACCCGGTCGGCTCCCCATCGAGAGCTTCGGGGTCTTGGATCGAGCCGAGCGCTGCGCCTTCGCCGGGGCCGATTCGTCGATCCACTCGTCGTCGTCCTCGGCGGCGAAGTCGTAGACCGCGGCACCCTCCGCAGTCGCCGTGCCCGCTCCGAGACTCGGGTCGCGGGCGTCGACCCCGGAGTCGCGCGCGCCGCCCGGGTCGTCATGCTGTCTGTCGCTGCTGAGCGTGGAGATGTTGTCGATACCCGACCTGGCAGCCCGCCCCAGCGGTCGCATGATCGTGCTGAGGAACCCTCCGGTCTGCGCCGCCATCGTGCGCAGGGAGGTCTGGGTGATGAGCAACACGCCGCCGAGGAACGCCGCTGACAACACCACCGCAGCGCCCGCGGTGGCGAGGAGTGCCCGCAGCGGTTCGGCCGCCAACGCCCCGAACCAACCGCCGGCGTCACCGAGATCGTCGACGCCTGCCGAGATCTTGTCGGGGCCACTGATGAGATGGAGCAGCCCGAGCGCAGCCATGCACACGAGTAGCCAGCCTGCGACGAGGCGGAACGGGCTGTAGCTGCGACCGCGGCGCACGAAGGCGATGCCCGACACGATCAAGACGACCGGCACGACGTAGCGGCCGAGGCCCGTGAACCAGCCCGTGAGCGTCTCGACACCGCGGCCGAGTGGCCCGGCGAGGTCGAGGTAGATCGCGAGCGCCAGCAGCGCACCGACCCCGATCAGGCCAAGGCCGATGAACTCGTGCTCACGGCCCGCTACGGCACCCCGCAATTCGGCTTCGGCCTGGTCACGACGTGACATCGACCCATCGGGCGGAGTGGCATCACGAACGTTGCCGGCCTGTGAACGAGACGGCTCGGAAACGTTTCGCGACTCGCCCGAGGAGCCGCGTGTCGGCCCGCGACCACCGGAGGTGCCCCGCGCGCGCTTACCGGCACGGCGTTTCGAAGGTCCCCACGTCGACATGTTCAGTCCACGGTACCAAGTGCCTGTCACAGCCGGCCGGACACTCGGCAGGACCGCCGGCTGGGTGATCAGCGCACCTCGACCGAGAGGATCGCGCCCCGCGGCCCGACGACCACGTCGAGGAGACCACCTTCCTGCGACCTCGCCGAGACGACGTAGCGAACGGTGCGATCGGGACCGCCCTCGATGCTGAACGACTCGATCGAGATGTCGGGCAGCTCGTCGGCGATCTGGACGAGGACACTGTCCTCTTCGACGTCGATCGCGCCGCTCGAGAACGTGTGTCCGGAGGCACCCTCGAGGACGGGCCCAGGCTCTTCGAGCACGCCGTCCCGATAGACGAACGGGATCGCAGCCGACCCTTCGTCGACCGCCACGAAGACATTGGTGAGCGGTTCGGTCGCGGTGATCTCGAAGAACTCCTGGGGACCGTCGAGTTCGGCCTCGACCGCTGACGCCGCGGCCAGCACGTCGTTCACGAGCCCCGTCCGTCGACCGTCGCCGCCACCACCACCGCACCCGAGCAGCAACGCGCTCAGGACGGCCGACTGGATCACGGCCCGAGGCAGTGCACGCACATCAGCGGTTGTAACGCCGCGCCCCCGCATTCCCAACCACCCGCCGATGCGGGTTGGGGCGACCGCCTCTCCAAGCACACTCATCGCGGACGAACCGGAGAGCGCGACGCGGAGGTGCTCAGGCCTCCATGACGACGGGGACGATCATCGGGCGTCGCCGCGTGCGTTCGCTGACGAAGCGACCGGCCGCCCGCCGAACATCGCGTTCGAGCGCCTCGACGTCGCGGACACCCTTCGCGAGAGCGAGTTCGACGGCATCGGCGACCGTGTCGCAGGCCTCGTCGAGGAGATCGTCGGCCTCGGGCGCGTAGACCCATCCGCGCGTGATGATCTCGGGCCCGACGAGCACTTTTCCGGTCTGCACGTCGACGGTGACCACAACGACGACCACACCTTCCTCGGCGAGCTTCTGGCGGTCGCGCAGCACGCCTCTGCCGACGTCACCGACGATGCCGTCGACGTACAGGTAGCCCGCAGGAACACGTCCGACCGGCGTGAGCCCGTCGGCGGAGAGTTCGAGCACGTCACCGTCCTCACACAGGACGACGTTGTCGGGCCGGACCCCCATCAGTTCGCCGAGGGCGGCGTTCGCGACCATGTGCCGGTACTCGCCGTGGATCGGTACGAACCACTCCGGATTCGCGATCGAGAGATAGGTCTTGATGTCATCGGCCTGGGCATGACCGGTCGCGTGAACGTCGAGCACGCCGGAGTGGACGACCTGTGCGCCGAGGCGGAGCAGCCCATCGATGACCGCGTTGACGTTGCCCTCGTTGCCCGGAATCGCATGGCTCGACAGCACGACGGTGTCGTTCTCGCCGAGTTTGAGTCGTCTGTTCTCGCCGCGGGCCATCAAGCCGAGCGCTGACATCGGCTCACCCTGCGAACCGGTCGAGATGACGCAGACGCGCCCCGGCTCGTATCCGTCGATGTCCTCGATGTCGACCAGCGACGACTCGGGGATCTGCAGTACTCCCAACTCGCGACCGAGCCGGACGTGCTTCTTCATGCGCCGCCCGAGCGTCGCCACCACACGGCCGTCGGCGATCGCCGCGCTCGCGATCTGCTGGATCCGATGGAGGTGGCTGGCGAAGCTCGCGGTGATGATGCGGCGATCACGCTGCGCGGCGAACAGCCCCCGTAGAACTCCGCCCACGTTGGTCTCGCTCGGCGCATGGCCCGGCTCCTCGGCATTGGTCGAGTCGCCCATCAGGAGACGAACGCCTCGAGACTTCGCCAGCTCACCGATCCGGGCGAGGTCGGTGCGACGATCGTCGACCGGAGTGAGATCGATCTTGTAGTCGCCGGAATGCAGTATCACGCCCTGCGCGGTGTGCACGGCGATGCCGTGGGCATGCGGCACCGAGTGGGTGACCGGGATGAACTCGATGGCCAGTGAGCCGATCTCGATCGTCTCGCCGTCCGCGACCGTGCGCATGTCCGTCTTCGAGGTCAGGCCCGCCTCGTCGATGCGGTTGCGAGCCAGGCCGAGCGTCAACGCGGCGCCGTAGATCGGCAGCGGGTCGTCGTGCAGATCACCGATACCGTCACCGTCGCGGAGCAAGTATTGGATCGCGCCGACATGGTCCTCGTGGCCGTGAGTGAGCACGATCGCCGCGATGCGCTTGGCGTTCTCGCGTAGGTATGTGAAATCCGGAAGGATGAGATCGATCCCGTGCATATTGGCGTCGGGGAACATCAGCCCACAGTCGATGAGCACCATCGTGCGATCGGGGTCGTCGGCAGCCCCTTGCTCGATCGCCATGCAGTTGCGGCCGATCTCGCCGAGCCCACCGAGGAACGCGATGCGGACCGGCACCGATGGATCAAGGGTGCCGGCAGAGGACTTGGGGTTCGAACGGTTGGCCATGGCGATCAGCGACGCCCCGCCACGAGACGCTGGTAGATCGCGCGCGCCTCGTCCTCGAGGCCGTCGGGCATCGGCCCCATCGGGAGTCGGCAGTGGCCGACAGCGTGGCCGAGCGTACGCAGCATCGCCTTGCTCGGTACCGGATTCGGAGCCGCATCGGAAGTCTCGAAGCGGAAGCTCTCGAGCTGGCGGGCATTGGCCGACTGCGCCGCCGGCACGTCATGGCCCTGCCAGGCATCGAACATCTCGACGTGCTCTGGCGAGCACCAGTGTGTCGCGACGCCGATCGCACCGACCGCGCCGACCGCCAACAGCGGCAACGTCATCGAGTCGTCGCCTGAGTAGACCTCGAACGAGGACGGGGTGTCGATCACGATCGAGGCCGTCTCGCCGGGGTTCCCGGCGGCGTCCTTCAGCGCGACGATGTTGGACACCTCGGTGCCGAGACGCACGATCGTCGAGGTGTCGATCTTCCGTCCGGCGCGGATGGGAATGTCGTAGAGCACCACGGGAAGTTCGGTCGCCCCGGCGATCGCCCGAAAGTGCGCCTCGATGCCCGCCTGGCTCGGTCGGTTGTAATACGGGCAGACACCGAGAATTGCGGCGACGCCGAGCTTGGACGCCTCGGCGGTGAGCGCCACGTCAGCACCGGTGTTCGTCCCCGTCGAGCCCGCGACGACCGGCACCGTGACGGAATCGGTGACCGCCGCGAACAGGCCGAGCTTCTCGTCGACCGAGAGAGTCGGTGATTCACCGGTCGTGCCGGCGACCACGAGGCCCTCGTTGCCCTGCTCGACGAGCCACTTCGCGAGCGAGGCGGCCGCGTCGAGGTCGACGTTGCCATCGTCGTCGAACGGCGTCACCATCGCGGTGAGAATGCGGCCGAAGCGCGCCATCAGCCAGGTCTCGGGGTTCTGTCGATCACGTCCGCAATCTAAACGATCCGCCCCTCAGGTCTCGGATGGGTAGGTGTTCGCGGAGGCGCCGGGCGCGAGTCGCGCCCACATCAGGATCCGCTTGAACGGATAGAAGTACGGCTCGTCGTGGCCGAGTCGATCGAGCAGAGCGGCCCGATAGGCATCGACGAACGGCTCGTGGAGGTCAGCTGGAAGGCGCTTGAAGAAGCGTGTCAGGCTCGTCCCCTTCACCCACTCCACCACGGCGGCCGTCGACGGCATGACGTGGCCGTACACCTGGAGCCGGACGTGCTGTTCGGCGAATCCGAGTTCGTGGAGCAGCCGCGCATAGGACTCGGGCCGCTGCACATTGACGGCGACCGGGTCCGGCGGCGGTTCGCCCTCGAACGCCGACAGGAACGGTTCGGTACGGGCGATCTCGGTGGAGACGAGATGGGAAGCGTGATCGTCGTTGGCCGGCACCTGCACGGCGAGTTGCCCGCCCGCGCGCAGGCTCCGTGCCCACCGCGCGAGTACCGACGAGTGGTCGGGCACCCACTGCAGGCTGGCATTGGCGAGGACGAGGTCGAACGACCCCGGAGCACACCATTCGGCGATGTCACCCGCCTCGAA
>JASJHI010000117.1:0-10646 GCA_033791105.1 Acidimicrobiia bacterium | reverse complement strand
TGGCCGGCGAAGTTGCCGACGGTGTCCACCTCCACCCGATCGCCGATCGCGGCTACATCGAACGCCACGCGATCCCGACCATCGCGGAGGGGGCGCGTCGCGCCGGACGAGATCCGGCCGGCGTCGACATGATCAAGCCGTTGATGACGATCGTCGGCGACACCGACGAGGAGATCGCCGACGGTCGAGATCGGGCTCGTGCCTCGGTCGCGTTCTATGCGTCGACGCCGAACTACGCGTTCGTGCTCGACGAGGCCGGGTTCGAGGGCACGACCAGCCGGATCCGCGAGAAACAGAAGGCCGGCGAGCTCGCTGCGATGACCGCCGAGATCACCGACGAACACCTCGCGACGTTCTGTGTCGAGTCGTCGTGGGACGGCCTCGCCGCCGCCCTGATCGACGAGTACGGAGCCACCGCCAGTCGGCTGGTGCTCTACAACGCCGGGTCGGACACACCCGATCGCTTCGATCGGTACGGCGACGTGGCCAGAACCGTGTCCAATCGAACGTCGAGCTGAGAAGGAGTTGCGGGCTGGACATCGGGCGCGGCGTCGATCTGGGGCCCACGGCCTCCGGCCGAGTCGGTGTGTGGAACGCGTTCCGGTCGGTCCTGCCTTTCGTGGTCCTAGCGGGCACACTCGCATTCGGAGCCACTTCGTGCGCCTTCGGCGACATCGCGGAGGACCTGCTGCCGCCGGTCGGCGCGACCCGTGACGCGGCGATCGGAGTTCGCGCCGACGGCTGCGGACCGCGCATCGGGCTCGGGACCGGTTCGATGATCGACGAACGGCTGGCGGTCACCGCCGCACATGTCGTCGCCGGCTCCGATTTCATCGAACTCACCGACGCGGCGGGCGAGACGACCACCGCCGATGTCGTCTCCTTCGATCCCGATCTCGATCTGGCCGTCCTGCGCGTGGAGCAGCCGATCGGCGAGCCGCTCCCTCTACGGGTCGCCGAAGCGAGCGTGGGGGAGGTCGGTGTGGTTGCACTCCCGGAGCACGCCGCCGACCCGGTCGTGATCGACATCGCCACGGTGCGCGTACTACGGACGGTGAACATCCGCACGACCGACATCTATCTCGACGATCCGGTCGAACGCGCCGGCTTCGAGATCGAGGCCGAGATCGACCCGGGTGATTCGGGAGCGGTCGTCGTCTTACCGGGCGGCGGAGCCGGCGTGATCTGGGCGCGGAGCAATCAGCGCGAGGCCAGGGCGTGGGCGGTCGATCTCCCCCCGGAACTCGCCGACCCAGCGGTGTGGGGGGTGTTGTCCGATCCGGCCACGCCCATCGCAGATGTCGGCGGGTGTATCCGCGTGGTCGATCAGAGCGACTGACCCAGCACCCGGTCGAGGTATGGGTTCCGAAACACACCCTGAGGATCGAGCCGCGCCCTCGTCGCCGCGAACACGTCCCAGTCGGGGTAACGCGGGGCCAGTGCGCGGGCGGTCTGGAAGTGCAGCTTTCCCCAGTGCGGACGGCCGTCGTAGTCGTCCATGATCGCCTCGACGCCCTGAAAGTACGCCTCGTACGGTGCCCCGATGTACTGATGAATCGCGATCCATCCCGATTCACGGCCGTTCGCGGTCGACAGTGGAATGTCGTCGGCTGCCGAGGCCCGCACTTCGATCGGAAAGAGCGGCGGGAACGGCAACGTGGACACGAGCCGTGCGACGCGTTCGAGCGCCTCGGGCACGCGATCGAGTGGAATCCCATACTCCATCTCGAGGAACCGGACGCGGCGCACGCTGCAGAAGATCCGGTCACTGCGATCGATCAGATCCCGCTCGTTGGCCGACGAGGTGATCGCCTTGGCGATCTTCGGTGCAAGTCGTGGATAGCGCCGGCCGACCCGGCACACCGTCCCGAAAGCGAGATTCTCGGCGATCCATTTGTCACGGAAATACGACATGCGCGGCTGCGGGCTGGCCGCCTCCTCGGTACGTGTGTTGCGTTTGACCTGACAACGCCGGGCACCGGGCATCCAGAAGAACTCGACATGATCGGTCGACCGCATGACCGAGTCGAAGTCGCCGAGCAGGTCGTCCAGCGGTTCGATCGTCTCGCGGGCGTGCAGGTTGAACGCCCGAACACATCGCAGGGTCACCTCGGTCACGATCCCCAGCGCACCCAACCCGACGCGCGCGACGCGCAGCAGGTCGGGGTCATGCGTCTCGTCGGCGCGCACGATCGTGCCGTCGCCGGCCACGAGTTCGATGCCCACGATGGCGGTCGCGATGTTGCCGAGCCGCGTGCCCGTGCCGTGGGTTGCCGTCGAGGTTGCTCCGGCGATCGACTGCCGGTCGATGTCGCCGAGGTTCGGCATGGCGAGGCCGCGTTCGGCGAGCCGCTCGTTGAGCTCGAACAGCCGGATGCCGGCCTGAACGGTGACATCGTTCCCCTCGACTCGCACCACCCGGCTCATCGCATCGAGCGAAAGGAGGTGGCCATCGGTCATCGCCACGTCCGTGAACGAATGTCCCGCGCCGATCGTCTTCGCTCGCTGCCCGGCGTCCGCAGCGCGCCGCACGATCGCGGCGACATCATCGGTCGAGGAAGGTGTGTGAACCGCGGCGGGCACACATCGCTGGTTTCCCGCCCAATTCCTCGTCGCGACGCTCATCGGCGCAGCGTAGGTCGGCGTGCCCCGGTCGGCCGATCTACGCCCGTGATCTCGCCGACCGACTCCGCCGCCGGCGGGATGTCAGATCGCGTCGATGAGCGCGTTCTCGACAACCTCGGTCAAAGCCGGGTGGATGTAGAACACATCGTGCGCGATCTGTTCCGCGGTCTGCCCGAGTTCCATCGCCTGGATCACCGGTTGCAGCAACGTGGCAGCCTGCGGACCGAGGATGTGCGCACCGATGATCAGGCCGGTCTCGGTATCGACGAGCACCTTGGCGAAGCTGGTCTCGTCGGCGAGCGCCCAGCCGTAGGCCGTGTCGGAGTAGTTGCGGCGGCCCACCCGAAACGATCGGCCCTCGTCGAGTGCCTGTTCCTCCGTCAAGCCGACCGTGGCGACCTGCGGGATCGAGAACACTGCGCTCGGAACCGCCCGGTAGCTCTGGTGGCGTACGTCGTCCGGATGGGCAATGTTCCAGAACGCGACCTTCGCCTCCGCGTTGGCGAGATGCTTGAGTTGGTAGTTGTTGGCGATGTCGCCGACCGCCCAGATTCCGGGCACGTTCGTCGCCATCGTCTCATCGACCCTCAGCGTGCCGTGATGATGACACTCGACGCCAACCGCTTCGACGTCGAGCAGATCGCTGTTCGGTTCGCGCCCGGTGGCAACGAGGAGTTCGTCGACGACGGTGCGGCCCTCCACCGTCTCGATCACGATGCCGTCATCGGTGCGTTCGACCTTGGTCGGTACATGACCGAGTCGGAGGTCGACTCGGTCGGAGAACATCGACGTGAACCGCTGGGAGATGTCGCAGTCGAAGCCGCGCAGGAGTGTGTCCGACCGATTGAACAACGTGACCTGTGAACCGAACGCAGAGAAGACGTGGCCCATCTCGACGGCGATGAAACCGCCGCCGATGATGCCGAGCCGATCTGGGAGGTCGGGGAGCCGCATGATCGAGTCCGACGTGTGGAAGCCGGTTTCGACGAGTCCGTTGATCGGCGGGACGACAGGGCGCGCGCCCGCCGCCAAGAGAATGTTCGGTGCGGTGATCCGTCGCCCGTCGACATCGAGGACATGTCCTTCCGACGCCGCGCCGTGTCGCGACATGAACCGCGCCGTTCCTTCGATCAGCGTGATGTTCGACGCCCCCGACGCGCGGTATTCGCGCCCGCCCGCCGCGATCGAATCGATCCGACCGAACACCCGCTCACGAATCGCGCTCCAGTCGGCGCCGTGGAAGGAAGTGTCGATGTTGATGCGTTCGGAGTGCTCGGCGATGAACGCCATGTCGGCAGGAACGACGAACATCTTCGATGGGATGCAGCCGCGGTTGAGGCACGTGCCGCCGAACACGTCGCGCTCGACGAGCGCGACCTTCCACTCCGCGAAGTACTCAGGGATCGAGTTGCCGGAGCCGCTGCCGACGATGATCAAGTCGAAGGCCTCCGCCGACGTCGGGTGGGTCGGAAAGGTGTCGCTCACGACGTGAGTCAACACCAGCCGGGCCGAATTCCTTCCATTCGGCGAACCGCACCGGTCGGGCGGCCCACGACGGGTCTGCTGCAAACGCAAGAGCAAGATGAAGGGAGCGACATCGACCGATGACAGAACGGTGTGCGGCGCAGGGTGGCTCCGTAAGGTGGTGCGGTGCTCGACCGACGGAGTGGCGACGGATTCATGCGTTGTGGAGACGGTCATGTGCGGTGGGGCATCTACGGCGCCGCCGGCGTCGTGTTCGTTCACCGCGACGATGCCGGGACACCGCGCGTGATGGTGCAGAAGCGGTCCGCGATGGCTCACGAAGGCGGGACGTGGTCGTGCGCCGGGGGCGCGCTCGACCAGGGCGAGACCCCGATCGTGGGTGCGCTCCGCGAAGCATCCGAAGAGGTCGGGGAGCCACCGGACACGCCGATGCTCGTCGGCGAGTATGTCTTTCGTCCTGCGGACGACTGGTCGTACACCACCATCGTGGTTGAAGTCGGGCAACAGTTCGGCGAGTCGATCAACTTCGAGACCGACGCAGTCGGTTGGTTCACGGTCGACGAGGTCGCCGCACTTCCGCTGCACGCCGGATTCGCTGCAGCATGGCCACATCTTCGTGCGCTGGTCGACGAACACGCACCCTGAACGCGAGCACCCGCACAACCCGGCACGCCGTAGCATCGACCCATGTCGATGACCACCGCGCCCGGCTCACCCGGCACCCGGACCGTGAACGGCACCTGCCACCACGATTGCCCCGACTCGTGCGGATGGACGGTCACCGTCGACGAGGCCCCATCGCCGGTCGCCATCAAGTTGCGCGGCAACCCCGAGCACCCCTTCTCGCAAGGAGAACTGTGCCCGAAGGTGAACCGGTTGCTCGACCGCGTGTACAGCCCCGACCGCATCCTGCAACCCCTGCGCCGGACCGGGCCCAAGGGGTCCGGACAGTTCGAACCGATCTCGTGGACCGACGCACTGGCCGAGATCGCATCGAACCTCCACCGGGTGATCGACGAGCACGGTGCGGAGGCGGTGTTGCCCTACTCCGATGCGGGCAACCAGAGCCTCCTGGCGATGATGGGCCTGAGCGGCCGGCTGTTCGATCACATGAAGGCGAGCCGGCTCCACCGCGCGATCTGCGGTCCGACCGTCGGGGCAGGCCTCACGATGACGAACGGAACCGGCCGTGGTCTCGACCCGCTCGAGCTCGAACACAGCAACCTGATCCTGTTGTGGGGCACCAACACCAAGCTCACCAACCGCCACCTGTGGCCGACGATCGAGCGCGCACGCGAGCGCGGGGCCCGACTCGTCGTCATCGACCCCATGCGCACCGCGACATCCGATGCACTCGATCCCGAACGCGGCGATCGCTTCATCCAGCCGCGCCCCGGCACCGACGTGGCGATGATGCTTGCGATGATGCACGTCATCATCAGTGAGGGCGTCACCGACGACGCGTGGATCGAAGCGCACACCGTCGGCTTCGACGAGCTCCGGACGTCGGTCGCCGACTGGACGCCGGAGCGAGCCGCCGAGATCACCGACGTCGAGGCGGAGGAGATCCGCCGGCTCGCCCTGGACTACGCCACCACACGACCCGCGGCCATCCGCGCACTGATCGGCGCCGAGCACCACGAGAACGGTGCCATGTTCTTCCGCACGCTCGGCTGTCTGCCCGCGCTCACGGGGGGATGGGCCGACCGCGGCGGCGGCATCTCCAAGAGCGTCGGCTCCTACACCGAGGCGGTCATCGACGATGGCGCGTTTCACCGCTACGACCTCCGGCCGACCGGCGAACCACTCCCCCGCCTTCTCAACATGAGCCGCATCGGCGAGATCCTCACCACGCCCCGTGCCGGTACGGCAGAGGGACCCGGCGTCCACGCGCTCGTCGTCTGGAACTGCAATCCGCTCGTCATCGCGCCCAATGCCGAGGCAACCCGCGCCGGACTCGAGCGGGACGACCTGTTCACGGTCGTGCACGAACAGTTCCTCACAGACACGGCGCGCTACGCGGACATCGTGCTCCCTGCGACGACACAACTCGAGGCGAACGACGTCGTGCACCCGTGGGGGCACCTGTGGATCGGGTGGAACGAGGCGGCGATCGAACCGGTCGGCGAATCATGCTCGAACACCGAACTGTTCCGTCGCCTTGCGTCGGCGATGGGCTACACCGAGCCGGCACTGTTCGACTCCGACGACGAACTGCTCGCGCAGGCACTCCCGACGATCGATCTGGACGAGCTGCGGTCGAACGGTTGGGTCCGCGCGGCGTATCCCGAGGACGGGCGCCCGTTCGGGGACGGGGTCTTCGACACAACGAGCGGTCGCGTCGAATTGGCATCGGATCTTCTCGAGCGGCTCGGCCATCCGCGCGTTCCGACGTTCGTCGCACCGCGGGAGAGCCCGCTCGGCGATCCGGCGCTCGCGGCCGAGTACCCGCTCCAACTGCTCACCCCGAAGCACCACACCCGGTTCCTCAACAGCAGCTACCCACAACTCCCCAAGCACGGCCCGCCCGAAGGCGGACCGTTCGTCGAACTCGACCCGACCGACGCTGCCGCGAGAGGACTCGCTGACGGCGATCTCGCCAGGGTCTGGAACGACCGAGCGTCACTCGCGGTGCCGGTCCGGATCAGCGATCGGACACGAGCCGGTGTCGCAGCGATCCCGTTCGGATGGTGGCGCGAACACCACGTCGACGGGCGCACGGCGAACAGCCTCACCAACGACACGCTCACCGAGTGGGGCGGGGGCGTCGCCTACAGCGACACGTTGGTCCAGGTCGAAGCACTTCCCGGCTGAAGCCTCGAGCCCGCCCGACACAGCCACCTGCAGGGGGTTCGCGCGCCTTTCATCCGGGTTCGCCGCGAGAGGCCAGAGGTAGCCTGCTCGGATGTCCGGGGACCTCATCTACGCGTTCCGGGTGATGAGGCTCCCATTGCTCGACGTTCGTGGCGCGACGATCGGCCAGATCGACGATCTCGTCGCGGTTCCGGGACGGCCGCGGCGCGGCGCGCGCGCCGCGATCCCACCACGCATCGTCGGCTTCGTCGCCAAGAGCCAGCGGCGGAGGATCTTCGTCAACGCCAATCGCATCGCCGAACTCGACGGTGACGGCGCGCGCTTGCGCAGTTGGGATGTCGACCTCAATCCGTTCACGCGCCGCAGCGCGGAGGTACTCATCGGCGAGGAGGTCATCGACAAGAAGATCGGTGACGAGACGGTGAGCGACATCGCGCTCGTCGCCAAGAGCGATGGCCGGTCGAGTTGGTGGCAGATCGACAAGGTCCGGCTGGCTCGGAAGACGGGGCTCGGACGCAGGCCCAGCTACCGGCTCGTCGACTATGACGAGGTCTCGGGCCTGTTCGACAATCCGACCGAGATGCAGGCCGAGGCGGCTCGGCTGCGCGACCTCCACCCGAGCGATGTGGCGTCGATCGTCCGCGCACTCCCGGCCGACCAACGACTGCAACTCGCCGAGGCGATGGACAACGAACACCTCGCGGACGTGCTCGAGGAACTCCCCGAGTCCGAGCAGATCCGCATCGTCGAGACACTCGACCTCGAGCGGCTGACCGGCGTCTTCGACGAGATGGAGTTCGACGACCTCGCCGACCTCCTCGGAGAGATGCCGACCGCCCAGCAGGAACAGATGCTCGAGGCGATGGACGACGATGACGCCGACCTCGTACGCCGCCTGCTGTCGTACGAGGGCTCCACCGCCGGTGGCCTGATGACCCCGGAGGCGATCATCATGGGGCCGACCGCCACTGTCGCGGAGGCGCTCGCGGTGGTCCGCAACCCCGACTGGGTCGTGAGTATCGCAGCCCAGGTCTTCGTGTGTAACGCGCCCTACAAGTCGCCGACCGGGAAGTATCTCGGAGTGGTCCACGTGCAGCGTTTGCTGCGCGAGCCGCCGGGGATGGAGCTGCGCAGGATGCTCGCCGATGCGCCGATCGTCTCGCCGGAGTCAACAGATCGCGAGGTCGCCGAGCAGCTCGCCAGCTATGACCTACTGGCACTCGCAGTCTGTGACGCGGCCGGACGGCTGCTCGGTGTGGTGAGCGTCGACGATGTCATCGACCGGATGCTCGGCGACGACTGGCGTCAACGCCGGCGGGCCGCCACGGGCGAAGGGACCGAGCCGTGAAGCGGCAGGAGGACCTCACCACCCCGCGCACCCGCCGCCGGATCGGCGTCCAGTACGACTCCGACGCGTTCGGCGCGTTCGCCGAGTCGATCGCAAGTTTCCTCGGCACCGCCCGATTCCTGGTGTTCCAGACCGCGGTCATCACGGTCTGGCTGCTCCACAATGCGTTCGCGCCTGACAGCCTGCAGTTCGATCCATGGAACCGCGGGCTCGTGCTGCTCACGCTCGTGCTCTCGATCCAGGCCTCGTACGCGGCGCCGCTGATTCTGCTCGCGCAGAGCCGGCAGGAGCGACGAGACAAAATCAACGCCGAAACAGACCGGAACGTCGCCGAACGGACCCAGGCCGACACGGAGTTCCTCGCCCGCGAGATCGCAGGTGTTCGCCTCGTGCTCTCCGACATGGTCACCGGCGAGGAGCTGACCGAGCAGCTCGACCGCCTGACCGACGTGGTCGACCGACTCGGCCAGCGCGTCGAGCAGCTCGCCGACTCGACCCCCGACAACCGATCGTCGTCCTGACGCTCGTCCGCGCTCAGACGTGCGGGATGCCGGTGAACTCCTGAACTCGAACGCCGAGCCGCTCGACATCGCGGAGCAGGCTGACCGTGTCCAATCGATCGTCACCGGTTGTGACGACACCAGTCGGCAGTTCCCCGCGACAGGCGGCTCCGGTCAATGCGGCTGCCATCGCCGCGGCGGCCGTGCCGACCAGTTCGGCGATACCGGCGATCAACGTCACGCGTCCTCCGTCGGCGTCCATACCGCGCGCCTCGACCCGGACCGCACCGACGCCGCCTTCACCGTGCGGTGAACGAAGCATCGGGAGACGGGCGGTGAAGCGGTCGCGACGAGTGGCGGACATCCGTGCACTGATGCGCTCGACGTCGGGGAACCCGTGATGGATGGCGAGTGGTTCGGCGCGTTGGGCGTCGTAGCAATCGTAGGCGCCGACCGGTTCGGGGAACCAGCAGAGCTCTCGTCCGGCACCCGAACGTTTCGTCACCCAGCGTCCGTCGTGGAACCCGACGGCGCGCCCACCGAGCGCAACATGGTGCTGGCGCGCGCACGCCGGACCCGCAGTGCCGTGCACGGCGATGTGAATCTCGTCGCAGATGGCCATCCGATTCGTCAGCAGCCGAGCGAGCAGCCCGGTGAGCCCCGGTGACATCCCGGCGCCGGCGACCATCGTGCAGTCCCTCGATGTCGCGAGGTCGTGCAGATCGAGGAGCGCGCGTAGGTCGTCGATCGTGTCGCTCACCGAGATCACATCGGTGCCCACCG
This sequence comes from Acidimicrobiia bacterium, assembly GCA_033791105.1. Lineage (GTDB taxonomy): Bacteria > Actinomycetota > Acidimicrobiia > Acidimicrobiales > Ilumatobacteraceae > JASJHI01. The sequence continues at coordinate 1,091 of JASJHI010000117.1, read as the reverse complement.
CGAGGAGTTCGGAGGCGAGTGGTGTGTGCGGTTCCGGGTGCGCCAAGATCGCTACGTCGCATTCGGGGATCCCGCATCGTTCGCGAGCGTCGAAGTAGACGACGCGCGCCTCGGGCGCGACGACGTCGAGACGCTTCGCGATCCGCTCGCCGACGACGCCCGCACCGACGAGCGCGATGGTTGTCGACATCAGGAGTCGGGTAGATCGAGCGGGCGCCAGCCGCCGTGCTGCGGCGGCGTACCACCGGTGCCGCGCACCCGTAGCAGTGCCGCGATCGCGCCGGCCAATGCCAGCGCCGAAAGAACTCGTCGGAACAGTTTCACGGGTCTACCTCGATGCGGGAGTCGATCGATTCACAGCGTGTCCATCCTTGCAGGCGGCCGCTCGATCGCCACACTGCCCGCGCACCCACATCGCCCTCGACAACCAAGTGGGAGTGACAAACCAGGACTGAGACGCGAGACGAGGCGCCGTTCTGGCGCCTCGATGATCGGTCGACCGGTCGGGTTGTGTGTGGGGCTACCAAGAATCGAACTTGGGACCTCATCCTTATCAGGGATGATCAGGGGTATCAGCCTGTGTTGCCCAGTGTCATCACACAGTCCATGAGCTGGTCTTATGTGTTTCCCAGTGTTGTCGTGTGTTGTCTGGTATTGCACAGCGCGCGGACCTGACGCGGACCTGAGTGGTCTACGATTGGGCGATGGCGTCGATTCGATCGAAGCGTCTGAGCAACGGCAAGACGGCCTACCTGGTGCGCTTTCGAGCCGCGGACGGCAAGGAGCGATCCAAGCAGTTCGGTCGCCGACGCGACGCCGAGCAGTTTGCCCATCTGACCGAGGTCGACCGTGCGCAGGGTTCGTTCGTCGATCCGCGTCTCGGCAAGGTCACCGTCGAGGACTGGTTCGAGCGGTGGTGGCCGACGGTGACCAACCTCCGGCCGACCACCCGTGCGCGCGACGAAGCATCGTTCCGCAACCACGTCGTTCCGACATTCGGAGCGGTGCCGTTGTCTCGCGTCGACCGGACCAGCCTTCGCGAGTGGGTGGCACGAATGTCGGACCCCAGCGATGGTGGCCTGGCACCAGCG
>JASJHI010000116.1:0-6491 GCA_033791105.1 Acidimicrobiia bacterium | reverse complement strand
GCCGAGGTCGTGTGGCGATTCGCCCAGAACGCGATCCATCGCTACGGGATCTTCAACGGCGATCCCCACCCCGGCAACTACAAGTTCCACCACGACGGCAGCGTCACGTTCCTCGACTACGGCCTGGTCAAACGATGGTCGCCGGGTGAGTGGGAGTCGCTCAAGCCGTCGATGGACGCGATCATCGTCGACCGCGACCCCGAGAAACTCGTTCGCCACATGGAGTCAGCGAAGTTCCTCCAAGCAGGCCACGGCCTCGATCCGCAACTCGTCTACGACTATGTGTCGAGTCCCTACGTGCCCTATCTGTCCGACGAGTTCACGTTCACCCGTGACTGGATGCGCGACACCCTCGCGGTCGTGCTCGACGTGCAGGGTCCTCACCAGCAGGTGATCGAGAAGCTCAATCTGCCGGCGAGCTTCCTCATCCTCGACAGGGTGTCGTGGGGCGTCAGCGCAATCCTCGGCAAGCTCGGCGCACACGGCCCGTGGCGGGCGATGCTGATGGAGTACGTCGCCGACGGCGAACCCGCCACCGATCTCGGCGCCGCCGAAGCCAACTGGCGCTCGGCGCACAACTCCGTCTGACCCCCACCACCCCGAAACTTGTGCACAAGATCCCGCTCAGCGGGATCACCGCTACGAAGAACGGGCCGGGGCTCACACTGCTGCACGACTTCTGTGCGTGACGCCCGCCGCCGTAGCATCCGGATACATATGCCCGAAGCGACGACCAGTCCAGCACCCTCCACCGTCCGGCCGCCCTTCACACCATGGGACCGGCGCGACCTGCCGGGAATGTTCGACGTCAACGAGACCGCCCGGCGCGTCGGCAACTACAAGTGGACCGAGATGAAGCTGTTCGAGGCGCTCGGCGGCTGGATCGCCACCGTGCCGGAACTCGACGTCAAGATGCGGCTCGGCACGCACTGCTACCACCACGCGTGGCACGCCGAACTGTGGGAGAAGCGCCTGCCGGAACTCCGCGAGATGAAGACCGAGCGGCTCACGGTTCCCGCCAATGAGGCGATGGAGCGGTTCATCTCGGCGATGACCGAGCCCGAGGCGCCCGAGCTGACGATCGAGAAACTGGTCGGTGTGTACCGGGTGCTGATCCCTCGATCGATCGCCGCGTACACCTACCACCGCAACAACACGAGCGAGATCACCGACGCGCCGACCATCCGGTCGATCAACTTCATCCTCCAGGACGAGTTCGACGACTGGCGCGACGGCGAAATGATGTTGCAGTCGCTGATCAGCACACCCGACGAGATCCGCCGTGCGGCCGCGCACCAACAGCGGCTCGAGGCAATCATGGTCGAAGCAGGCGGAATCACCGGACCGGGTAGCATCGGTCACGGCGGCAACACCGAGAGTGACAGCGCAAGCACAGAGAGTGCCGGCGGAAGCACAGAGAGTGAAGGGGACACCTGATGCGTCAGTTCTTTCCGGTCGAGGATCTCGCTCGCGACGAGCGATTCGTTCAGACCAACATGGCCGAGCGGTTGGCCGACACGCGCACGGCGCGGCCCGAGCGCGTGCCCAAGTCGAAGAGCAGGGCGGCTTCGGCCAAGCTCACCCCCGATCGTCGTGAGGCCTCCGACGCGGCACGCGGTCTGATGCACGGCATCATGACCGGCGAGATCCAGGCGCTCGAGGGTGCAGGACGCACGGCCCACGATTTTGCCGCCGGCGACGGCACAAACGACACGATCCCGTTCGAGCTCAAGCTCGACATGGCACGCCAAGCATGGGACGAGGCCCGCCACGTCGAGATCAGCGCCAAGCTGTCCGACTGGATGGGCACCGAGCTCGGTGAGTTCGCCGAGAACACGGTGCTCTTCTCTGCAGCCTGCTCCGACGATCCCGTCCTTCGTCTCGCCGGTGTGAACCGAGCGCTCGAAGGGCTTGCCATCGACGTGTTCACACAGATGAAGGAGTTCGGCGACCTCGCCGGCGACCCCTTCCTCGAGTTCTGCGAAGATTGGATGCTCGCCGACGAGGTCACTCACGTGAAGATGGGTTCGGATTGGCTGCGCAAGGTCACGGCCAACGATCCCGATCGCCGAGCCAAGGCGCTCGAGTTCCAACGGGTCGTCGACAAGCTGTTCAGCTTCGGTGGTCTCCGCGGTGACAGCGACGAGAGCCCGATCGCTCTCGCCCGCCGATTCCGGGAGCTCGCCGGGTTCAGCGACGACGAGGTCGAGGTGATCTCCGAGATGGATCGCGATGCGCTCGAAGAGCGCAAGGCCCAGGTGCAGCTGGCACAAGAGGCCGCCGGTCTACAGCCCGAACCGGTCTGATGTCCGAAGCCGTCTCCACCTCCACCGAGGCGTCTGCCGTCGCCGACTTCGAGAGCGGCAAGGTCACCGTCAGCCCGGGCGATTTCCGCCTCGTCAAGTTCGACGGTCAGCAGATCTGTGACGTCGTCGCCGAGATGGCCGAGCTCGTCGGCATTCCCAACCCGATCCGGATCGTGGTCGACGAGACCACGCCACTGGCACGGCTGCTGTCCGAGCTCGACGGCACCTCGTCGGACGCCCAGATCACGATCCGTGCAGAGAGCGGCGCCCTCGAGGACACTCGTCGGCCGACGGTGTTCGACCACGATCGCACAGCCACCTCGATCGGAAGGATGTTGCTGCGGGCCCGCGATCGAATGCGGCCGGACTTCGCCGACGTCGAACCCGACATCGAGCTGAGCGTCGAAGCGCTCGCCGCCTGGGATGCCTATTCTGCTGGGCGACTCGCACAACTCGGACGGCCGATCAACCAGCAGCGTTGGCTGTACAACTACCGCAACCGGTTCGGATTCTCCGACGACACCGACGCGGCATTCGAGCGACTCTGGGTCGCCGATGACATCGGCTGGCCCGATGTCATGAATCCTTGAGCGCCGTAGCGGTTGGAAGAACCCGATGACCGACGCCCATCGCCGACGAATCGCCACCAACGGCGTCGAACTCGACGTGCTCGAGGCCGGGACGCCTGGTGACCCGGTCGTCGTGCTCGCCCACGGCTTCCCGGAGAGTTCGCACTCCTGGCGTCACCAGATCGCACCACTCGCGGAGCGCGGCTACCACGTCCTGGCACCCGACCAGCGGGGTTACGCCGCGTCGTCGGCGCCTGAGTCGGTCGCTGCGTACCGTTCCGATCATCTGTCGAACGATCTCGTCGGACTGCTCGACGACGTGGGCGCCGACGACGCCTTCTTCGTCGGTCACGACTGGGGTGCGATCGTGCTGTGGGACCTGGCACGGTTCCGACCCGAGCGCGTGCGCGGGGTCGTCAACGTGAGCGTGCCGTACACACCGTGGCCGCTACCGCCGACAGAACTCTTCGGCTCGACATACGGTGACCGCTTCTTCTACATCCTCTACTTCCAGCAGATCGGCCCGCCCGAGGCCGAGCTCAATGGCGATCCAGCGCGATTCCTGCGAGCAATCCTGTGGGCCGCGAGCGCCGACACGTTCGGTCCACCGCCCGCGGAGTTGCCGCCGATGGAGGGCACCGGATTCACCGAAGCACTCTCGGCCGCCACGACGATTCCCGACGGGCTTCCGTCGTGGATCAGCACTGACGATTTCCAGGCGTACGTCGACCAGTTCACCACGAGTGGTTTCTTCGGGCCGCTGAGCTGGTATCGCAACCTCGACGCCGATCACGAGTTGACCAAGGATCTGCCGGCGCCGGCCATGCCGTGCGCGTTCATCGGTGGCCGTCAGGATCCTGTGATCGCCCACCGTCCGGAGTACGTCGAGTCGATGAACGACCTACTCCCCGACTTCCGTGGCACGATCTGGATCGACGACGCGGGCCACTGGACCCAACAGGAGCAACCCGCGGCATTCAACACCGCGCTGCTCGACCAGCTCGACCGCCTCTGACGGCAACTACTCCGTCGCTCGCGACCGCTGCGCGACCTGTGCGTGGGGACGCACCATGCTCTTGCGCCAGCCGCACCCGTCCTCCATCTTCGAGGGACGCCACTTGCCGGCGCGGCTGTAGGCCCACCACTCGACGGGGTTGCAGTAGTACGAGTACGTCTCGACAACCTTGCCGAATTGCTGTTCGCGATGGCGGGCGGCCCACATGACGACGCCGTAGAGCGCACCGAACAGGGACCACGATCCGTAGAGGATCGGGAAGATCGGACCGAGCCAACGGGCCTGCCATACGTGGACGACCTCGTGTTCCTCGATCAGCAACTGACGGCTTTCACGCTCGACGTCATCCGCACCCCCGATGACGTTGCCGAGCGTGATCGCGAACCCGCTCCGCGGCATCAGTCCGCGTCGGTAGACGTGCACATTCTTGCGCTCGCTGAGGTTGGGGAGGTAGTCGGAATCCTTCTCCGCGATCCCCCACACGTTGGCGAACACACCAGCGGTCGTCATCACGAGCGACCACGTACTGTCGAGCGCGAATCCCACGTAACCCTGCGGCGCCCGCCAGGCGTAGATGCCACGCCAGCCCGAGATGGCACCGTTGACGAGCGCGATCGCGGCGGCGACGTAGGCGATGAACGACGTGTCGAAGATCGAGTCGAGCACCCAGCCGGTGAGCAAGCCGAGAGCCCCCGCGAGCGTCGCGACTGCGACCGCTTCCACGATGCGGCCCCCGCGTGCGCTCATTGGTCAGCTCACGAACGGAGCTTCGACAGGAGGCGCAACATCTCGAGGTACAGCCACACGAGTGTGACGAGCAGACCGAGGGCGGCGACCCACTCGTAGTCCTTCGCCAGACCCATCTTGGTACCCCGCTCGATGAGGTCGAAGTCGAGGGCGAGGTTGAACGCCGCGATGCCACACACGAGCACGGAGAATCCGATGCCGAGCAGGCTCGGGCTGTTGATGAAAGAGATGCTCGCTCCGAACAGGCTCATCAGGAATGCCACCCCGTACAGCAACATGATGCCCATCGTCGCGGCGATGATCGTGCGACGGAACCTGTCGGTGACCTTGATGATTCGCGTGCGGTACAGCACCAGCATCACGAAGAAGATCGAGATCGTGGCACCGACCGCCTGCAGCACGATTCCGTCGTAGAGCGTCTCGTACATGCGCGAGATCGCACCCACCGCGAACCCGTAGCCGATCGAGTAGACGGGTCCGAGCCATTTCGCCAGGCGGGGCTTGCGGTGCGCGACCAAGACCGCAATGAAGCCGATGATGATGCCGACCATTCCGAGCATCGGGAACTGATAGCTCGGCTCGCCGTCGACGGTCGCCGGCCCCTCGGCGGACGACCAGCCGAACGAGGCGGCGATGAGGAAGATGATGAACAACACCGTCGCTGCGGTGATCGTGCCGTTGACGGTCATCGCCCCGTTCCAGGAGGAGATCGGTCCATCGGTGACCGGCTTCGTCTGGACGTGGGTGCCCGATTCGGGAGCCGCCCAACCTGCCGCAGCCTGTTCGAGCGCCGCCTCGTTGAACATCGGATTCGCCATACGTCACCAGGCTACTGCCGAACCTTTGGCCGACGACTCCAGCAAGCCGGCCGCTCATGCGAGGTCGTGTGCGCTGGTTCCCTCCCACAGATCGATCTCGGGCGGGGTGGAGAGGATCCCTGCACACGAGGTCGCCATCTCGACCATGATCGCCGAATCGAAATGTGTGCGTTGGAGTTCGGGCGTCCCCCACTTCTCGATCACGAGGTGCCGACCTGGCTTGGTGACACTCGAGACGAGGTCGATGTTGCGGGCACCATCCTCCATGCGGGCGAGCACGATGTACTTGGACAACACTGCGAGGAGCGCCGCGTCATCGGACGCGTCGAACCGCATCGTCACGACCGTCAGCTCGACCTCTTGCGCTGCGATCTCGTCCAGCGATCCCACACCATCAGTCATTCCGATCTGCCTTCTCTCCTCATCTTGAACGGCGATACGCCGGTCGTGTCGCCGTCTCGCGAGTTGATGCCCGAGAGCGGGTCGGTATCGTGACCTGCGTCTCATGTCGTCGACTCCCCAGGACGGGAATGCCGTGATGTGTGACACCTGCGAAGTACCAACGCTCGAACGTCACCTCGTCCTGAGGCTTCGGTCGTGCGTCCGACATACACAGTAGGAGCCGCTGGTGGCCAAAGATCGCGTCGAACGAGACGACGAAGACCTCGTCCGTCTCTACCTCACCGACATCGGGCAGTACACACTGCTCACCAAGGAGGACGAGGTACGGCTGGCGAAGGCCATCGAAGCCGGCAACGAGGCGATCTCGACACTCGACGAGGGCGGCAAAGGTGTCACCGCCGCCAAGAAGCGCGAGCTGCGCCGCACCGCCCGCAAGGGTGAAGAGGCCGAGCGCCAGTTCGTGCAATCCAACCTGCGGCTCGTCGTATCGATCGCCAAGAAGTACCAGGCGTCCGGGCTGCCGCTGCTCGACCTCATCCAGGAGGGCAACCTCGGCCTGATGAAGGCCGTGGAGAAGTTTGACTGGCGGAAGGGCTTCCGCTTCTCGACCTACGCTTCCTGGTGGATTCGCCAG
>JASJHI010000115.1:0-3701 GCA_033791105.1 Acidimicrobiia bacterium | reverse complement strand
TCAACGACGCCGAGGCCAAGTTGCTGATCACTGCCGACGGCGGGTATCGGCGTGGTGAGGTGTTCCCTCTCAAGCCTGCTGCCGACGAAGCGTGTGCGAATACGCCGACCCTGCAGCACGTAGTTGTCGTCAAGCGCGGCGGCAACGACGTCACCATGGTCGATGGTCGGGACCACTGGTACCACGACCTGATGGACAGTGCCTCCGACCATTGTCCGGCCGAGCCGATGGACGCCGAACAGCTCCTGTTCCTCTTGTACACGTCGGGCACCACCGGCAAGCCGAAGGGGATCATGCACACGTCGGGTGGTTACCTGACACATACGACGTTCACCCATCGTTACGTGTTCGATCTCCATCCCGACGACGACGTCTTCTGGTGCAGCGCCGACGTCGGCTGGATCACAGGTCACAGCTACATCGTGTACGGCCCGCTCTCGAACGGCGCCACGCAGGTGATGTATGAGGGTGTGCCGAACCATCCGGGCAACGATCGTTTCTGGGAGATCATCGACAAGTACGGCGTCACGATCTTCTATACCGCCCCCACCGCGATCCGCACCTTCATGAAATGGGGTGCCGCAGAACCCGCGAAGCACGATCTGTCGTCGCTGCGCGTGCTCGGCACGGTCGGCGAGCCGATCAACCCAGAGGCGTGGATGTGGTACCACGAGCACATCGGTGGCGAACGGTGCCCGATCGTCGACACGTGGTGGCAGACGGAGACCGGCGGCATCATGATCAGTCCGCTCCCCGGCGCCACGACGACGAAGCCCGGGTCCGCCACGTTCCCGTTGCCGGGCGTGTCGGCCGAGGTGGTCGACGACGACGGGAATCGGGTCGACGTCGGCGGTGGATATCTCACGCTCACTCGGCCGTGGCCGGGAATGCTCCGCGGCATCTGGGGGGATCCCGAACGTTTCGTCGACACCTACTGGGCACGATTCGACGGCCGGTACTTCGCCGGCGACGGCGCGAAGCTCGACGATGACGGCTACCTCTGGCTGCTCGGACGCGTCGACGACGTGATGAACATCTCCGGTCATCGGATCTCCACCACAGAAGTCGAATCCGCATTGGTGTCGCACCCCGCCGTCGCAGAGGCAGCGGTCGTCGGCGCAACCGACGACACAACCGGCCAGGCGATCATCGCCTACGTCATCCTGCGCAGTGGCGAGGACGTCGAGGCCGCGGAGCTGCGGGATCACGTCGGCGACGAGATCGGTGGGATCGCCAAGCCGAAGATGATCTACATCACGCCCGATCTACCCAAGACCCGCAGCGGCAAGATCATGCGGCGCCTCCTGCGTGATGTGGCCGAGGGCCGCAACATCGGTGACACCACCACTCTTGCCGACTCCTCGATCGTCGACGAACTCCAGCAACGAGCGGCGAGTAGCGACGAAGACTGAACGGGGCGACCGGCCCAGCGCGGCGAGCCGGCCGACTCAGTCGCGGAAGTTGTTGAACTGCAGCGGGATCCCGAGATCCTCGGCCTTCAACAGCGCGATCACGTCTTGCAGCGCATCGCGCTTCTTGGCGTTCACCCGGATCGAATCGCCCTGATTCGAACTCGACACGCCCTTCGCACCCTTCTCCTTGATCAGCTTGTTGATCTGCTTGGCCTTGTCGGCGGAGATGCCCACGGCGATCGTGGCGACCTGGCGAACGGTGTCGTGTGAGGCCTCCTGTACATCGTCGTACTCGACACCCTTGAGCGAGACGCCTCGTTTGACGAGCTTCTCCTCGAGCACGGTGCGCAGTGCCTTGAGGCGGTCTTCGCTGACCGTCGAGATCGTCAGGACCATGTCGTTCTGCTCGATCGTCGAGTTGGTGTTCTTGAAGTCGAACCGGTTGGAGACTTCTCGCTGTGCTTGATCGACGGCGTTGCGCACCTCTTGCCCGTCCACCTCGGAGACCACGTCGAAACTTGCCATGCGTGCAGAGTACCGCCGAAGATCGATGTGTGCGGGCGAGCGCGCAGACGGTACGCTCACCGAGCCCTGCCCGTCGTTGCAACGACTGGTGGGGACCACAACGAAAGACACAACCGAGGAATCGGAACACCGGGGTCGGTGCCCGAGCGGCCAAAGGGAGCAGACTGTAAATCTGCCGGCGTTGCCTTCGAAGGTTCGAATCCTTCCCGGCCCACCGCGATCGTGAGATCGCGAAATGCTGCGATACCATTGCAGCCGAGCGACGCGGCTTCGGCCGCGAGAGCCCAACCCGATAACGACTCCATCCGAGGCGGCAGCAGCCGTGAGCGGATGGGGTCGTCGTCGTTTTCGCCATCCGTGGGTGCGTCGGCCAGACAGTAGGTTGTGACCGTGTCGGCACGTCTGACCTCGCTCATCCTGTGCGACTTCGCGCAAGTGCGGGAGGGATTACTCTTCGTCCAGTCGGGTGGTCTGACGCGCCTTCTGGCTCCCGCGTTTCCGGCCAAGTTTCCCTGCCGTCTGGCCTGCCTGGTCGAACTGCCGGCCGGCGAGGCCTCCCAGGCGCATGCCATGGCCATCAAGGTCAAGGCGGTGGAGACTGCGTCGGTACTCGCCACTGTCAATGTCGCCTTGCACGAGGCAGGGAAGACGGCTGGGCTCGCACCGGGCGAGTCGCGCATCGTCCCGGTCGTCGTGCCACTCGATTCAGTGGTGTTTCCCGCGCCCGGTCAATACGACCTTCAGGTCGACGTGGACGAGCAGCTCGCCGGGGATCTCTCCTTTCGTGTGGGCGAGCGACCGCGCTGATCCGGACGGCCTTGCCGTACGTCAATCGGTGATGAGGAGCTGCATGACCGCCACGTCGAGCCATCGGCCGAACTTGCGGCCGACCTCACGCTCGATGCCAACGAGTTCGAATCCGGTCGCCCTGTGAAGTGCTCGGGACGGCTCGCTGCCGGCCTCGATCCGCGCGACGATGCTGTGGAATCCCGAGTCGCGGGCGAGCGTGATGAGGTGGCGCATCAGGGCCGACCCGATACCGAGTCGAGCGTGATGTCGTGAGACGTAGACCGAATTCTCCACCGTTGTGCGGTACGCAGCTCGGTCCTTGTAGGGCGACAATGAGCCGAACCCCACCACCATGCCGTCGACGACCGCGACCACTGCGGAGAACACCCCCGATCGCTCTGCAACCCATGTGCGTTGTTGCTCGATCGATCGTGGCCTGATGTCGAAGGTACTCGTGTGCGAGTCGACCTCGACGTTGTAGATCAAGCGGATCGCTTCGGCGTCGTCAACCGTGGCGAGCCGGATCGAGACCTCGTTTGGAGAGTCGGGCAGGTGCCCCACGGATCGAGTGGACATCGGCAGGGAGAGTACCCGTCGGCACCCGCGGCGGCGCCGTGATTCTCCGCTGTGGTTTGAACGCGCGGCCGATACACTCCTGCGCCGGTACGCGGCCGAGCCGCGGCCCGAAGGGTGCCCCGGCACCAGACCAAGAGACGCCCTCTTAGCTCAGTCGGCAGAGCACAGCCATGGTAAGGCTGGTGTCGTGGGTTCGATTCCCACAGAGGGCTCGACCAAGTGGTCGGGGCGACCCGGTCGCGAGCAAAGGCCTTGGCGGCGTAGCTCAGTTGGTCAGAGCATCCGGCTCATAATCGGAAGGTCATCGGTTCAAGTCCGATCGCCGCTACAACTACCAATCCACCGAAGAACCTCAGGAGTAAGAGGAAAGCTATGAGTAAAGAGAAGTTTGAGCGTACG
>JASJHI010000114.1:0-9959 GCA_033791105.1 Acidimicrobiia bacterium | reverse complement strand
TCAAGCGCGCCGGCGCCGACATGATCCTCACGTACTTCGCCCGCTGGTTCGCCGAATCGGTACGGGGAGGTTGACCGCGGTGGGCTCGATTCCGTTCTGCGACCCCGACGGCTGCGCGGCCGCCGGTTGTGTTGCGGTCGTGTGCCGTGGTGATGGCATCCGGTCGAACGCAACCATGTTCGAGCGATCGAGGGCGGCGATCCCTGGCGGTGTGAATTCGTCGATCCGCGCGTTCAAGGCGGTGGGTGGTGAGCCGTACGTGGTGGCGTCCGCCGACGGCGCGACGATCACCGACGTCGAGGGCAACCGCTACCTCGACCTCGTACAGAGCTATGGAGCGGTGATCCTCGGCCATGCCCATCCGGCCATCACGGGCGCGCTGCGGGCGGCGGCGCCGGACGGCACGTCCTACGGCGCACCGACGCCCCGCGAGATGAAGCTCGCCGAGGCGATCGGTGAGCGGGTCCCGTCCTGCGAACGGGTCCGGCTGATGAATTCGGGCACCGAAGCGACGAGTACGGCGATCCGCCTGGCGCGCGGCGTCACCGGGCGCGACCGCATCGTCACATTTGCCGGCAACTTCCACGGCGCGACCGACGCGCTGCTCGTCGCCGGAGGCAGCGGTGTTGCCACGCTCGGCCTGCCGGGCACTGCCGGAGTGCCCAACGCTGCAGTCGCCGAGACGCTGGTCGTGCCATACAACGTGGTGCCCGAACTCGACGAGGCCGTCGCGGCTGTCATCGTCGAGCCGATCGCCGCGAACATGGGTGTCGTCGCGCCGGCCGCAGGGTTTCTCGACGGCCTCCGCGCCGAATGCGACCGGGTCGGAGCGCTCCTCATCTTCGACGAGGTCATCACGGGATTCAGGATCGGTTCCGGCGGCGCCCAGGCGAAGTACGACATCACCCCCGACATCACATGTTTCGGCAAGGTGATCGGCGGAGGGCTTCCGATCGGCGCGATCGGCGGGTCGGTGGCCGTGATGGAGCACCTTTCGCCGCTGGGTCCCGTGTTCCACGCAGGCACCCTCTCAGGAAATCCGCTCGCGACGGCCGCCGGACTCGCCGCGCTCGACCAACTCGACGGCGACGTCTACATCGAGCTGATGGCCCGAGCCAGGCGACTGTCGGCGCTGCTGCGCGATGCGTGCACGACCGGCGGCTTCGCGGCCTCGTTCCCGGTGGTCGGCACACTCGTCGGCATCGTGTGCGGCGACGTCGCGCTCGATCCCGGCTTCGAGGTGCGCAACTTCGACGACGCGAAACGCACCGACGAGGCCGCCTACGCGGCGTTCTTCCAGGCGATGCTGCGCGAGGGCGTGGTGATGGCGCCCGGTGCATACGAGGCGATCTTCGTCGGCCTCGGCCACGACGACGCCGTGCTCGCCACGATCGGTGAGGCGGCGTTCCGGGCCGCGTCGTCCCTGTCCTGATCTTCGCCTGACTGTCGCCTGCTCGTCAGCCAATCGCCGGTCGACCCGCGGTCGAACGTGTCGGGTGCTGTCGTACAATGATGGCGCTCGTTCTCGACATGCTCAGATTCCCCACCTCTCGCCGCGGGCTCGCGCCACCTCTCGTCGCGCTGGTCATCGCATCTCTCGTCGCGCTCGTCCCTGCCGCTGCGCATGCGGAACCGGGCGGGGAAGAGTCCGGTGTTCGACCGGTCGATGAACTCGACTTCGGACCGTCGCTGATCCTTCCGCCGGTCGCTGAGCCGGCCGTCCCCGTGATCGGCTCGGTGCTGCGCGACCTGCGGCCCTTCGAGGTGACCGAGTCGCCGTTGACGACGGCGCCGGTCTGTGACGACGGCACGTCCGGACCGCGGGTGCAGCTGCTGTACGTCCGTACCCCGTCCCAGCCCGACACCTACTCCGCCAACGTCGAGACGTTCCGCGAGGCGATCACATTCGGGGACGGCCTGCTGGACGACTCGGTACCGGGCCGTGCTGCCCACCTCCGGCTCGTGCACTCCGGCTCCCCAAACTGTGTGATCGATGTCAAGAAAGTGGTCGTTCCAGAGTCGACCCTGACGGGTGGCAGTGCCCTCTCCAAGACGATCCGTCACCTGCAGACAGTTCCTGGATTGCAGGACCCGAACCGCAAGTACCTGTTCTTCTCCGAGGTCGACCTCGCCGCGGAGTGTGGGTTGGCTGCCCACTGGGTGGACGAATCGCCGGGTGGCGGCAACTTGAACAACGGCATCCTTCCCACGCACGGCGGCGTCGGCAAGCGCTGCTGGAATGTTCCGTACGACAACACGAATCCGAATGCGGTGGCGGCCATCCACGAGGTTGTGCACATGCTCGGTGCGGTCAGTAGCGCAGCGCCGCACGCGAGCGCAGCCGGTCACTGCACCGACGAGAACGATCTGATGTGTTACGCCGACGGCGTTCCGATGACGTACGGCAACGGATGCGGGCCGGACCCGGGTGCCGGCGTCAACAACGATCCGAACAACTACCTGCTCGACTGCAATGACGACGACTACTTCGATCCGACGCGGCCGACAGCAGGGTTCCTGGCGGCGCGGTGGAACACCGCCGACAGCGACTTCATCTCAGGTGACCAGGGCGACCGGTTCATCGCGCTCCCGAAACCGCTGCGTGCCTACGACAGCCGGGATGTGCCCGGGCGCGTCGGCTCGGGTGGTGTCGTCATCCCCCTCTCGATCTCGCCGGGCAATCCTGCCTCGCGACGTTCGGCCACAATTCCCTGGGATGCGACCGGCGTGATGCTCAATGTCACCGCGGTCGATCCGACGCAGGACCTGTATGCCGTGGTGTGGCCGGCGGGTCTCGCGCAGCCGCTCGCCTCGAACCTCAACCTTTCGCGGTCGAGCGTCGCCGCCAATCAGGTGACCGTGAAGCTCGGCAACGGCGGCGCGCCCTACGGCAGCGGGGCGATCTCGGTCGCCGCCTACTGTTGCGCGGTCGACATCATTGTCGACGTCGTCGGGTACTACCGGCGGTCGCGCCCTGCCGAGGGTGACGAGTTCGAGCCGGTGACGCCGTACCGGATGTTGTCGAGCCGGGACGGGATCGGCGCGTACTCCACGAAGTGGGGGCCGGGACAGGTCCGGCGGGTGAACGTGGCCGACGGGTCCGGAGCCGTGCCGACGGGAGCATCGGCGGTTGTGCTCAACCTGACGACCACGCAGAGCACCGCGCCGAGATCGCACCTTCGTGTGTATCCCGCTGGGTCGGGACTGTCGGAGACTTCGAGTATCAACTTTCTCGCCGACACCAACACGGCCAATCTCGTGACCGTCCGCCTGAGCGGAGGGGCGATCGACATCTACAACTCGGCCGGTTTCACCCACGTCATCGCGGATGTGGTCGGTTACTACGGTGCCGGCGGCAGCGTCTTCGTCCCGGTTCCGAACACCCGTGTCCTCGACTCGCGCGTCGGATCCGGGATCCGCCCGCTCGGTACGTGGGGGTCGCGGCAGGAGCAGACGCTCCGGCTCACGGGTCGTGCCACGATCCCCGCGACGGCGACCGCTGTCGCCCTCAACGTCACCGGCGTCGGGCAGACGGAGGGCACCTATCTCACCGTTTCGCCCGCAGCCAACACCGGATTCGGGGGCACATCCAACGTGAACCTCGTCGGCGGCGGACCGCCGAGACCGAATGCGGTCACGGTGGGGCTCGGCGCGGGTGGGGCGGTCGACATCTACAACTACGCCGGTCGCATCGATGTCGTCGTCGACGTGGTCGGCTACTTCGTGCCCGAGTGACCCGACCGTCATGTTCGTGACTCGAGTGCCGACCCTCGGGCGGGCGGTGTCGGTACGGTTTGCCCCGTGAGGCAACTGTTCACCTGGCGATTTCTCGCGGCGCTCGGCGCGCTCGTCGGCCTGGTGTTCCTCGTCGACGCTGTCGTTGTCGATGACCAGTCGCTCGACGCGGTGGTCGATCCAGAGCCGACCGTGCGGGAGATCGACCTCGTCGCCCCGATCTTCGCCACGGTGCTGTCTGCTGACTTCGGTCTCGACGAGCGGGGCGTCACGAGTGGGTTCCTCGATGTGGTGCTCGGTGAGGAACGGATCGTACGCATCGCGCCCGGCACGAGTGGCGAGATCACGTGTGAGGAGCTCGATGTGATCAATCGCTGCGCGTTTTTCGTCGACCTGCTCGGCGATGGTGTGGTCTGGTTCGCGATCACGCCCCAGGCGGAGGGCTACACCGCCGAGCTTCCCGAGATCGTCGACCTCGAAGGCGGCCGGGCGGAGTTCGTCAACGGATGGCGACTGCCCTACCCGCCGGTGATCGAGCGGACATGCCGCGACGAGGACCTACCGACGTTTGCCGACTTCCTGCGACGCTTCGGGCCCGGGAGCATCACGGTCGTCGACCTCCTCACCGGCGAAGTCGTCTCCGCGCACTGCACCGCGGACAGCGGCCGGCCCCGTCCGACGACACCGCCCACGACGCTGAACCCCGACCAGCCGCCGGAAGTTCCGGTCCAGGCGCCGACGTCGGCACCATGAGCCCGTCGTAGCGGGCGCTGCGCGCCGTGCTGCCGCATGCCGGGGTCGCCGAACCCGCGCGAGCGATCAGGCCAGCAGCGTGTGCGCGGCCGCCAGCCCGCTGTTGTGGGCGCCCTCGACGCGCGGTCCCGCGAAGGCATCGCCGGCGGCCACGATGTCACGGCTCGGCGATACCCAGCACGGGTCGTCGGAGATCGAGAGGGGGGTGGCGAACCGCCACCGCTTGAGCTGACGCTCGACGATCGACGCCTCACCGATCCACGGTGCAGCGGCGTCCCCGAGCGCTGCGAGGATCGCGTCGTCGTCGTCGTCCCAATGCGCCCCACTCCACTCATCGCTCGCATGGGCCGTGAGCGCGGGCACGACGCTGACGCCCTTCGATGCGTTGTCGCCGACGAAAGAGAGCACAGGACCGTCGAGTTGGCGTCCGCCCGCGGGGAGATCGACGGGTGGCCCGTCGAGAACTGCCAGCAGGGTGAGCGTGCGGGCGTAGTCGGTGCGGAACACCTGCTCGTCGAAGTCGATACCGGCGTCGACGAGCAGCGAGAACGTCTGCGGTAGAGGGCAGGTCGAGATCACAGCGTCCGCAGGGCGCGCACTGCCGTCGTCCACGATCACCCTGAGGCCGTCGTCGGTGCGGCGGACGGCGAACGCCATCGTGTTGAATTCGATACATCCCGCCGACCCTCCGCCGAGCCCCTCGACGACGGTGGCTGCAAGGTCCTTGGCGAGCGAGCTCATCCCCCGCGGTGCGCAGTAGCGCGGATGGCCATCGGGATCGCCGAAGCCGTGGTTCCAGACGGTGACGAGCCCGCGCTCGATCCATCTTTCGACCGTCGTGCCGAACGCCGGCGTGCGCACGGTGAAGAACTGTGCGCCATGATCGAAAGTCGCCTCACCGATGCGGCGCGTCGCCAGCCGACCACCGGGCGAACGTCCACGCTCGAGCACGGTGACGTCGGCGCCGGCCGCCGTGAGTTCGCGCGCCGCGACGAGACCTGACAGGCCCGCGCCGATGACGACGATGCGCACTATCCGATGGCGGTCAGCTCGGGTGCGGGTGCCGTGGCCGCTCGCGTCACGTGCGCCGTCTCGGCCCGATCGAGGAATTCGAGCAGCACCCGATTGAACGTGCCGGCATGCTCGAACATCAGCCCGTGCGCGGCTCCGCTGATGATGACGAGTTCCGCGGTGGGGATGCGGTCGGCCAGATCTTCGCTGTCGCCGACCGGTGTGAGGATGTCCTGGTTGCCGACGACGACGAGCACCGGTACATCGAGCTCGGACAACTGCTCGGCCATCGAGGTGTCGACGTTGATGATCGCGTCGCACTGCGCGGCGAACGCGTGGGCCGGACGGCTCGGAGCGAGCGGGCCGAGCCAGCCGATCGCAGGCAGGATTCGACGGAACGATCGGGGACCGATGACCCAGCGGGCGGCTTCGTGCCCCATCGCCAGGATGCCGCGCTCGAGCGCAGCATCGCGCCACTCGGCGAGCAACTCCTCGCGCCATCGGTGGTTGCGACCGGCGGTACATGCGAGCGTGACAGAACGCACGCGTTCGGGATACTTGACGGCGACGATCTGGCTGATCGCGCCTCCCATCGACGCGCCCACGACGTGCGCATTGTCGATGCCGGCATGGTCGAGCACTGCGACGGCGTCGTCGGCCATCTGTTCGAGTGAGTACTCACCGTGCGGCTTGTCGCTCTTTCCGGCGCCTCGATTGTCGAGCGCCACCGCCCGGTAGCGCGGCGCCGTCGCCAGCCGTTGCAACGTCCAGCCGTTCTTGTCGGCACCGAGGCCCTGGATGAACAGTACGGGTGGCGCACCGGGACGTCCGGTGACCGAATAGTGGATACGAGCGCCATCGCTGGCCCGGAGATACGTCATCGTCGAGCGCCCATCAGTGTCTGCCCAACCCGCTGAACGGAAGCCAGTCGAGGGGAGTGCCGGTCGGGATATCGCCCATCTCGTCGAGCAGTCGGTGGATCTGGTCGCGCAGCCGGTCGGCGAGTTCGAGTTCGGCCAGGGGGCCGCGCCGTGTCTTCGAGGCGGGGATGCGACGGCCGATCTCGATCCGCGCGTGGCGAGCGAACGGCGAGCTGGTCGTGGCGGCCGGGTAGACACCGACATTTGCAGCGACCGCTGCACCGACGAGGGCATGGTCGACCACGCCGACTCCCCGCGGACGAGTATGTGGTGCCGCGCCGATGACGACGATGTCGCCGCCGCGCAGTGCTGCCTCGAGCTCGTCGGGCCGGTCGAGCAGTCCGCCGATCCGACGGAGAAAGGGTCCGACCGGGGCATCGTCGGGGCGGCCGACGAATCGGACCGGCCGATCGAGCGCGGTCGTGAGCGCGAATGCCGTGTAGATCGGTGCGAGCGCGAACCTCCGGGCGTTGGTGACGACGAGCGCTCCGCTGCGTTTCGGGAGAGCGTCGAATCCCCCGGTCGCGATGTCCCACCGCAGTTGCGAGAGGGCGATGACCGTGGAGACGAGTGCCGGGTCGCGGCCCCAGTCGTCGACCTCGCCCGCATCGTCGAAGCGCACGCTGCGGACCACCGCGCCGGCCGCCGCCGCTGCATCGGCGGCAGCACCGGACAGCGCGTCTGAGGCGGCGCTGCCGACGCCGGCGAGTTGTCGGGCGGGGAAGTCGATGACATTGCCCAGCGCGGCCATGTCAGGCCACCTGCCGTTGTGCGGGCCGATGGATGACGCTCGGCCAGGAGTAGAGACTGTCGATCACGTCGGTCGTGCTCGACTCAGGGGCGAGACCGAGCACCGATTCGATCCGTGAGCCGTCGGCCAGTCGACCACGGTGCAACAGTTCGTGGACGTGGTCGGGGATCGGTGCGCCGAGCAGGTACGAGGCCGGCCGGGCGATGAGCCATTCCGGGCCGAGCAGCGGCAGCGTCAACCGGTGGCCGCGATGTGCGGCCTGCCGCACCGTGATCGCACCGGGAGCGACCACGTTGAGTGGTTCAGCGAGCCGCTGCCGGGCAGCGGCGACGAACGCCCGCGCCGCGTCGCGATCCTCGATCACGGCGAACGGCGGGTCGGCGAGCGCACTGAACGGCACGACCGGTTGGCGTAGGAACCGTCCGAGCGGCGACGGGACGTGTCGACCGAGCACCGGTGCGAGCCGCAGCGTGCCGATCGTGACGCCGACCCGTTCGCCGACGGTGAGCGCAGTGCGTTCGATGTTCTCGACGGAGCGGCCCCAGTCGCTCGTCGGTCGTCGGCGGCTGGACTCGCTCGGCCGGGTCGGTGAGCGCTTGGCTCTGCCGTAGACCTCGATGCCGCTGCGGATGATGATGCTCTCGAGCGACGAACACTCGGCTGCGGCCCCGAGCACGGTGGTCGACGCCTCGTCGGTGAGCGCAGCCGCGGCGCTCGGTGCGGCGCGGGCGTCGGGCTCCCAGACCCCCATGTAGACCACGATGTGCGGATCGAAATCGACGATCGTCTCGACGGCCCGATCATGCTCGCCGGGTCGAATCCGGTGGAAGGTCGTACGCTTCAGGCGGTGGCGCGGAGGATCCGCGTCAATTCCTGCCAGCGCTCCGACCCAGGGCTCGTCTTCGAGCATGCTGGTGACAAGCGTGCCGAGATAACCGCCCATGCCACTCACGAGAACCCGCCTACCTGCCATGTCCCCTCACGCTACTCTCAGCCGTCGTCGACTCGTCATTTCCGCACTCGGGCTTGCGGGCGGCGCACTGGCGCTGCGGCGCCTCGGCGCGGAGACGGCGTTCGGGCTGCCGGCCGAGACATCGGGCGTCGGCGAGGCCGCGGTCGCGACCGAGCCGGCCGAGCGATTGGTTCCTACGGGCGAAGCGTCGATCTCGTTCCCGTGTGACACGACCGGAGGGATCACGCTGCTCGACAACTTCGGCGGCGACAGCGCATCGAACGGCAGCGGTGGACATCGCGGCGTCGACATGTGGCGCGTCGACGCTCAGCCGGGCCAACCGTTGCTGGCATGTGTCGACGGGGTGCTCGCCAGCCAGCGTGTGCTGGCGGGCGCGCAGGGCAACGCCTGGATCATCGAGGATGCGAACGGTGACATCTACAGATATCACCATCTGGACTCGTTCGCTGACCGTCTCGCCGTCGGCGATGTCGTTCGCCCCGGTGATGTGATCGGGTACATGGGGAGTTCCGGAAATGCCGCATCGAACGCGCCGCACCTGCACTTCGAGGTGCGCCGTGGCGGTACTGCGGGTCCGGCGGTCGATCCGGTCCCGTTGTTCGGGCTTCCGCTCCCGAACGTGACGCTGGTCTGATCTGCGAGCCGGCGTCCGCTCGACAGGCGCTCCATTGCGGTCGCGTAACGGTCGTGTGGCAGATCGTCATATACTGCCGATTGGCCGTCTTCGCCGAGTGACTCGCGGCCCTCCGATTCAATGCCCGATCCGACGCCCCATCCCTCGACTCGATCTCAGCAGCGGCTCAGCCGTCGCGGCCTCCTCCTCGGCTTGGCCGTGGGTGCCGGCGCATACGGTGCGAGTCGCTTCGGGGGCGGGCTCGCCTCCGCCGTCGATCCCGAACTGACCGCGATGGAAGGCGCCGCGACCCCGACCCAGCGGGCCGAGCGCCTCGGGTCGCCACCGTCCAACAACCCCCATCGGAACGGGATCGACGAGGGTCTCATCGTTGCCGCGCCCGCCGGGAAGCTGATCTTCCCGCTGCACCCGGGCGCCTCGTGTGGTTTTCACGACGACAGCTATTTCCACCCGCGCGGCACCAGTCGCACCCACTTCGCGCTCGACATCATGAGTACTGCCGGCCAGCCGATCTATGCCGTCTGTGATGGTGTGCTGAGCGGCCGGTTCACGAACTCGGGAACCGCCGGCTGGGGATGGACGCTCGAGGATTCCGCCACCGACCGGCGATATCGCTACTTCCATTGCGTCGAGGACGCAAACGGATTCGTGACGGGCGACACCGTGCGGACTGGCGATGTGATCGGCTTCGTCGGCGACACCGGCACCACTGCCGGGAACTACCACCTGCACTTCGAGGTGTGGAACGGAACGACGCAGCGCCTCGACCCGTACCCGCTGCTCGTCCTGCCGGAATCCTGTTCGGTCTGGTAGCTCAGCGCAGCTCGTGGGCGCGCATGATGATGTCGCGTGCAGACGGGTCCAGTTGACGGCCTGCGATCCGCTCGGTGACCTGGATCGCTTGGGTCGGATCGTCCACGAGGCCCGACCAGCGGACGTAGGCGCCCATCACCCCGACGATCCGGTCGCCGACTTCCTCGCCGTGCACCAGGACCTTCGTGCCGCGATCGAGGAGGTCACGGAGTTCCCCGTAGAGCGCGGTCAGATAGAGGTCGGGATTCTCGGCGTTGAAGGGGCGGTGGCGGTACGGCAACTGGAGCTCTTCGTAGTTGTGCAGGTTGTGCGGCGCGGCGATGATCGACACGACGCAGCCGAAGCCGTTCTCGCGCAGCCAGATGATCT